>CAVLAW010000352.1:0-2031 GCA_963661155.1 Tidjanibacter massiliensis | reverse complement strand
CGGTATAACCGTTCAGGCCGATCAGAAGATTGAACAGCGTGGCACGGTCGCGCACACGGATGTTTTTCTTCCGCTCCGATGCCGAAAAAATTTCCTCGGAAAAATAAAACGAATTGTGCTCTCCCTGCTCAAACGACAGGTACGGGTATTCTTCGAGTTCCTCGTTGGTGATCGCTGTTTTCTGTGCCAGTGGGTGGCTTCTGCTGATGAAAACGTGCGGTTTGGCAACGAATAGCAGACGAAACTCCAGATCCTGCGCTTTTAACAGTTTTGTCAGCACTTTTTCATTAAAGTCGTTCAAAAACAGAATTCCGATCTCGCTGCGCATCCGCGCCACATCCTCGATAATCTCGTATGTCTGCGTCTCCCGGAGGCTGAAATCGTACTCCTTCTGCCCGTATTTCTGAATCAGATCCACAAACGCATTGACAGCAAAGGAGTAATGCTGGGTCGACACGCAGAACTGTTTCTTTCCGCCGTCCTTTCCCTTGTACTTATCCTCCAGAATCGCCGCCTGCTCGAGCACCTGACGGGCATAGCCGAGAAAATCATCCCCCTCCTTCGAGAGGGTGATTCCCTTGTTCGTCCGGTTGAAAATCACAAGATTCATCTCTTTTTCGAGCTCGTGGATCGCATTTGTGAGGCTCGGCTGGGAAATGTACAGCCGGTTTGCCGCCTCTGTGATGGTTCCCATCTCCGCTACGGTCACCACATATCGCAACTGCTGCAGCGTCAAGCAGTTACTCCCAGTCCGAAAGGATCGAGGTTCCGATCGTTCCCTCCGGCATTTTTACGCTGAAGTTCTCCGCAACGGATGCGCCGATCACGGCAAAGGTATCCTTCGTCTCCTGAAGGCCGCTTCCCTTCATGGACGGTGAGTAAGCAAGGAGCGGCACCTGTTCTCTGGTGTGATCCGTTCCGGTGTAGGTCGGGTCGTTGCCGTGGTCTGCGGTGATTAAAAGCAGATCGTCATCTTTCAACTGCTCCATCAGTTTTCCAAGGTTCACGTCGAATTTCTCGATCTCTTTTCCGTAGCCTTCCGGGTTTCTTCTGTGTCCCCAGAGTGCGTCAAAATCGACAAGGTTGACGAAGCACAGTCCATGGAAATCCTTTCCTGCTGTCTCGATCGTCTGCTCCATGCCGTGCACACTGCTCTTTGATTTCAGGCTCTCTGTGATGCCCTCGCCGCAGAAAATATCGTTGATTTTGCCGATGCTGATCACATCGTATCCGGCCTCCTGCATGGCGTTCAGCACGGTTTTTCCTGTTGGTTTTACGGCGTAATCGTGGCGGTTCGAGGTGCGGACGAACTCGCCTTTTTTCTTTCCGACGTACGGTCTTGCGATGACACGGCCGACCTTCCACTCATCCTTCATCGTCAGCTCGCGGGCGATCTCGCAGTAATGATACAGCGTCTCCAGTCCCATCGTCTCCTCATTGCCGCAGATCTGCAGCACGGAATCCGCCGATGTATAGACGATCAGTTCTCCGTTCTGAATCTCGCGCTCTGCCAGTTCGTCGAGGATCTCGGTTCCGCTTGCCGCCTTGTTTCCGATGATCTTTCTGCCGGTGCGCTGTTCCAGCTCGTCGATCAGCTCTTTCGGGAAGCCGTGGTCGGTGAACGTCACGAACGGCTTCGTCGTGTAAATTCCCATCATCTCCCAGTGGCCGGTCATGGTGTCTTTGCCGTTGCTCGCCTCATTCAGTCTTCTGGCGTAGCCTTTTGTCTCATCTTCCGTCACCTTGCAGAGATTTCCCATGCCAAGGCGGCGCAGATTCGGGATGGTAAGACCTCTCTGCGTCTCCCAGATATGTCCAAACGTGTTGACACCGATATCTCCAAACTTCTCTGAATCTGCCATCGCCCCGATTCCGAGGGAATCCAGAACGATCAGAAAAATACGGTTATATTTCTTCATATAAATTGCTCCTTTCTTTTAGCTCAGCTCAAACATTCCGTGATAGAGCTGATAATATTTTCCTTTCTGTGCCAGAAGTGCATCGTGATCGCCGCGTTCCACAATCTTTCCC
>CAVLAW010000351.1:0-2054 GCA_963661155.1 Tidjanibacter massiliensis | reverse complement strand
GTGCATTGACAATGTTGGCTGATGGTGTTTCTTGTGATAAGGTTGCCAAGTATACAGGCCTTACGCTTTTGGAAGTAGAAGAACTTGTTGGCAAGAAGCCGGCTTAAAGATGTGCTATCTAATTGCGAAAAGCAAGAATGGGCATGGATGCTATGCGTTAAAAACGACGCATGGAAAAGCTCTTGTCGAATTAAAACGAGGACTTAATAAAGTGGCAGTTCCGAAGGGTGTGCAGCTG
The DNA here is from genome assembly GCA_963661155.1 of Tidjanibacter massiliensis. Taxonomy (GTDB): domain Bacteria; phylum Bacillota; class Clostridia; order Lachnospirales; family Lachnospiraceae; genus Fusicatenibacter; species Fusicatenibacter massiliensis_A. Next base: position 1,816 of record CAVLAW010000351.1, on the reverse strand, counting down.
GTGACAATCAGCCGCCCAAATGCTTATGGTGAGTATGCACCATATCATTTTGTTCAGGATGAAACGGAGTTCGCTCATGCAGTCCATGAAATGTGCAAGTGAGAGTGGCAACTATGTGCAGAGCTTTTGAAGAAGTAAGAGAAGAAGGCGCACGGGAGAATGCTATTGAATCAGCCAAGCGGCTGCTCACTGCTGGAAAATTGTCTTATCAGGAGATTGCCGATGCAATGGGCCTGACTGTCGAGGAAGTCAGAGCCTTGGACGGCAAGAAGTCCGCATGAGCAGGAGCGACAGATATGAGTGACCCTTTTGAGGAAGTAAGGAAAGAAGGCCAGCATGAAGGGGCCGTTGAGATTGCCTGCTTGATGCTGGCCGACGATGTTCCGTATGAAACCGTGGCGAAATACACGAAACTCTCCCTCGAAGAAATCAAGGCATTAGATGCCAAGAAATCTGCCTGAAAGGTGACCGGCATCAAATCGACACCGAAAGTTCAGACACTCAAATAAACGTATGGCATGAGAAAGAATAACAGACCTTTTCAAAAGGTTAAAAACGGTATGGTATAACCAGAAATCCCCTGCCAGAAGTTGAGCTCGAATAAAGAATAATTCAACCCACCCCGGAAAGCAACGTTTATGTGTAGCTTTCCGGGGTCTTTTGTTGCTCTACCAATCCAAAACGACCGTGACAAAAAAGACAGAATCTGGTACAATAGAACCAACGACCAAATGTCTCAACAGACGTAAAAACAAAAGAAAGCGAAGGAAAAGCAATGAGTGCGGCGAAAAAGACTGGCGTGATCTATATTCTGACGAATCCTTCGTTCCCAGATTATGTGAAGATCGGTTATGCGACGGACATTGAAAAGCGGCTGAAGCAGCTGAATCGGAGCGAGTGCATTCCGTTTGCGTTCCGGGTTTATGCAACATACGATGTCTCGACGCCTCTGCAGGACAAAGAACTTCATGGACTGATCGACCGGCTGAATCCGGAGCTTCGGGCAATCGACACGTTTGACGGAAAAACACGCACCAAAGAGTTTTATGCGATGACCAAAGAGGACGCGTATGCACTGTTAGAGAGCATTGCAAAACTCAGTGGAACCATGGACAAGCTGCAGCGGCTGACGCCGGAAGGTCATGAAGTGGTGGATGAAGAGGTTGCTGCGGAAATTCAGGAAGAAGCCAAAGAGCGAAAGGCACCGTTCTCCTTTGTGCGGTGCGGCATCCCGACAGGAACGGAGATCGAGCTGCTGGGACACCCGGAAGTGGTCGCAACGGTGAAGGACGACCGGCAGATCGAGTATCAGGGGCAAACCTATTCGCTTTCGTCGTTGGCACAAAAGATTTTGCAGACAAGTTATCCGCTTCAGGGGCCGGTCCACTGGACGTATCAAGGCCGAAAACTGAGCGACATCCGGCGGGAACGCGAGGCAGAGGGGCAATACTGATGTACTTTGCGTACGGAGAAACCGAAATCAACTATCTGGCGTCGAAAGACAAAAAGCTGGGCGAGGTCATTGCGCAGATCGGGCCGGTGTATCGAGAGGTGGACACAGACCTGTTTTCGGCGGTGGTGCATCACATTGTGGGCCAGCAGATCTCCACAAAGGCGCAGGAAACCATCTGGCAGAGAATGCAAGATACCCTCGGCACCGTGAACGCCCAGACCGTGCTGGATGCCGGGGTGGAGAAACTGCAATCGCTGGGAATCAGCTTCCGGAAGGCAGAGTACATCACCGACTTTGCGCAGAAAGTCCAGAATGGTGCGTTTGATCTGGAAGGCATCTGGGAAAAGTCGGACGAAGAAGTGA
>CAVLAW010000350.1:1536-2063 GCA_963661155.1 Tidjanibacter massiliensis | reverse complement strand
CCACGAGCTTCGCTGTGAGGATCCGCGGCAGAGACAGATTCTTCTTATAAAAGAAGAGGCCGTAGATAAATGCCGCCAGCATTGCGTTGAACGTAAAGCCCGGCATAAATCCACCGTCCGGCTTCAGCATGAACTTGATCACGTCCATAGCACCGCCGAAGAGACAGCCGACTACTGGTCCAAACAGGTAGTCCACCAGCATATTCGGGATGGACCCAAAACCGATCTTTAAGTTTGGTGTGATCTTAAAGGAGTAATATCCGAGTACAACGGACAGCGCGCCAAACATGGCGCAGATGGTGATAGTGGTGACCTTCTTAAATTCACGGGATGATTCAAAGATCCTGGAAAAGAGGTCGTTCGAGCTTTTTGGCATAAAAAATACCTCCTTTGCAGATTCTCGGACCACAACAGGAGATAATAGACGGAGCTATCTTCTGATGCAGCGGGATGCGATATGTGCACCGCGGGAACTTCCCTTCGTCCTGCCAGCAACTCCCTGTCTGGCGGGCACTTGACGCGCACAC
>CAVLAW010000350.1:0-1526 GCA_963661155.1 Tidjanibacter massiliensis | reverse complement strand
AGTCTGGAATGTAAAGAGCGAAATAGGGAAAAGGCCGAAGAAAGGAGAAAAACAGGCGGAAAATGTACCGGGGAAAAGCAGGCTGGTCGAAGCGATACGGCAGAAAAGAGTTTTTGACGAAAGAATGTGGAAAAAAAACTGTAATTTCGGTGTTTTGATGTATATACTTTTTGAAAACACTGATTTATAATACTTCAAGCTTGTTTGAAACGCATGAACCATAGAAAAGAATGTTAGAATAACAGAAAGATTCAAAAGAGACTATGGTTTACATAATAAAGACCGAATGAAAAATACAGGAGAGTTGCATATGCAGAAAAGTGAGGTAAAGGATCTGACCGTCGGTTCCCCGATGAAGCTGATCTTGAGTTTTGCGGTTCCGATGCTGCTGGGGTTCCTTTTTCAGCAGTTTTACAACATGGTGGACACAATCGTCGTCGGAAAATGCCTTGGGGTATCGTCCCTGGCGGCGGTTGGATCGACGGGCTCCATCAACTTTATGATCATCGGTTTCTGTACCGGTGCCTGCAGCGGATTCGCGATCCCGGTTGCGCAGAAGTTTGGCGCGGGTGATTACACGGGAATGAGAAAGTTCGTGGCGAACGCCGGATGGCTCTCGGCGGTGTTTGCGGCGATTATGACGACCATCGTCGGACTGCTCTGCATGAATATTTTACAGTGGATGAACACGCCGGAGGACATTATCCAGGGTGCCTATGATTATATTTTCGTAATCTTCCTCGGAATCCCGGTCACATACCTCTACAACATGCTGGCGGGCATCATCCGAAGCCTGGGTGACAGCAAGACGCCGGTCTACTTCCTGCTCCTGTCATCCCTCATGAATATCGGTCTGGACTTCTTTACGATCCTGGTCCTCGGCATGGGTGTTGGCGGACCGGCCATGGCGACGGTCATCTCCCAGGGAATCTCGGCGGTGCTGTGCCTGATCTACATGATCAGGCATTACCCGATCCTTCATATGAAAAACGGCGAGTGGAAGCCGGACGGAAGAATGCTGGGCACGCTCTGCGGCATGGGAATTCCCATGGGACTCCAGTACTCCATCACGGCCATCGGCAGCGTTGTGCTCCAGACAGCCGTAAACTCCTTGGGCTCCATGGCGGTTGCGGCAGTCTCCACGGGAAGCAAGGTCAGCATGTTCTTCTGCTGCCCGTTTGATGCCCTGGGCGGAACCATGGCGACCTATGCGGGACAGAATGTGGGCGCGAAGAAGCTGGACCGTGTGAAAGAGGGACTGAAGGCGGCGAGCCTCATCGGAATCATTTACTCCGTGATCGCGTTTGTGATCCTGTTCTTTGGCGGAAAGTACATCGCGCTGCTCTTCATGGACGCGGATCAGACGGAGATCATCGGGCGTGTGGCGATGTTCCTCATCGGAAACAGCATGTTCTACATCCCGCTTACCTTTGTAAATGTGGTGCGCTTTACGATCCAGGGAATGGGATTCTCCACATTTGCGATCCTCGCGGGTGTCTGCGAGATGGCGGCGCGATCCCTCGTGG
>CAVLAW010000349.1:0-2072 GCA_963661155.1 Tidjanibacter massiliensis | reverse complement strand
AATCTGTGCCTTGCAATTCCCCAGGCAATTTTTCAGGAAGCTTTCTTAAGTTATATCGGACTTGGAATCGCGGCACCCGGAAGCAGTTGGGGCGTACTTGCCAAAGAAGGCATCAAGTACCTCAGGATCGCACCACATGAAATTATTATTCCCGCATTTTTTATCTGCACAACTATGCTCGCCCTTACCCTTCTGGGTGATGGACTCAGAGACGCTGTAGATCCAAAAATGCGAGGCACCAAATAGGAGGAGCACAAATATGTCAGAGACAAAAGAAAAGCTTCTGGAATTAAAAAATGTAATTTATTCTTTTCATACCTACGGTGGTGTTGTACAGGCCGTCCGTGACGTAAGCCTTGATGTGAGAAAAGGAGAAATCGTAGGGATCGTCGGCGAATCCGGCTGCGGCAAAAGTGTTACCGCCCAGTGTATCCTGCGCCTGAATCCTGAACCTCCCGGTTTTTTCGGCGGCGGCGAGATACTTTTTAATGGAAGAAATATCCTCAAAATGAACAAAAAAGAAATTCGGCAGATCCGCGGAAAAGAAATCGGCTTCATTTTTCAGGATCCGATGACATCACTGAACCCGACAATGAAGATCGGCGCACAGCTAGAGGAAGTCTTTCACGGAAGAAAAGATATCAGCAGGGCCGAGATCAGACAGAAGGCATTGAATATCATGCGGCAGGTCGGAATTTCCGATGTCGAAAAAAGATATCACCAGTATCCGCATGAACTCTCCGGCGGAATGAAGCAGCGAGTCATGATCGCCATCGCACTGATCAGTGAACCCAAACTTCTCATCTGCGATGAACCGACAACCTCCCTTGATGTTACAATAGAAGCACAGATATTGGATCTGCTCCTTGAGCTCCGCAAAAAGACCGGAACTTCAATCATTATGATCACACACGATCTCGGTGTGATCGCAAGGCTCTGCGACAGGGTTGTTGTCATGTATGGCGGACAGATCATGGAACACGGGACAGTAAATGATATTTTTTATGAAACCGCCCATCCTTATACCAGAGGTCTGATGAGTTCGATCGCCGGGCTGAGCACTCCCAAGGACGCGAAACTCACTCCTATCGAGGGAACTCCCCCGGATCTTTTCTCACCGCCCAAAGGCTGTCCTTTTGCTGCCAGATGCAAGTACGCAATGGAAATCTGTTACAAAATGCCGCCGGAGAGATGGAAGCTTACAGAAGAACATGAAACTGTCTGCTGGCTGCAGCATAAGGATGCTCCGAATATAGATCTGCGCACAAAAAGGAGGAGGGACAGATGAGCGAAAACAAAATTATAACTCCACAACCGCTGGTCAGGGCAGACGATCTCTGTATGTTCTTCGAGCTGTCAAGACACCAGACCCTGAAGGCAGTCAATCACGTATCCTTTGACATAAAGAAAGGCGAAACCGTAGGGCTGGTCGGCGAATCCGGCTGCGGCAAATCAACAACAGGAAGGTGTCTGGTCCGTCTGTACAAACCTACCTCCGGTCACATCTATTATAAAGGAAAGGATATTTTCAGTCTCAACAGAACAGAAAAGAAAGATTTTACCGGAGATGTCCAGATGATCTTTCAGAATCCGTATTCATCGCTGAATCCAAGAATGACAGTCAGGGAAATCGTAAGCCAGGGCATGAAGATCCACAGCGGCATCAAATCACAGGCAGAGCTGGACGAAAAAGTCGAAGAACTTCTGCACAAGGTAGGGCTTGGCAAAGATCATATGTCCAGATTTCCTCATGAATTTTCCGGCGGTCAGAGACAGCGTATCGGAATTGCCAGAGCGTTGTCCGTGAATCCGGAATTTATCGTATGCGATGAACCGATCTCCGCACTTGACGTTTCTATCCAGGCACAGGTCATCAATATGCTGAAAATGCTGCAGCAGGAAATGAACCTGACGTACCTTTTTATCGCACACGATCTGAGTGTTGTAAAATATATTTCCGACAGAGTCATTGTCATGTATCTGGGTACGATCGTAGAAGAAGCACCGGCAGAAGAATTATATAAAAATCCTGTTCATCCATATACTAAGGCACTGCTCTCTTCTATCCCTGT
>CAVLAW010000348.1:0-2075 GCA_963661155.1 Tidjanibacter massiliensis | reverse complement strand
GATCAATGACGCCATTGAGATCACCACAAAAGATGGCGGGGTCCTCACCGTTGAGGTTGCCCAGCATCTCGGTGACGATACGGTAAGATGCATCGCTCTCGGTCCCACAGACGGTCTTGTCCGCGGCATGGATGCCGTAGCGACCGGCGGACCGATCATGGTGCCGGTCGGTGAACAGACACTTGGAAGAATTTTCAATGTTCTGGGACAGCCGATCGACAATAAAGAGGCGCCGAAGACGGAGAAAAAGCTTCCGATCCACCGCAAAGCTCCAAGCTTTGAGGAACAGTCTACAGAGACCGAGATCCTGGAGACAGGAATCAAGGTCGTTGACCTTCTCTGCCCGTACCAGAAGGGCGGAAAGATCGGTCTGTTCGGCGGTGCCGGTGTAGGTAAGACAGTCCTGATCCAGGAGCTGATCCGGAATATCGCCACAGAGCACGGCGGATATTCTGTATTCACCGGCGTTGGCGAGCGTACCCGTGAGGGAAATGACCTGTATCATGAAATGTCCGATTCAGGCGTTATCAATAAGACCACCATGGTGTTCGGTCAGATGAACGAGCCGCCGGGATCCCGTATGCGTGTGGGACTTACCGGTCTTACCATGGCGGAGTATTTCCGTGACGAAGGCGGAAAGGATGTGCTGTTGTTCATCGACAACATCTTCCGTTTCACCCAGGCAGGTTCCGAGGTATCAGCGCTGCTTGGACGTATGCCGTCAGCCGTAGGTTATCAGCCGACCTTACAGACAGAGATGGGTGCTCTCCAGGAGCGTATCACATCCACAAAGAACGGTTCCATCACATCCGTACAGGCCGTATACGTCCCGGCGGATGACTTAACGGACCCGGCTCCGGCGAATACCTTCACACATCTGGATGCGACAACGGTTCTCAGCCGTTCCATTGTCGAGCTTGGTATTTATCCGGCGGTAGATCCGCTTGAGTCTACGTCCCGTATTCTTGATCCGCGTATCGTCGGCGAGGAACATTATAAGGTTGCCCGCGGCGTACAGGAAGTACTGCAGAGATATAAGGAACTCCAGGATATCATCGCCATGCTTGGTATGGATGAGCTTTCCGAGGAAGATAAGCTCACCGTATCCCGAGCGAGAAAGATCCAGAGATTCTTATCCCAGCCGTTTTTCGTTGCCGGACAGTTTACCGGTCTGGAAGGAAAATATGTACCGCTTTCCAAGACGATTCAGGGCTTCAAGGAGATTCTGGAAGGCAAACACGACGACATTCCGGAGAATCTGTTCCTCAACGCAGGAAATATCGATGATGTTCTCGCCCGCGTGAAATAGGGGGTGTGGACATGGAGGAAATGATGAGACTTCAGATCGTTACGCCGGATGAGGCGTTTTTTGACGGAGAGGTTTCGATGGTGGAGCTCAACACGGCAGACGGGGAAGCCGGAATCTATCCGAAGCATATCCCGATGGTCGTTGCGGTTGCGCCGGGCGTTCTTAAGATCCACGGGGCAGACGGTGTGAAAAAAGCGGCACTGCTGTCCGGATTCTTACAGATCCTGCCGGAGAAGGTGACGATCCTCGCGGAAGCATGCGAGTGGCCGGAAAACATCGACGGCAAGAGAGCCAACGAAGCCAGGATCCGCGCCGAGAGACGTCTGGCGGAAAGAAATCCCCAGACCGATATCGACCGCGCCGAGGCAGCACTGAAGCGTGCGCTGGTACGGTTGTCGCTGGTGGATGAAAAATAAAAACGAACGGAATCGTGAAGATTCCTGAACCATGAGACAAGAAAAGAGGAGTTTTGAATTTTTTCAAGATCCTCTTTTTTTGTCCAATAGTTGTCCTACGCACTATGTTATACTGCTGATGTAAACAAAGAGAACGAGCTATAAATTGGGAGAAATCGAACATGAATGAAGAAATTGAAAAATTATTGAAAGACCTGAAAGAATCAGAAAAAACAGATTTCGAATTTTATGATGGGTGGCATAAGAACATCACAGAAAACTACTCTGACAATACCGACCTTTCGGATCCGCTTTTTCTGCCCAAATCAGAGTACCTGCATTGTCAAAACAAAGCGAGATACAGAAAGGAT
>CAVLAW010000347.1:0-2077 GCA_963661155.1 Tidjanibacter massiliensis | reverse complement strand
GATACGACCTCCAAAATCATTCCGTTTCCTTCTTTCCCGGAGAGACAACGTATTCTGCAGTAATCTTTCTTTATTCATAAAATAATCCTTAACAGACAGGAGCATGATGGAAATCGCCTTTCCGCCATGCTCCTGCCTGTTTTTACTCGATTCCGAGAACTCCGCTGATCCGCTCCTTGGAAAGTCCCGCGCCGATCACGATCAGCACCTCCTGGCTTTCCGGTGCCGGTTGAAACAGGAGCTGTTCCCGCGTCGCGTTGATTTCGCCCCACTGGTTTTCACCGTGCTTTACTATTCCCTTGATGCGGAACACACTGCCGCAGGCCGGATCCGAAAAAATCTGTTTTACGGCCTGTTTCAGTTTTTCTTCCGTCACCTTCGGTTCCAGAAAGCAGAGGGAATCAAACGTCTGCTGCTCTCCAAAATCCAGTTTGGTAAAATCTTCGGAACGGTAACTGCACTCTGAGAGCATTTTGAAGTCTTCCTCGGTCAGATCCTCCCAGTTTTTCTGGAGAATTTCTTTCTCCTGGAACTGGCGTCTGCAGCCTGCCTTCTGCAGTGCACGGTTCAGATGCGCAATTGTTTCTTCTTTCTTTTCTTCTGAAACCGTCTGCACCTTGCTCAGCACAATTTTCCCCGCGTCTGCCGCCTCGGAAGCGAGCAGATACTCCTCTTCCTCCGACAGATTTTCGTCAAGTCCGGCATCAAGAATCGTGATGACACTTCCTGCCTCATACCAGCGGTTCAGCGGCTCATCATACAGTGTGTCAAAAAATTCATCCACATCGTAGATGCCCGATGGCTCCACGAGAATCCGGTCATAGCCGCTCATACCCATGGAAATCAGCTTCGTGCGGAACCGTCTGCGGTGTGTCTCCTTGTCGCAGCCACCGGAAATCATCTCCAGCTCGCACTGGTCGCCGCGCAGCTCCTGCAGAAGCAGCATATCCACGTTGACGGCTCCGAAATCATTTTCAAGAATGCCGATATTCTTTCCCTGTGCCATCAGATACTTTGCATACTGTTTCAAAAAAGTCGTCTTCCCTGAACCAAGGAAGCCCGTAATCAGATCAATTTTTATCATTTCTGCTGTCCTTTCTGCTGTCTTTTTCCGTCCGCTGCCTGCCGGGCGAGCGCGCTATTTCCGTCTTCGCTCTTTACCGGTAAACGTATCAATGTCAATGCGCCATACAGCAACACGCTCCACCATCTCCGGCAAAAAGGCGATCTTGGCTTCCGGTGCGATATGTGCCATGATTTTTTCCAGCCCGTCGATCTTTGCCTCCGACTCTGTCACTTCGATGATCGTTCCGTTTCCCATGATACTGCGGTACGCATAGGAATACGCACACGTATAGTCCCCGGTAATCACCTCATGGTTGTAATCCATTTCGACCGCCACGCGCAGATCTGCCGCAAATGCAGCCGCCTTGCGTCCTTCTTTTGCTCCATGCAGATACAGACAGACGTGAAGGGCACTATTTTCTTCTGAAACATCGTAGCCATAATTCATCGGCACAATAAACATGCCCTCTTCATCCATCGCTCCGATCCGTACAACCTCGCAGCTTTCCAGAATTTCCTTTAAAATTTCAGGATCGGTAATTTCCCGCTTTTTTAACCGCATTTCACGCATCGTCCTCACACCTCTCTTGTTCCAAATTTATTTATGATACGGCTCCCCACAGTTGATACGGTAGCTCCGGTAAATCTGTTCCAGCAAAATGACCCGCATGAGCTGATGCGGAAATGTCATTTTGGAAAAACTGAGCGCATAGTTCGAGCGCTTCAACACTTCCTCTCCAAGTCCTAAGGAACCGCCGATCGCAAAGATGATATGGCTCGTTCCCTGTACGCCGAGAGTATCTATTTTCTGGGCAAGCTCCTCCGATGTGAGCTGTTTTCCCTTGATTTCCAGTGTAATCAGGTAAGCGTCATCCCGGATATATTTGAGAAGTCGCTCCGCCTCTTTGTTTTTGATATTCGTCTCTACAGTCTCGCTCGCGTTGTCCGGTGTCTTTTCATCTGCCACTTCGATAATCTCCAGTTTTGCATAGCGGCTAAGGCGCTTGGAATA
>CAVLAW010000346.1:0-2077 GCA_963661155.1 Tidjanibacter massiliensis | reverse complement strand
TTTTTATGCCTGTTCTTTTGCTTTTTCCAGATTTCCCTCTCCCATCACATTTCCAAGCATAATGCCGCAGGCATTTGCCACACCGAAGCAGAGCACGCTTCCGATAAAGCCCTGTTCTTTTGTTGTTGCCCCCATCTTTCTTCTCCATTTTCTTTTTTATTTTCTCTCCTGTTTTGCCTTCACATACGGATAGCGTACCTGCGTGTATACAAACATCACCAGAATGTAGATGCCGCACGCAATCGCTGCCGGGACGGTAAGATCGGACAGGTTGACGTAGGAAGTTCCGATCATCAGAATACCGATGAAAAACAGCAGGATGTGAAGTGTCTGCTTTTTCATGCAGAATGCGGATTTCTGATACTCCTCCGGAAATACATCCGGCAGACGCCAGCAGGCCAGAAGTACCATGAATTCCGTTACCATATCGGTTCCGACGCCCATGTTGGAAATCAGCGTCAGATCCATTCCTGTGAGAATCGGGATCGCGCCCATCAGGAAAAAGACCATCAGAAGGATCACCGGCACGCCGTTTTTGTTCTCTTCCGCTGTCTTTTCCGGCAGCCAGCCCTGTCTTGCAGCCGCCTGCAGACCCCTTGTTACCCAGCTTAAGGTTCCGTTCAGGGTCGTCAGAAGTGCGAATACCGCGCCGCCGAAGACGAAGAACAGATACAGCCACGTCGGAAAAATTTCTTTTGCGACGAGTGTCAGGTTCTGGAATGCTACGGTTTCCACCGGAAGCACGCCGCCTGCCACGATACCGATCAGCACGTAGAATACGGCGACAATGCTGGTCGAAAGCACGATGACTTTCGGGATGGTACGGGATGGCTCCACGATATCATCGCCGTTCTCTGCAACGAATTTTGCGCCTCCGCACGCAAAACTTAAAAGCGCCACGCCTGTGAAAAAGTTTTTCGGACCGTTCGGCATCAGATTTGATACCCTCGGTGTCAATGCCTCCCAGCTTACTTTCGGCAGTCCGAACACAATAAATAAGAACAGACTCAAGAGCAGCAGCACAACCATGCCCTTCTGCACAAGTGCGCTCGATTTCAGTCCGACGAGATTGACGGCGGTGCAGATGACAAGCGCTGCCATCGCCACGGCCATCTCGCCAAACTGCGGGAAAATCGAGCAGAAATAGCTCGCAAAGCCTTTCGCGTACGTTGCGATCAGCACCTGGCTTAAGACGAACATCGCAATGTACATAAATCCGGCTTTTTCGCCCATCAGCCGGCGGATGTAAGTAAAGCCGGCGCCCGACGACGGGATTGCGGATGTCAGGATGATGAACGGTACGCAGGTGATGATGGCGAGCACCGCGCCCAGGATAAACGCGGCGGCAATACCATGGCCTGTCAGTCCGATGACGATTCCAGTCAGCACCATGATGCCAGATCCAATGATCTGACCGATCGCAAGTCCCATACAGTCGGAAAAATTCAGTTTTTTATGACCTTCCCCCATATTTTTCTCCTTCCTTTCTCTTCCGTTTCCATCAAAACTTTTCTTAGATATAGAAACGCATAAAATCTTATCTTCTATTCTAACGGAATCTGATGGTTTGTCAATTTGCAAAATACGCAAGGCTTAACGTTTCACCTGTACAGAATAGACAAACATTTGTTTTTTCCGGATCGCTGTGTTTTCACAAATGCTTCACAAAATCCTTCGATTCTTTAAAGTTGTTTTAAGGTTCCCCCATTATAATGAGCTCATCAAAACAAAGGAGGCAACTGCAATATGAAACGCAGATCTATATTTTTATGTTCCCTGGCACTTTCCTTATCCATCACCGGATGCGGCGCGGCTGCTTCGTCTTCCGCTTCGACCGCAAGTTCTTCGGTGAGTGCGTCGGCTTCTTCGGTTTCCACGGATACTTCGGAAACCGATTACAGCAATCAAACAATCACCGGAAAGGTTACTTCGATGGACGGAACTTCCGTTACGCTGCAGCTCGGCGAGCTGACCGAGGGAGGCGGCCCTGGCGGTTCCTCCGACGGACAGACACCGCCGGAAAAACCGGACGGGGATTCTTCTTCGGACAGTTCTTCCGATCAGCAGACTCCTCCGG
>CAVLAW010000345.1:0-2093 GCA_963661155.1 Tidjanibacter massiliensis | reverse complement strand
GCCAGCCGGAAACGAGGCCGTATGTGCCCATCTCAAACGCCATGGCGATCGCATTCGGATAGAGCACCGGCATGCCGAACAGTACGCTTCGTACGAGCGGCAGCAGAAAGCCAACGGCAAGACCGTACTGCCAGCCAAGAATCAGACCGCAGATCAATACCGGAATGTGCATCGGCAGAAGCATTTTTCCGACTGCCGGAATCTGGCCGATGAAGAACGGCAGGATCAGGCCGATTGCGAAGAGCATACCGGCAAGGGTTACTTTTTTCACTTTTTCCATCTTGAAATTCCTCCCTGAATATCTTTCTGGGATCAGTGTATCATTAAAGTGGACTTTAATGTCAATACCTTTTTTTCTATTTTCCCCACTATTTTAGTATATTTTATATTGAGAGAACTTTTTCTGTCGTTTCCGGCAGTTTTATGGTACACTTTTTATATTTGGAACATCTATTTTTGAAAGGATTTTGATACTCATGCAATTTTATCTTGCCCCGATGGAAGGGCTGACCGGCTATGTCTACCGGAATGCTTATCACAAATATTTTCCGGCGGCTGACCGCTATTTCACGCCGTTTATCACAAATAAAAAAATGAGTTCCCGCGAGCGGAATGACATTCTCCCGGAACACAATGAGGGGATGACGGTCATTCCGCAGATCCTCACGAATCAGGCGGAGGATTTTCTTTCCCTCACCAAAGAGCTGCGGGAATATGGCTACGACACCGTCAATCTGAATCTCGGCTGTCCGTCCGGCACAGTCGTGGCGAAGCGGCGCGGCTCCGGGCTGCTCGCGTGGCCGAATACGCTCGATACATTTCTCGATGCGATTTTTTCGTCGTGTGACTATAAGATTTCGATCAAGACGAGGCTTGGCACAACGGATACGGATGAGTGGGAAGACCTGCTTGCGATCTATGACAAATATCCGCTGGAAGAGCTGATCATTCATCCGCGGATTCAGAAGGATTTCTATAAATATGCACCGCGCATGGAGTGCTACCGGACGGCGTATGAGACGAGCCGCCACTCGCTCTGCTATAACGGAAACATTTTTTCCGTCGATGATTTTCAGAAGCTTCGCAGCGATTTTCCGTATACGGAGAAGGTGATGCTCGGCCGCGGTGTGCTGCAGAATCCATGGCTGATCGGGATGCTGCGCGGTGCAGACCCGGCAGGCAGTGAAAGTTCTGCTCCGACACCAGACAAAGAGCTGCTGCACGCTTTCTGTGATGATCTCTGTGCCGGTTATGCACGTGTGATTTCCGGAGATAAAAATGTGCTGTTCAAACTGAAGGCGCTGTGGATTTATCTCGGAACATCGTTTACGAATCCGCAGAAATATCTGAAAAAGATCAAGAAAGCAAACCGTCTTGCCGAGTACGAGGAGGCAGTCGATGCGCTGTTCCGTGAGCAGGAGCTGGTTTTTTAAGCGATATTAGTATCTTTTGGAAACCATACTCAGGATCTCGACCTGTTCCGCCGCATCTGGGCGAAGGATACGCCGGTTTCTCTGATTTCCGTCTCCACGCTCTATTCCGGTTACGAAGCCGTCAGCCAGGATTTCCTGATCGGCGGAATCCAGAAAGCGTACACCTCCATCGAACTGGTTGCAGAGAAGATTGAACCGCGCCTCATCAACGAAAACACTGCGCTTATTCTTTTCTCCTCCCACACCAAATGCATCCGCCGCGAGGACGGCACCCCGCACGGCATCCGCGGACTCGAGACACAGGTAGCTGCCAAAGAAGACGGGGAGTGGAAATTACAGCATATTCATTATTCAAAAGCAGACTGATCACAAGAAACGCCGCAGATCTGAAAATCGATCTGCGGCGTTTCTTTCCTTCTTAATTTTTCTTACAAAAACAGCTTCAGCAGTGCACCAACGGCAAGCACAATTCCGACAACCGCAATAATCGTATAGATTAGGTTGCTGTTTTTCACCCTGTATTTTCCTTGTTTTGCGTTATCTTTTTCTTGCGTTTTTGGCTTTTGGTAGTCTCTGCTTCTATTTTTGCATCTTTTTATTACCAACCCATTACCAGGCATCCAGGGCGACCCGCTCCGTGCTGCTGGTCCATGTATAGTT
>CAVLAW010000344.1:0-2104 GCA_963661155.1 Tidjanibacter massiliensis | reverse complement strand
ATTGAGCGGAGAAGCTCTTGCAGGAGAGAAACACACCGGTTTTGACGAGCCGACTGTCACAAAAGTGGCAAAACAGGTAAAAACTCTGGTAGACCAGGGAATCGAAGTCGGCATCGTAATCGGAGGAGGAAACTTCTGGAGAGGACGCAGTTCTGAAAATATCGACCGTACCAAAGCAGACCAGATCGGTATGCTGGCAACCGTTATGAACTGTATCTATGTATCAGAAATCTTCCGTTCCCAGGGAATGATGACCGCAGTTCTGACTCCATTCCCATGCGGAGAGTTCACAAAAGGATTTTCCAAAGACCGTGCAAACAAATATTTCCAGCACAACATGGTTGTATTCTTTGCCGGCGGCACAGGCCATCCGTATTTCTCAACCGATACAGCAACCGTACTTCGTGCGATTGAGATCGAGGCAGATGAGATCCTGCTTGCAAAAGCAGTAGACGGTGTCTATGACAGCGACCCGAAGACCAACCCGGACGCAAAGAAATACGACGAGATTTCCATTCAGGAAGTCATTGACAAGGATCTGAAAGTGGTAGATATGACCGCATCCATCCTTTGCAAGGAAAACAAAATGCCGATGCTGGTATTTGGTTTAAATGAAGAGAACAGCATTGTAAATGCTGCAAACGGAAAAATCAACGGCACAAGAGTGACCGTATAAGATAGCAGGAGGACAATTTAGTATGGCAAATCAGATTGATGAGAGAGTAAAACCGTTTGAGGTAAAAATGGGCAAATCCATTGCAAGCCTCGATTCCGAATTCGGAACCATCCGCGCAGGCCGTGCCAACCCGCATGTACTGGACCGCATCACGGTAGATTATTACGGAACACAGACTCCGCTTCAGCAGGTAGCAAACATCTCTGTTCCGGAAGCACGTATGATCCAGATCCAGCCGTGGGAAGCATCCCTGGTAAAAGAGATCGAGAAAGCGATCATGATGTCCGACCTCGGCATCAACCCGTCTGATGACGGAAGAGTAATCCGTCTGGTATTCCCGGAGCTTACCGAGGATCGTCGTAAAGAGCTCGTAAAAGAGGTAAAGAAAAAAGCTGAGGGCGCGAAAGTAGCCATCCGAAACATCCGCCGCGATGCCAATGATGCGTTCAAGAAACTCGCAAAAGAGGACGTTTCCGAGGACGAAATCAAAGAGCTCGAGGAGCAGACCCAGAAATTAACAGACAAATACATCAAAGAAGTAGATCAGATGGTGGACGTAAAATCCAAAGAAATTATGACCGTGTAATACAAAGAAAACGAGGGCTGCCTGTCATTTGCAGGCAGCCTGTTATCATTTACGGGAAAATTTTACGGAGGAAATGAAGATGGAAAATGAACTGAAAGTGCCGAATCATATCGCCATCATCCTGGACGGAAACGGCCGGTGGGCGAAGAAACGGAACATGCCGCGCGGCTACGGCCATATCGTCGGCTGTGACAATCTGGAAAAAATGTGTGACGTGATCAAAGACATGGGCGTCAAATATCTGACCGTCTATGCGTTCTCAACCGAAAACTGGAAACGGTCGCGCGCCGAGGTGGAAGGTCTCTTAAAGCTGTTCCGCCAGTATCTGAAACGATGCATCAAGAAAGCGCATAAAAACCAGATGCGCGTCAAAATTATCGGAGATCCGACGGCATTCCCGCAGGATATCCAGGACAGCATTCATGAGCTCGAGGAGTGTTCCAAGGACTACGATCACATGTATTTCCAGATCGCAATGAACTACGGTTCCCGCGACGAAATCCTGCGCGGCATGACCCGCATGATCGCGGATGTGAAAAACGGAACCCTCGCAGCGGATGCCTTCGATGAAGACGGAAAGCTGACCGAACAGTGCTTTGAGAGCTATCTCGATACCGCCGGCATCCCGGACCCGGATCTTCTCATCCGCACAAGCGGGGAGCAGCGCCTTTCGAACTACCTCATGTGGCAGCTCGCCTACACGGAGTTTTACTTTACTGAAGTCCCGTGGCCGGATTTCCACGAAGAGGAATTGAGAAAAGCCATCGAACAATATAATAACAGAGACCGGCGCTACGGCGGCGTGAAGGAGGAATAGAAAAGATGTTTAAGACAAGACTGTT
>CAVLAW010000343.1:743-2108 GCA_963661155.1 Tidjanibacter massiliensis | reverse complement strand
CTATAAGGAGATGTATTTTCATGGAAAAGAAACATGCGCGCGGCAGCTTTACCGGATCGATCGGTTTTGTGCTGGCTGCTGCCGGAAGTGCGGTCGGACTGGGAAATATCTGGCGGTTCCCGTATCTTGCTGCAAAGGACGGCGGCGGAACGTTTATCCTGGTCTATATTGTACTGGCGCTCACGTTTGGCTTTACGCTTCTGACGACCGATGTTGCAATCGGAAGGAAAACCGGCCAGAGCCCGCTGACCGCTTACGGGATGATTCATCCGAAATGGAACGGTCTTGGCCTTCTCGCCAGCATCGTGCCGGTTGTCATCCTGCCCTACTACTGCTCCATCGGAGGATGGGTATTAAAATATCTGTCTGTTTTTATCACCGGACAAGGAGCTGCGGCCGCTGAGGATGGTTACTTCACCGGCTATATCACCGGCACCTGGCAGCCGATTCTCTGGCTGTTTGTCTATCTGTTCCTCACCGCATTCGTTGTCTACCGCGGTGTCAACAAGGGAATTGAGAGCTACAGCAAAATTCTGATGCCGATTCTTCTGCTTCTGATCGCCGGTATCTCCATTTTCTCGCTGACGCTGTCCCATACCGACGCAGACGGTGTCGTTCGTACCGGACTGCAGGGCATGAAGCTTTACCTTGTTCCGAATTTTAAAGGCATGACACTTCAGAAGTTTTTCGTTGTCTTTGTCGATGCGCTCGGACAGCTTTTCTTCTCGATCAGCGTTGCGATGGGTATCATGGTTACGTACGGTTCCTATGTCAAGAAGGACACGAACCTGATGAACTCCATCAACCAGATCGAGATTTTCGATACGGCAGTCGCACTGCTTGCCGGTCTGATGATCGTTCCGGCTGTCTTTACTTTTATGGGAACGGAAGGAATGTCTGCGGGACCGGGCCTCATGTTTGTCTCTCTGCCGAAGGTCTTTAAGGCGATGGGAGCCGCAGGCGGCGTTGTCGGAACCGTCTTTTTCCTCATGGTTTCCTTCGCGGCAGTGACGTCCTCTGTATCGGTCATGGAATCCATCGTTTCCTGTATGATCGACAAATTCCATCTCAGCCGGAAGAAGAGCACGGTCATCGTAACGATCTATGCGTGTGTCATCGGTATTCTCGTATGCCTCGGCTACAATCTGCTCTACTTTGAGCTGAAACTTCCGAACGGTTCAACGGCGCAGATTCTGGATGTGATGGATTTTATCAGCAACAATCTTCTGATGCCGCTCGTTGCCCTTCTTTCCTGTATTCTGATCGGCTGGGTAGTGAAGCCGAAGGTGATCATCGATGAAGTAACGCTCGGCGGATGCAGGTTTGGAAGAAAGAAACTGTATATCGTGATGATCAAATTTATTG
>CAVLAW010000343.1:0-733 GCA_963661155.1 Tidjanibacter massiliensis | reverse complement strand
GGTGCTTCTTGCGGCACTGCTGCTGCAGTCGTTTGGTATTATCAAAGTCTGATTGTGCAGCATAGAAGTTTCTTGTAACTTAAAAAAGCATGTTTTCCATGGGGAAGTTTCCCCGGAAAACATGCTTTTTCTGTATGATGTCTTATTTTTCCAGAATCTTTGTCACCCTCGCCCGTTCCGCAGCCGGTGATCACATAGTCTGCCGCACCGGAATTTAAGAGGACAGCGGCCAAAATGCCGATCTGCACGTAAGTGAGCTGTGCCGCATCATCTGCCGCATACATGCCGTAGTTTCTGACCTCAAAGCCTTTCGGCTCTACTACTTTTTTCAGTGCCTGGCAGATCACTTCGTTTTTGGCAGCCTGGCTGTTTTCCGATATAGGCGAGAATGCCGCCGTCCACGTACAGAATATGGCCGTTTACAAAGTTGGACGCATCGGATGCCAGGAAAATGGCCGGTCCCATCAGATCCTCCGGCGTTCCCCAGCGGGCCTGCGGCGTCTTGGCGATGATAAACTGGTCAAACGGATGACGGCTACCGTCCGGCTGTGGCTCACGCAGCGGAGCTGTCTGCGGCGTTGCAATATAACCAGGTCCGATGCCGTTGCACTGGATGTTATATTCGCCGTATTCGGAAGCAATATTTTTCGTCAGCATCTTTAGGCCGCCCTTGGCCGCCGCATAGGCGGAAACGGTTTCGCGTCCCAGTTCGCTCATCATGGAGCAGATGTTG
>CAVLAW010000342.1:0-2160 GCA_963661155.1 Tidjanibacter massiliensis | reverse complement strand
GATCAGGGCTGCGTGGAAGCACGCGATCTCACCGAGTACAAGGTGGATCTGATCCGGGAAAATGTGCAGCGGGCAGGTGTTGCCTGTGTCGTACCGAAGGTAAAAGATGCAGAACAGCTCGATGAGGACTGGATCGGGAAAGCTGACGTGGTGATCGCAGATCTGCCGTGCACCGGATACGGTGTCATCGGCAGAAAGCCGGACATCAAATATTACGCTTCGAAAGAAAAAGAAGAGGAGCTGGTGCGGATCCAGAGGGCAATCCTTACGAATGCAGCATCGTATGTAATGCCGGGCGGCACGCTGTTATACAGCACCTGTACGGTAAATAAAGCGGAAAACGGGGAAAATGCCGCATGGTTTCTTGCAAACTTCCCGTTTGAGGCGGTCAGCCTCGATGAACTGCTGCCGGACGAGCTGAAAAGCGAAGAGACCGCGAAAGGACAGCTGCAGCTGATCCCGGGCGTGCATAAGACAGACGGATTTTTCCTCGCAAAATTCCGGAGAAAAGAGGAGGGACAGGCGTAAACATGGATATCAAATCAATGACTTTAGATGAATTAAAGGACGCCTGCCAGCAGATGGGAGAAAAGCCGTTCCGTGCCAAACAGTTATACGACTGGATGCATCACCGGCTGGCCGGCAGCTACGATGAGATGACGAACCTCTCGCTCGCGTTCCGGGAAAAGTTAAAAGAGACGTATCCGCTCACCTGCCTCGAAAAAGTGCAGGTGCAGGAGTCGAAAATCGACGGAACGAGAAAATATCTGTTTCGTCTCGCAGACGGCAACGTAATCGAGAGCGTCTGGATGAAGTACCACCACGGAAATTCCGTCTGTATCTCGTCCCAGGTCGGCTGCCGGATGGGCTGCCGCTTTTGTGCGTCGACGATCGGCGGACTCGTGCGGTGTCTGACACCATCAGAAATGCTCGACCAGATTTACCGGATTCAGGAGGACACCGGGGAGCGGGTCTCCAATCTGGTTGTGATGGGAACGGGCGAGCCGATGGACAATTACGACAACCTGGTGCGCTTCGTGCGGCTGCTTTCGAGCCCGGAAGGACTCAACATCAGCCAGCGGAACATCACCGTTTCCACCTGCGGAATTGTGCCGAATATGTACAAATTGGCAGACGAGGGACTTCAGATCACCCTGGCACTTTCCCTCCATGCGCCGA
The DNA here is from genome assembly GCA_963661155.1 of Tidjanibacter massiliensis. Lineage (GTDB taxonomy): Bacteria > Bacillota > Clostridia > Lachnospirales > Lachnospiraceae > Fusicatenibacter > Fusicatenibacter massiliensis_A. Next base: position 981 of record CAVLAW010000342.1, on the reverse strand, counting down.
ACGATGAGAAGCGGCGCGAGCTGATGCCGATTGCCAACAAATATTCCATCGACGAGGTGCTCGATGCGTGCCGCAATTACTTTGCAAAAACGGGTCGTCGGATTACATTTGAGTACTCTCTCGTAGGCGGAAAAAATGACAGCGAGGCCGATGCAAAAGAGCTTTCCGCGCGGATTTCAGACATCAACTGTCACGTAAATCTGATCCCGGTCAACCCGATCAAAGAGCGTGATTATGTGAAATCAACGAAAAAAGTCGTAGAGAATTTCAAAAATAAACTTGAAAAATACGGAATTAATGTTACTATTAGAAGGGAAATGGGCGCCGATATTGACGGAGCCTGTGGACAGTTAAGAAAAAGTTTCATCGATAAATCAAACGAACAGCCGTAAAATAAGGGCTGTCAATACAGGAGAAAAAAGCATGAAGGTATTTTCTGCAACCGATATCGGACAGAAACGGACGATGAACCAGGATTTTGTGTTTGCCTCCGCCTCTCCGGTCGGAAACCTTCCGAACCTCTTTGTCGTTGCAGACGGCATGGGAGGCCATAATGCGGGCGACTTTGCTTCGCGTTACGGTGTTTCTGTACTGGTGGAATCTGTGAAAAGAGATACGAATTTCAACCCGGTGCGGATCATTCGGCATGGAATTGAAGCAGCAAACAGCCAGATTTTTGAGCAGGCAAAACGAGATATATCCATGGAAGGCATGGGTACGACGATGGTAGTGGCTACCGTGGTCGGCAACTATGCCTACGTCGCAAACGTAGGAGACAGCAGGCTGTATCTGGCAGCGGATGGCATTTTTGACCAGGTGACGCAGGATCATTCCTTGATCGCAGAGATGGTCCGCCTCGGAGAGCTTACCCCCGAGCAGGCGCGGAATCACCCGGACAAAAACATTATTACCAGAGCAGTAGGCACACAGGATACCGTAAAGATTGATTTCTTTGACATTCAGCTTGAAGAGGGCAATCAA
>CAVLAW010000341.1:0-2168 GCA_963661155.1 Tidjanibacter massiliensis | reverse complement strand
AACCAAGGCCGAGCGAGCGGAACGACTGATCCGGGTGCACCTGACGGATGGAATCGCCGTCCTCGCGGTAAATCTGCGGGGTGACGGAGTAGGAATATTCAATCGCGTTCGTGTAGTCGGAAATGCCGTCCGCGCCGCTGTCGAGATATTTTTTCAGGGAGGCAAGATCGTTGGAGTTCATCGTGGAGAACATATTGGTGACGACTTTCTGAATCTCGACTTGATTCTTTTTATTTTTGTCGTCGGAGGATTTGCTGTTATCCTGCGAGCCGACCATCATCGACGTGAGGTCGAAGCCGGTACTCTGGATCTGCAACGGGTATTCCGAGAGGGTTTCTTCTTCCATGTTCTGAATATACTCGTTGACACCGGAAGAGAGTGCCAGAATCAGCGCGATGCCGATGATACCGATGGAGCCCGCAAACGAGGTGAGCAGGGTACGCGCCTTTTTTGTGCGCAGGTTGTTGAAACTTAAGGAAAGCGCCGTCAGGAAGGACATCGACGATTTTCCCATGTTTTTGTGCTTCGGCGGGAGTAATGTCTCGGAATCCGGCTCGAACGGGTTTGTATCGGAGCAGATCACGCCGTCGCGCAGGGTGACGATGCGGTTCGCGTAGAGCTCAGCGAGTTCCGGGTTGTGCGTGACCATGACAACGAGGCGTTCTTTTGCGACTTCCTGTAAAAGATCCATGACCTGAATACTCGTATCGGAATCGAGTGCGCCGGTCGGCTCATCGGCGAGGAGAATTTCAGGATCGTTTACAAGAGCACGGGCGATGGCGACACGCTGCATCTGGCCGCCGGACATCTGGCTCGGCCGTTTGTGAAGCTGTTTGCCGAGGCCGACTTTTTCCAGCGCGGCAATTGCCTTTTTCCGACGCACTTCTTTCGAAACACCGGAAATGGTAAGCGCCAGCTCGACGTTTGCAAGCACGGTCTGATGCGGGATCAGGTTGTAGCTCTGGAAGACGAAACCGATCGTGTGGTTCCGGTAGGAATCCCAGTCGCGGTCCTTATATTTTTTTGTGGAAATTCCGTTGATGATCAGGTCGCCGCTGTCGTAGCGGTCAAGGCCTCCGATGATGTTCAGAAGCGTTGTCTTTCCGGAACCGCTGGGCCCTAAAATAGCGACAAACTCGTTGTCGCGCAGGTTCAGAGAGACGTTATCCAGTGCTTTCTGCACCAGCGTCCCTGTCCGGTATTCTTTTTTGATATGCTGAATCTGTAGCATGAAAGGGTAACTCCTTCTGTGAATATTAAATGAACAGTTGGGTTTTATTCTACAACGAAATACAGGAAAAGTCCCGCGGTTTAGAAAAATTTAAGAAAAGTTTATCAATATAAAACAGGTTCCGTTTTTGCCTGTAAAAAGACAAAAACGGAACCTGTATGGTCTGTGGTTCGTATGCAAGTGGAAAAAGAGATCAGACTTCCATCAGAAGTCCTTTCATATATGCTTTTAAAATCTTCTTTTTCTCCAGCGAGAGATTATTGTAAAGTGTTAGAATTTCCTGCTGTCCCTCGGTGAGCTGCAGGGCGTCCGGCTCATCCAGAAAGAAATCGGCGAGTGTGATGCCGAAGGCATCGCAAAGCTTCTGCAGGGTAGGAATGGTCGGAATATTGGTACGGTTTACCATATTGTTTAAAGTAGAATAAGGAATGTCCGCTTCTTTGGCGAGACGGTAATAAGTCCAGGAGCGTTCCTTGCATAAATCCTGGATATGCTGGATAACATCTCGATCTCTCATAAAAAGAATACCTCGTATCTGTTTTGTAATGTAGCAGCATAAAAATGCAACTCACATATATTATACGTCTATAAGAGAATAGAAACAGATCTTAAAGAGAGATGCAGAAAAACTGTTCAAATAAGAAACAAGCAGAATTTGGACATAAAAAACCGACGGAAAACAGATGCTTCCCGCCGGTTTTGCCTCGAATTTTTGAGAATGGAACAGATTACTCTTCGTCAGAGTTTTCTTCCAGCTCGTTGAATTCCTCGGTATCCATCAGCTCGTCGAATGCGTCGGCTGCGATTTCATACTCCTCATCGGAATCGATGTTGTCGAGGTTTGGCTGGCCGTTCTCTTCATAGTAACGGTACAGATAAACTTCGCCGTCCTCGTTCTCGCCGTTTTCATCCAGCGGGAGCAGGGCGATGTACTCTT
>CAVLAW010000340.1:0-2176 GCA_963661155.1 Tidjanibacter massiliensis | reverse complement strand
AATGTAAACCTTATACTCGTCCTTCATATCAGCGGCATCCTGTGCCCGGATAATTGCTTCTCTGCCGGATGCAGTCCAATCCGGACGCATCTGGATGTCCCGCAGCATCTTGCTCACGCTTCTGCAGGTGTTGAGGTCATCATCTACCACCAGTGCCCGCGCTCCCAGCAGATCCGGTATCGGCTCGCTTTTCATCGACTCGCCGGCAAGGCGCAGATTCAGCGTCACTGTAAACAGGGATCCTTTTCCTTCTTCGCTCTGCACACGGATCTCTCCGCCCATTATGTCCACAATATTTTTGGTGATTGCCATACCAAGACCTGTTCCCTGAATACCGGTCACTGTTGCAGTGTGCTCTCTGGTGAAGGTTTCAAAAATATGCTCCTGGAATTCCCGGGACATACCAATGCCATTGTCTTTGACGGACAGCTCGTAGGTCGTGTGGTTTTTTATCCCGCTGTCTTTCTCAATGAGCCGAATGATGATGTCTCCGCCCGGCTGCGTGAACTTAATGGCATTGCTCACGATATTCAGCAGAATCTGATTCAGCCGGAGCTTATCGGTAATCACATCTTCATGGACAACATCCTGCGTATCCACGTAAAGATTCAGGTTTTTCGAATTGATCAATCCCTGTATCATCGTTCTGAGATCATGCAGAAGATCCGGGATGTGTACCGGTTTTTCCTCCAGCTTGACGGTACCGCTCTCAATTCGGCTCATATCCAGAATATCATTGATCAGGCTGAGCAGGTGTGTGCTGGAAGTATTGATTTTCGCAAGGTAATCCTGAACCTGTTCCGGGTTATTGATATGGGTCTGCGCCAACGCGGTAAATCCAATAATGGCATTCATCGGGGTGCGGATGTCATGAGACATACTGCTGAGGAAGGTGGACTTTGCCTTGTTGGCCTGCTGTGCCGCTGCAAGTGCATGCGAAAGCTGTTCCTTCTGCTCAAATTCCTTTTCCTTCTCGTCCGTATAATCCCGGGCAACGTAAAGCACTTCCTTTACGATTCCCTCCGCATCTCTTCGTTTCACAATAAAACGCGCCTGCATCCATCTTCCGGCGGGATTTTTGTATTCGGTCACCACCGTGTTGACCTTCTGAAGGCGGTCTGAAAGCGTGTCAAAATTCAGAAATTCGCGCATCGGAGCTCTCATTTCCGGCGCCATAAAGGCGACAATGATTTTTTCCTTTACGTCGTCAAAGTTTCCGCTTCTGCCTGCCAGATCACCCATCAGCGTCACACTGGTTAGCACCTCATAGTGATGCGTATCCAGCTCCGCTCTGAAAATCGTGGAATAAATTGTTGACAGGGAGGAAATGACCTCTGCATGTTCCCTTTCTTCCCGCTGTTTTGCTTCTTTCAGCTCTCTCTGTTTCTTCTCCTGCTCCTGATGTTCCTCAATGATGTTGTCAATAATCTGGAACCCGGCCACAACATTTTGGGTCTTCCCGATCCGCCTGAGTTCATACTGGTAGTGATGCAGTACGCCGTCTTCTATGTTGCGATAAGTTCCTACATATGCGTCCTGTTGATCAAATAACGCTTTTATTTTTTCCGTGCTTAATGTTTCTGCAACCTTCTTTCGATCTTCCGGATGTACATTTTCACGCACCCACCGTTTTACAACCGCATCAAACGAAAATACCTGTCCCTCAACATCGCGGACTGCCTGCACCCTGTAGGTGCTATCCAATCGGATCACTCGGGCTGTTCCATCATCTAAATTCGCAACAAAAACGTTTCGGAAGCTTTTGGATAATGTTTCAATGATTGCAACCTGTTCCGCCAGAGCCTTGTCCTTTTCCTTCTGTGCACGAATTGCTTCATCTACATCATAGTGATATCCCCGCAGCACGAATCCGTCTGCCACCTTTTTTGCGGTTCCTCCGCAGCGTACATATCTTTCGCCCAGAACCGGGTGTTTCCAAAGATAGGTAACCTCGTCTCTAACCCCGCTTTTCATTTTTTCCACGCAGTCCAAAACCGTTTGAACCGCTCCCGGCGTGACATTGGAGAACCAGGCGTCATACACCTCTTCCTCTGTCAGCTCCCGATCTGCAACCCCCAGCAATTCTTTCATCCGGTCGTCTGCTTCCATCGAGGGTGCCTTACCGTCTAATAAATACATGCTCCAGATTCCCATTTTGGAGGCTGCAAAGATATCC
>CAVLAW010000339.1:0-2186 GCA_963661155.1 Tidjanibacter massiliensis | reverse complement strand
ATGCTCGCCACAGCAGGAAAAGAGCTGGGAAAAGTTCTGGAGGGAATCATATTTCATGAGCTTCGGATCCCATATGTCACAAACGTAACCGCAGAATATGTAAAAGATTCAGCCGAGACAAAAGCATTTCTGGAAAAACAGATATCTTCATCTGTGCGCTGGCAGCAGAGTGTGGAAAACATGATCCGCCAGGGCGTGGATACTTTTGTGGAGATCGGACCGGGAAGAACACTGGCCGGATTTATGAGAAAGATTGACAGAAATGTAAAAGTATATAATATTCAGACCGTAGAAGACGCAGAAAAAGTCTGCCAGGAACTGGTATAAGCAGCAGAAAGGAATTCATATGTCAGAGAAAAAAATCGCAGTAGTAACAGGCGGGGCACGTGGAATCGGAAAAGCCATCGCCATGGAACTTGCAAAAGCCGGAAATCTTGTAGTGATCAATTACAACGGCTCCGAAGAAAAAGCCCGGGAAACAAAAGCAGAGATCGAGGCAGCAGGCGGTGAGGCAGATATCCTGCAGTGCAATGTGGCAGATTTTGATGCATGCGGAGCTTTTTTCAAAGCTATTGAAGAAAAATACGGACGCGTTGACATCCTGGTAAACAATGCCGGAGTTACGAAAGACGGACTTCTCATGAAGATGAGTGAAGAGGATTTTTCCAGAGTTGTTGATATCAATCTGAAAGGAACCTTCAACTGTATCCGCCATGTATCCAGAATGATGCTGAAACAGAGAAGCGGCCGGATCATCAGCCTTTCCTCCGTAGTGGGACTTCGCGGAAATGCAGGACAGGCCAATTATGCGGCATCCAAGGCCGGAATCATTGGTCTTACAAAATCCGCTGCAAAAGAGCTGGCATCCAGAGGAATCACAGTCAACGCCATTGCACCAGGATTTATCAAAACAGATATGACGGATGTGCTTTCTGACAAAGTAAAAGAAAATATTGCGGCATCGATTCCAATGGGAAGCATGGGAACAACAGAGGATGTGGCAAAAGCAGCTGCATTTCTGGCATCGGACGGTGCACGCTACATTACAGGACAGGTACTTCGCGTAGATGGCGGAATGGCAATGTAGGGAAGGGTTCCAGGAGGAAAGATTGATGAAAAGACGAGTAGTAGTAACAGGACTTGGAGCAGTAACACCCATCGGAAACGATGTGGAAAGTTTCTGGAGCGGAGTAAAAGAAGGAAAAGTTGGAATCGGGCCGATCACCCGTTTTGATACAACCGGATACAAGGCAACACTGGCAGCGGAGCTTAAAAGTTTTGTGGCAAAAGACCGCATGGATCCCAGAACTGCAAGAAGAATGGAGCCTTTTTCCCAGTATGCGGTAGCGGCTGCGCTGGAAGCCGTAGAAAATGCAGGACTTAAGATGGAAGAGGAAGATCCGTACATGGTAGGCGTAATCATCGGTTCCGGTGTTGGAAGCCTGCAGGCTACAGAGCTGAACGAGAAAAAGCTGGTGGAAAAAGGTCCCTCAAGAGTTGACCCGCTTCTGGTTCCCAAGATGATCACAAATATGGCAGCAGGAAATGTCTCCATCGCTACCGGTGCAAAAGGAAAATGCACCAATGTGGTAACTGCATGTGCAACAGGAACCCACTGTATCGGAGATGCTTTCCGTGCCATTCAGTATGGGGATGCAGATGTAATGCTTGCCGGCGGTACAGAAGGTGCCATCTGCCCTGTCGGAATCGCAGGATTTGCAAGCCTTACTGCGCTGAGCACAAGTGAGGACCCGCTGCGTGCCTCCATACCTTTTGACAAGGACAGAGGCGGTTTTGTCATGGGTGAAGGTGCAGGCGTGGTTGTTCTGGAAGAGCTGGAACATGCGAAAAAAAGAAACGCCAATATCCTGGCAGAAGTTGTGGGATACGGCGCAACTGCAGATGCTTTCCACATCACTTCCCCGGCTGAGGACGGAAGCGGTGCCGCACGTGCCATGGAAAACGCCATGAAAGAAGCTGGCGTTGCACCGGAAGAAGTGGATTACATCAATGCACACGGAACAGGAACCCATCACAATGACCTGTTTGAGACAAGAGCTATCAAACTTGCGTTTAAAGATGCGGCAAAAAATGTAAAGATCAATTCTACAAAATCCATGGTGGGACATCTTCTTGGAGCTGCGGGAGCTGTTGAATTTATCGTATGTGTAAAATCCATTCTGGAC
>CAVLAW010000338.1:0-2226 GCA_963661155.1 Tidjanibacter massiliensis | reverse complement strand
CCTCACAGTTGATCCAGATATTCAAACAGTTCTTTAAATCCTGTTCCTTCTACGCTGCTCGTCACGAATACAGCCCTTGCTCCCGCATGCACCAGATGTTCTTTCGCCTCTGCAATCTGCTTTTCTGTGGCAATGTCGCTCTTTGTCACGATTCCCACACAGGGCTTTGCGAAGCTTCCGGCATAAGCCGGCGGGAACATTTTCTCCTTCGCAGTTGCGTCCTGCACAAAGAGAATGATGTCTGCATCCGCTGCTGTCACGGAAAGAGCGCCTCTCATCCGCACTCTCTCCAGATATTCACCCGGAGTATCAATCAGCCTTCCTCCGATCACGGAGATGGTCTGGGTTTTGTGATACTTCAGATCCTGATCGGTCAGATACTGGCACAGCGTCGTCTTGCCCGCTGCTGTCTTACCGATAAACATCATACGTTTTTGTTTTATCATGTTCTGGTCACCACCGCCGGTGTGAAGCCCATCATGTCGCAGAGTGTATGCATCACTGCCTTCAGCGCGGATTCCACTGCCGCCACATCTCCGCAGATAATCAACGTTCCGTTGAAGCGATCCACGAATCCGATGGTGACATCCGCTGCCTTGGTCGCCACATCCGCCGCAATGATTGCGCCTTCACTGGGCGTAATGGTGAAGATTCCAATGGCTCCCTCGCCGTTAATCAGACCCATTTTCTCATACAGGCTGCCCACCGGATTGGCGATCACATGCGCCAGTGTTATCTGCTTGCCGGGGACGAATTCCTGTATGATTCTGGTCTTTCCATCCAGTTCTGACATTCTATCACCTGCCGTTTCTTACTTTTCCGTCATAGGCCTGCAGGAAGATATTCTTTACTTCCTCTGCTGTGCAGCTTCGCGGATTCGTCTTTGTACAACTGTCCGCAATAGCTGCAGCGGCCATCTCATCCAGCGCTGCCTCAAACTCTTCCCGCTTGATGCCCAACTCCTGAATGGTCGCCGGGATGCTCAGACGTGCATTATACTGGCGCATGGTACGAATCAGAGAAAATGCACTCTGCCGGATACCCGGTCCCTCGATGCGAAGGAGTCTGGCGATACGGGCGTATTTCTTTGCCACATCGGTCAGCTGGCTGTCATAGCAGCCCGCATTGAAGCCCATCACGTAGGGAAGCAGTACAGCATTGGCCTTTCCGTGGGGAATGTGGAAATGCGCGCCCAGCGTATGCGCCATACCGTGAACCAGACCCAGGCCCGCATTGCTGAAGGCCAGTCCGGCCAGGCAGGAAGCATCGTGCATTCCCTGACGTGCTTCCATATCGTTCGGGTCCTTATAGGCGCGAAGCAGATAGCTTCTCACCAGCTTGATGGACTTTTCCGCACAGGCATCTGTAAAATGGCTTGCTTCTGTGCAGACAAAGGCTTCTACCGCATGGGTAAATACGTCCATTCCTGTAGCAGCCGTCACCGCGGGCGGCACGGTCTTTACCAGATCCGCATCCAGTACCGCCACATCCGGATACAGGCTGTCATTGACCAGCGGATATTTTGCCGCCTTCTCCGGATTGCTGATAACCGCGAAATTCGTCACCTCCGAGCCCGTACCGCTGGTGGTAGGAATTGCGACAAACTTACATCTTGGAAGCTTTCCCTCTTTCTCGGCAAAGTAAACAATCGCTTTCGCCGCGTCAATGGGGGAACCGCCTCCCAGCGCCACCACGGCCTGGGGCTGAAAATCCATAATCAGTGCCACGCCTCTGCTGACTGTGGCTACATCGGGATCCGGCTTTACTTCAGCAAAAATCTTCCACTCAATTTTTTCTCTGTCCAACACATCTGTGATGTAGGAGACGGTGCCGCTCTCATTCATGAAAGCGTCTGTCACTACCAGAACACGGGTCATTCCCTCGAAAATCTCCGCAAAATGTTCTTTTCCCATCTGAATCTGTGTATGGACGTGAAATACATCTTTCGACATTGTTTTCCTCCTTTCCGAACATAAAAAAGAGCACCTCAAACAAACATACGTTGTTCAAGATGCTTCTGCACATCATTCATGGAAGTCCTGCTGCGTCGCAGGAACTCTTTTTTTGATATATTGTATATATAGCACAAACCTATTCTTCTGTCAAGCCCTTCTTTTCTCAATTTTTACCTGTGGAAAATTGGTTGTTACTGTTCACTCGTACCTCGTTCCAGTAACAATTCGCAGGCTCATTTAAAGTTTTGCTTCGCAAAAGGAGCCTGCTCAC
>CAVLAW010000337.1:1044-2230 GCA_963661155.1 Tidjanibacter massiliensis | reverse complement strand
CGCCTATACACTGTCGAACGAAGATGTCGCATCTGAGATTGTCCTCATCGATATTAACAAGAAAAAAGTAGAAGGAGAGGTTATGGATATTGCGCAGGGTACCTGCTTCCGTGATCCGATCTCTATCGTAGCCGGCGAATATGAGGATGCCAAAGACTCTGATATCGTAATTATTACTTCCGGTATTGCGAGAAAACCTGGTCAGACCAGAATCGAACTGACACAGACCAACGTAAACATCCTGAAATCCATCACACCGGAAATCGTAAAAGCAGCTCCGAATGCAATTTACATCATCGTAAGCAACCCGGTAGACATTATGACATACGTCTTCACCAAGATCTCCGGACTTCCGGAGAACCAGATCCTTGGTTCCGGTACGATGCTGGATTCCGCAAGACTGCGCTTCGGACTTTCCGAACACCTCAACATCGCACAGAAAAACATTCATGCTTACGTATTTGGTGAGCACGGCGACACATCCTTCATTCCGTGGAGCGGAGCATACGTATCCGGTGTCAGCCTGGATGAGTATTATGATACCATGGAAAAGATGGGCAAAGACGTTACCAAGATTGACAAAGACGAGATGCTTGAGTATGTAAGAAAATCCGGCGGACAGGTCATTGCAAACAAGGGAGCTACGTTCTATGCAGTTTCTGTTTCCGTATGCAAGCTGGTAGCAAACATCCTTTCCTCTTCCAACTCGGTAGCAACCGTTTCTTCCATGATGCACGGTGAGTACGGCATCGAAGATGTATGCTTAAGCACCCTGACCCTGATCGGACCGAACGGTGTCCAGGGCAAGATTCCGATGCGGATGACAAAAGAAGAAGTTGCAAAACTTCAGGCAAGTGCAGATGCACTGAAATCAGTTATCGCTCAGATTGAGCACTAAAAAAGTAAATTATGGCAGTGGCAGAATGAGCGAAGAGCGGTATCTCCCACTGCCTTAAAGCGCGCCGGAACGGATTTTCCTGAAAAGTTCCGAAATACGGCGCCAAATTACAGAAGATACCGCAGATCAAATGGAAACCAATAGGAGTAACAAGAAAGGAGCAATTCCATGACCTACAGTTATTTTCCGGGCTGTACGCTGAAGAACAAAGCGAAAGATCTGGATCACTATGCCAGAGAATGCGCGAAGGTTCTGGGATTTGAGCTGGAAGAAATTGAAAACTGGCAG
>CAVLAW010000337.1:0-1034 GCA_963661155.1 Tidjanibacter massiliensis | reverse complement strand
CTACCAAGCTTTCTTCGGTTCGCGCCCTGGCAGATGCCAAAGCAAAAGGACAGGATCTGATCACCGTCTGTTCCGCCTGTCATCATGTGATCAAACGTGTCAACGATGATATGGCGAATGTAGAAGACATTCAGACCAAAGTAAACAACTACATGGCTCTCGACGAGCCATATCTCGGCGAAACAAAAGTGCTTCATTATCTGGAAGTGCTGCGTGACGTCGTTGGATTCGATAAGATCAAAGAGAAAGTGGTAAATCCTTTAAAAGGAAGAAAAATCGGCGCATATTACGGCTGCATGCTGCTTCGCCCGAGCACCACAATGCAGTTCGATGATCCGGAGAATCCGACAATCATTGAAGATTTTATCAAGGCCCTTGGCGCAACACCGGTTGTATATCCGATGAGAAACGAGTGCTGCGGCGGCTACATATCCCTGAAAGAAAAGAAAATGGCATCCAACATGGTAGACCAGATCATGGCTTCCGCTTCCTACAAAGGAGCAGAGGAGCTGATCACCGCCTGTCCGCTTTGCATGTACAACCTGCGCAATAACGGAACAAAAGAAGGTCTTCCGGTTACCTACTTTACCGAGATCCTTGCAGAGGCACTCGGCATCAAAGAGGAGGTGCAGGCATGAAAATTGCAACATCCGATGAAATCCGTGCCATCGCCGGTGTGGATACCAGAAAATGTATGAAATGCGGTAAATGCTCCGCATCCTGTCCGGCTTACAACGAAATGGACATCCGTCCGCATCAGTTCGTATCTTACGTACAGAACGGTGATGTGGAAGCACTGATGAACTCCAAGTCCATCTGGAAATGCCTCTCCTGCTTCGCATGCGTAGAGCGCTGTCCAAGAGACGTAAAACCTGCCAAACTGATCGAGGCAGTTCGTCTTTCCGTGATCCGTCAGAGAGGAGAGAATTATCTTTCTCCGGATGAAATTCCGGCTCTTCTGGACGATGAGACTCCGCAGCAGCTGCTGATGAGTGCATTCCGTAAATATAGAAAGTAAAAAACAACCCATCCAC
>CAVLAW010000336.1:0-2237 GCA_963661155.1 Tidjanibacter massiliensis | reverse complement strand
CAGCCGCTGGAACCGGGATTTACAAAGATACGTGTTCAGCCGTATCTTCCGGAGAGTATGAATAAACTGAGATGTACTTATCGTTCCGCAGCTGGAAGAATTTCAGTCAGAGTATGGAGAGAAAACGGAGAAATCCTGAGAAGTATAGAGGTTCCAAAAGGAGTAACCTGCGAAACAGAATAATATTTCGGAGTTTTATATAGCACAAAAAAGATTTCCGTCTGGAAGTATCCTGAAGATATTTCCTCGGAAATCTTTTGGCGCTTTTGGAAGTATTTTATTTACCTGCTGCAAGTGCGGTCTGGCGTACATTCGGGATAGAGATCAGGATCGGATAAAGGATGCAGGAAATGACAAGTCCGCCGATACCCTGGATGATGTTTGCCGGGATGCTGGCAGCAGCACCTGCGCCGTAGATGAAGTATTCACATACGAAGTATCCGCCTGCAACGAGGATGATATCTGCGACACCGCCGAGAATGACTGCAGTGTAACGACTTTTCTGGGTTTTGCCGATTTTCTGATAGAGAAGTCCCGAAGCCAGTGCAACCAGTCCTTTGATCACGAAGGTGATCGGCACATAGACGAAATATCCACCGATCAGGTCAGACAGGGCGGAACCGATACCGCCTGCGAGGAATCCCCATACAGGTCCGAGGATTATACCGGAAAGGATGACAATAGCATCGCCAGGATGGATGTATCCGCCGGTTCCAGGAGTCGGGATACGGATGGACATGGTTGCTACACATGCAAGAGCTGCAAATAAAGCAGCGAGGATCAGTTTTTTCAGATTGTTGTTCATAGTAAATTTGCCTCTTTTCTTTCGAATTAATAAAACAGAATTTTTATTTCATATTTTCACAGAAGATTTTTTCCATGCTTGCTTTCAGCGGAACGCCGAGTTTTGCGAGTGTTCCGTCCAGAGCAGTAAAGACTTCGCGGACACTGTAGAAATCAGCATTGTTTCCCATATGGCCAATGCGGATGACTTTGCCTGCCAGGACATCAAAAGAACCGGCGAGCATGATGTTGTAATCCTTTTTGACACCATCGAGGATGGCGGCTGCGGTGGTTTCTTCCGGTACTTCAAATACGGTGACTGTGCTGGAAAATCCACTCTTTAAATAAAGGGAAAGGCCTGCACCGATGATCGCTTTGCGGGAAGCTTCAGCGATCTTTTCGTGTCTTGCGAGGATATCCGGATCAGCGGCGATGTTGTCGATTGCGGCGCGGAGACCGTAGATATCGCTGATCGGCATAGTGTACGGGAACCATTTTTCTTCGTAATAATGTGCAAAAGTAGTCAGGTTTGCATAGAAGGATGCAATCGGTGTCTTACGCTCTGTCATGGCTTTCTTTGCGTCGTCGCTGATGACAACGAAGGTAAGTCCTGGAGGCGCGGAGACAACTTTCTGGGAACCGCCGCACATGATGTCAATCTGCCAGTCGGAGATACGCATCGGCTCACCGAAGGAAGCAGATACGGAATCGACAACTGTCATGATGCCGTATTTCTTGAGAAGTGGACAGATCGCGGAAACATCGTTAAGCATTCCACTCGGAGTGTCGCCGTGGACAACAGTTGCGTATTTGTAATCGTGATGATCCTTGAGGAAGTTTTCAAGTTCCTGTACATCAAGGGTCTCGCGGTAATCTCTGGAATAGAGTTCCGGACATCCGCCGTACATGGAAACAAAATCTGCGAATCCTTTGCCATAGATACCGTTATCCAGTACGAGGACACGGTCGCCAGGTTCGGTCATGGAAGCACAGGCGGCTTCCAGTCCGAGGATTCCCTCGCCGCCGAGGATCAGGGTTTCGTTGTCGGTGTGGAGGAGACGGCTGATCTCTTCGCAGGTTTCTTTGTAAAATTCTACGAAGCTTTCGTCGAGGTCAGGGTTTGTGCATTCTCTGCTGCGGGCAAGGCGTACGTTTTCGGCAACCTGCGTCGGGCCCGGTGTCATAATTTTATACATAAGATCAAGTCCTTTTTATTTAATCTTTAATCAAATTCTTATTTTTTTAATCCGGTGCGTTTAGCGGCAACATTCATTGGTGTGATCACAACAAGTGTGATGACTGCTGCAACACCGATCTGTACCAGGTTTCCAGGAATGGAAGTAACAGGTGAGAACGGGTTTCCGTAAATAACAACTTCTGCAATATAGTAACCTACGATTTTGATCACGCAGGCTGCGATAAGTGCGATCACATACCATTTGAAGTTCTGGTGT
>CAVLAW010000335.1:0-2264 GCA_963661155.1 Tidjanibacter massiliensis | reverse complement strand
GTCATGCTCGCCCAGAAGTCCCTCATGTGTTTCGAGTGGACAGATAACCCGAACCGCTTTATGGTATTTTTTTTCGATGGCTGCCGCCAGAGAGCCCATGATTACAGCCTCGCCGATAAGGGTGATTTCGGGAGGAGTACTCAGGCGGTTTTTAAGATACGCAGCGGGTTTACTCTTCTCGTCCTTATTCTCAGTCGTAGTTGCTGTTTCTTGTGAATCTATTTTATTCATGATCTGCATGAGTTCTTCTGTAAATGCACCGATCGGTGTCCCAATCACATACGGAGTCCCGAATTTTTCTTTCAAAATTTTCGCCGCCGGAAATCCCACAGAAGATACAACCAGATTCACTTCCGCCTCTCCTGCACGGGACAAATTCTCCAGTGTGTCACCCATCGCCCAGGTAGAAAGAACTTCCCATCCATATTTTTGTAGATTTTGTTTCATGATATCTACGTTTTCCTGCGGACCAAAATCCAGAGGGGTTACGCCGAGGAGATTGAGCGTGTGGGGATGGGTAATTCGCGATTCTGTTCCAAAAGATTCAAGCTCTCTGCCACTTATCGATGTTGTTTTTGACACAGCTTTTGCTTCTCCCGTAAATCGTTCTGCGATTTTCGCAAGTGCGAGTCCTGCACCGTAAGTATAATCGTGCATGCCGTTTGTCGGTATTGCAAAAGACGGAATCCTCGTGTCTGTCTCAATCACCTGTGCAATCGCAGGAAAATCTGTCCCAGTCATAAACGGAATCGGCGAACCTGCAAGTGCGATAAACTTCGATTTCAGTTCTCTTACCGCTTCTTCAATATCCTGAATAAACTTTGCATCGTTTCCCATAACCGCATCGATCTCTGTCAATCCGGAAATATAAATCAGGCTGTCCTGGTCGTACCAGCGGATCTCATCATGCGTATTATAAGTAGAATTGCAGCCGGATGGGTCGTGCATGACTACCATGCCACCCAGTTCGTACAGGGCAGAACATACACCGGAAACATCAGCGGTGTAGACTGGTATGATCTTGTATGATTGTCTCATATGCAGCTCTCGCACCCCCATCCTTTACGAACAATCAGATCCTCAGGATCTTTTTCTTCGAGGAAAGCTTCTGTCATCAGTTCCAGTGTCCTTCGGATTCCAGCAAATCCCCATAAGCCGCCGCCCTGTACCATATTGACAAAATTTCTACTGCCGGAGAACCAGGCTGCTTTCTGGCCGATGGCAAGGACTTTTCCTTCTGTCTGACGTGGAAAAACACGCATTTTTACCTGAATCGTGGCACGCAATTCGAGGTCTGGATGATGAAGTTTCAGCCAGTCGAAGGCAGTTTTTTCTTCCGGACTTATGCTGTCGAGGTAGACCGTTGTTACGTGGAAGCCATGTTCCAGAAGAAGTTTTGCAAGGCTCAGTGGTCTTGGATGAAACATATAGTCCAGGACGATCGGGGTGTCGCCGATGATGGATTTGGCGTGGTTGATGGAATCTTCGCAGAGAGCGATCTCTCGCTGGAAGAAAGCTTCGAGTTCTTCTGAAGCTGTGCAGGCGCAATCGTCTTCCTTCCTGCTTTTGTCACTTCTATATTCTTCGATTTCTGTTTGTTTCTCAGTTCTCAATTCCTTTATCAGACTTCGAATTTCTTCTTTAATTTCTTCATAATCAAAACTGCCCGGCAGATACAGATGTTCTCTGTGCAGACGTTCTGCCAGCATATCCGCACCGTATTTTGCCGGCGGATAACAGGAAATAAAGAACTTTCCTGTTCCAAGCTGCTGGTATTCTTCCCATGTTTTACAGACTGGAAGTTCTCTTAAAGTGTGATCTGTATTTTTCAATAAACGCTTGATGTCGCTGGTCTCATCCAGTGCAAAATCACTTCCGACAAGTGTAATTGCATGAGGATCTGGTTCCTGCGGAATGAGCGGTTCATACATGGCTTTTCGCAGTTTCTGGTCCGGTGTGGCCCCATGTTTCTGCATGATCGGGTCCATATAACAGCGAACAAAAACGATTTCCGGAAAGCGTGTTCCAAGTTCTTCATATACCCTCTCCAGATCGCATCCCAGAAAATGATGCAGACAGACGGTAAAAAGAAGTACTGCTTTCGGTTTCTGTTCTAATTTATTCAGGACATCGGTCACGCCCTCGATCGTCACATCTTCCAGATTTCCATTCAGGAGATTTTCTTCTTCAACTGTCACGAAAGAAAAACAGTCTGCAGCGTTCATCTCTGCTGCAGTCAAAACAACGCCACGCATGCAGTTATC
>CAVLAW010000334.1:0-2270 GCA_963661155.1 Tidjanibacter massiliensis | reverse complement strand
CTGACGATTCACATCATGGAACCACTGGACGCTCTCACAGAAGGTGCAAAACGAGTTCAGAACAATGATCTGCAGCAGAAAATCGTCTACACCGGTGATGAAGAATTTGAGCAGGTCTGCGATGTGTTTAACGAGATGCAGCATCATCTGTGCGAGGAACAGGAGAAAAATCACAGATACGAGAAGGCGCGCACCGACATGATTGCCGGCATTTCCCACGATCTGCGCACGCCGCTGACTGCCATCCGCGGAACGATCAAGGGGCTTCTGGACGGTGTGGCATCCTCGCCGGAAATGCGGGAAAAATTCCTGCAGACGGCATACCGCCGGACGGGAGAGTTTCCGGGAGAAGAAAGGAATCCCGTTTCTGATCATCGGCATTGCGCTTGTCTTTTTCGGTTTCGGCATTCTCGCCGGAGCAGCAACCGTAGTAAAGGGAATCCGCATCTGCCTGGGAAAATACCGTCCGCAGGCCGTTTATGGAATCCTCGGCATGATGATTGGTTCATTCTACGCCATCATACAGGGGCCGACGACACTGCAGGTGCCGCAGGCGGCAATGACGCTCGGAACGTTCCAGATCCCGGCGGCAATTCTTGGCCTGGTGCTGGTTCTCGGCATGCAGATCATAAAAGAAAGAAGTGAAAGTTATGAGCATTGAGTTTTAGATTCTTGACTGGATTCAGACCTTACACACACCGGCACTTGGTGCTGTGCATTCCTATAAAAAACGCGGAGACTCGTGGGAAGGGTCTCCGCATTTTCATATGTTATAGTGAAAGTTTTCGTTTCCAGTAGATATCGTATGCCACAGACACAGCTGTTCCAAAGAGCAGTGCCCATGCCATCGCGGAAAGTCCGATGACGGGTTCTGCGGCGAAGGCGAAGACGAGGCGGCAGCCAAGGGACAGAACCGAGGAAATGGCGAACAGGTTCATTTTCAGGTGTGCCTTTAAGAGCGCCTCGATGCTGTACTTGAAGAGCTGCAGGAAAAAGTTCGGGATCATAAAAAGCAGGTACAGCTTGGCAAACGCACAGCCGCTACTGGCAGGATCCATGGAGTACATCGCCATCAGGGCGCCGGAGAAAAAGACGTCGATGATGGTGAGGACAATGCAGACACCAAGGCCTTCTTTGATCAGGAACGAATAGCCTTCTTTCACACGACCCATCTCCTTTGCACCGATATTCTGCGAAGCAAACGTCTCAAATCCGACGCTGGTTGCCACGATCGGGAGGAGCAGGAGATTGAAAATGGTGGTTGCTACGGTGTAGCCGTTGATGTATTCAATACCGGCACGGTTTACAATCACCTGAAGCGCCATCGTTCCGATCGAGAGCACGGAGCTCTGGACAATCGTCGGAATGGCGAGGGTCAGATATTCTTTCAGAAACGCAGGAGAGAAGTACGCTTTCGCCTGTGCTTTCTGCTTTAAGAGCCGGGACGCGCATGCGAGATTCCAGATACAGCTCACCAGCATCGAGAAATCCGATGCCCATGCCGCACCCTCGACGCCGGTGTGGAAAAAGCGGATGATGACGACATCGAGCACGATGTTCAGGATCTGTGTGCTGACACAGATCGTCGTCTGCATTTTCGAGTTGCCGCTTCCGTTGATGACAGCACCCGCCGCGCCCTGCAGACCGGTCAGCGGAAAACTCAACGCGTAGATAATGGCGAGCCGTGTGCAGGAGGTGAGAATTTCCTGCGGAAGCTGCATGATGCGGAAAACGGTGGTGGCGAACAGAATGTAAATAACAGTCTGGACAAGACCGAGTGTCATACCCGCGATTCCAAGGGTAAAGACGGTCGGTTTTACTTTGTCATACTGCTGCTCCCCGTAAAACCGCCCAACGACGATGTGGCTTGCACCGGAAAAACCGCTCAGAATGGCGTAGCCGATCAGCAGAATATTGTTCGCCGATGACCAGATCGAGAGCGCCGTCTCATTGACAAACCGCGCGACGATGACGCTGTCCGCGACCATGTACGCCTGGTTCAGAATCTGCATCAGAATGATCGGCATGGTGAATTTCAGTAAAGCTGTAGATACTTTTCCTTTTGTTAAATCCATAAAGTTGTCCTTCCTTTTTGTTGTTGACTCTGCTAGTATAAACTTATACGTAACGTACAGGTCAAGAACAAAATTTGTGCGGAGGAGAAAGAAACTATGGCATCAGAGAAATACTATAAAGTAAATGAATTTGCAAAGCTGTGCGGAGTAACACCGCGGACGCTGAAATATTATGAAACACGTGGTCTCATCCGC
>CAVLAW010000333.1:0-2274 GCA_963661155.1 Tidjanibacter massiliensis | reverse complement strand
GATTTACTGGGTTTATATCTGGTAAAAAAAGTATTCTGTCAGGCAGAGGAAGGGGAACTGACCGCAGTGGCACAGCTTTGCGTAGAGGAAGCAATCGGAGAGAAAATCTGTCAGGAACGTCCGGGAGTCCGGGAAATGCAAAGAGAAGCTTTCGAGGATATCCTGGATCAGGAATTTGAACAGATGCCAGCCTACGGAGATACTCTCGGCCGTCTGAAAATTGCCATCCTGCGTGATCGTCTGCAGAATGGAAATCATCAGGTAGAAGAACGTCTGCACAAGATCCGCGATATGGTCTACAAAGCCCGGACAGCCACAGATACCATGGAACTGATCCGGATAATTGACAGTCTTTATAATACAATTATTGACCCGAACTTTGAGAAAGATCATGGAACGTTGGAAAAGGTCATGGCAGTCACCATGGAAGAACTCACAGAATACGACTGGGAAGATTTTCTCACAGAAGAACTCTATGAGGAAGCTCTGGAGAGCTACATCGAACAGATGGCAAACAAGATCACTGACATGGAAGATACCGCCGTTACCGAAGAAATGGAAAAAAAGCGCCAGACGAAACACAAAGTTACAATTCTGACGGAGGAAGAACTTGAGAAAGCGTACACCTATGTAGAACTGAACTTCGGAAAAACTTACCTGACTCCGGCAGAAGAAAAACGTATGAATTACCTGATGTGCCGGGAACTTCACAGGGACTGCAGCCTGTATTTCACGGAAGGCATTCTAAAGAACCCGGTGAAGCGTAATTATCAGTATGAATATGCGGTGCGGCTTAAGAATAAGAACATCTGGCTCTACCACGACAAACACAGAATCGTGAAGCATAATATTGCATCGCTTACAGATCTTTTGCGAAAAACCCTGGTGCTGAAAAGTGAGACGCAGGAAGTGCTTTCGGACAGAGGAACGATCATTCCGTCCAGACTCTGGCGTGTAGGCAGAAGCAGTGAGGCAAATCTGTTCAAAAGAGAACTGAAATCCGATGCATCTGATTTTGTAGTCGATGTGCTGATCGATGCGAGCGGATCTCAGATGTCAAGGCAGGGAGATGTGGCTCTGCAGGCATATATCATCAGTGAGGCGTTGAGCAATGTAGACCTGCCGCATCGTGTTATGAGCTTCTGCACGTTCTGGGATTATACCATCCTTCACAGATTCCGCGAGTATGATGATCCGAAGTCAGCCAACGAAAATATTTTTAATTATGTGACCTCGTCCAACAACAGAGATGGCCTTGCCATCAAAACGGCAGGATACGGTCTGCTGCAGCGCCAGGAGGAGAAAAAAATCCTCATTGTGCTAAGTGACGGAAAACCATACGATGTCATCGTAAACAGACCCCATGCAAAGAATCCGGAACCATATATGGGAAAATACGCAGTCAATGACACTGCAACGGAAGTACGTCATCTGCGAAATCTGGGAGTCAGCGTGCTGGGAGTCTTTGCAGGAGAAGAAAAGGATCTTTCCACAGAAAAAAAGATCTTTGGTAAGGACTTTGCATATATTCGTGATATTTCAAATTTTTCAAGAATTGTCGGACGATATCTGATCAAACAGTTGGATTCGGATGAATAAACAGATAATGCAACGCAAAAAAGTGCTGTTAGAAAGTGCTAACAAGGTAGAAATTCATCGAATTATCACGTCAATATGGTAAAGTGTACAAAAAACCATTATTTTCACCTTGCCTTTTTGTATAAATTTCGCTATAATGTGTTGTGTTTATAAATTAATACAAAAGGGAGAGGAAATCATGAACGAAAACAAAGAGTTCAAACCGTATATTCCGGCAGAGAAAATCACACCTGAATTTACGGCGACATCCATTATTATGGGTATTATTCTTGCGGTTATTTTCGGTGCAGCCAACGCTTACCTTGGTCTGCGTGTCGGCATGACTGTTTCTGCTTCTATTCCGGCAGCAGTTATCTCCATGGGTGTAATCCGCAAGATTATGAGAAAAAACTCCATTCTGGAGAGCAACATGGTCCAGACGATCGGTTCTGCCGGTGAATCACTGGCTGCCGGCGCGATCTTCACAATGCCGGCTCTGTTTTTGTGGGCTGAAGAAGGACTTTGTGATATGCCGGGAATTGTGGAAATCACATTGATCGCACTTTGCGGCGGTGTTCTTGGTGTACTTTTTATGGTACCGCTTCGTAACGCCCTGATCGTAAAGGAACACGCAACACTTCTTTATCCGGAAGGAACAGCCTGCGCAGACGTACTTCTTGCTGGCGAAGAGGGCGG
>CAVLAW010000332.1:0-2285 GCA_963661155.1 Tidjanibacter massiliensis | reverse complement strand
ATGACGTCTGCATCGTAGTTTCTTCCGATGTCGGTCGGATCGATCGGCAGATACGGAACGGTCCATTTATCCGGCTCTTTTTCTTCGATCCAGTGCATACCTTTTGCAATGGCATCCTGATGGGATCCGGAGAATGCAGCGAATACGAGAGATCCACAGTACGGGCTTCTCGGGTTGATGCTCATACCAGTGAAGGATTCGAAGGCATGGCAGAGCTTCGGCATATCGGAGAAGTCAAGCTCCGGATCAACGCCCTGCATGTACATGTTCATGCCGACGGTGATGATATCTACGTTTCCGGTTCTCTCACCGTTTCCGAACAGGGTTCCCTCGATACGGTCTGCTCCTGCGAGGATACCCATCTCTGCGTCGGAAACGCCGCAACCGCGGTCATTGTGCGGATGAAGGGAAAGGACAACGTTGTCGCGGTATTTCAGGTTTTTGCTCATGTACTCCACCTGACTTGCATACACGTGCGGCATGGAAAGCTCCACGGTGCTCGGCAGGTTGATAATAGCTTTTCGGTCTGCGGTCGGCTGCCATACGTCAAGAACGGCGTTGCACACTTCCAGTGCGTATTCCGGCTCGGTTCCGGTAAAGCTCTCCGGGCTGTACTCGAAGCGGTATTTCTCGCCTGCTTCTTCGGTCAGCTCTTTTAACAGTTTTGCTCCCTCGACTGCAATTTTCAGGATATCTTCTTTCGATTTTTTGAAGACCTGCTGACGCTGTGCATAGGAAGTTGAATTGTATACGTGAACGATGGCGTTTTTGCAACCCTTTAATGCCTCGAAGGTCTTGCGGATGATGTGCTCTCTCGCCTGGGTCAGAACCTGTACGGTTACGTCATCCGGAATCAGGTTCTGCTCGATCAGGGTGCGAAGGAACTCGTACTCGGTCTCAGATGCGGCCGGGAAGCCGACCTCGATCTCTTTGAATCCAACTTCAACGAGGAGTTTGAAGAACTCGACTTTCTGCTCAAGGCTCATCGGGATCACAAGGGCCTGGTTTCCGTCTCGCAGGTCAACGCTGCACCATACCGGTGCTTTCTCAATGCTCTCTTTCTTTGCCCAGTCCATGCACGGAACCGGCGGCATATAATACTGTTTCTGATACTTCTTTACATTCATCATGATTTTTTCCTCCCAGAAATTCAAATATCTTTTATCCTGCCGACATATCTTGGAGATAAAGGCAATAAAAAAATCCTTCATCTTCTGTGTCGGCTTCTGACACAAGAGACGAAAGACTTGCTATCTTACGCGGTACCACTCCTGTTTTACAGAGATTTTCTCTGTACACTCTGCGGATACGGATGAATCATCTGCATATCCTGCCCCTCTAACGGTGGGTTTCCGTCTGCACCTACTCTTTTTGATTCTAAATTTGGGAGCAGCGGCTCTGAGGTCAGTTCCACGGGATTCGTCTGCTGTTTCGCATCACCCAACAGCTTTCTGGATTCGGAAGCTCCATGTAGTATTCCTCTTCTTTGCCTTTTTCCTAACTTGGATTCTATGTTACCATTTTTCGCCATCGCTGTCAAGACAAAAGAATGGCGAAAATACAAAAGCACACCCGCCGAAAGGGAGCCTCCGGCGGGTGTGAAAACGCATGATTTTGTTCTTTAGTTATTGCTGTTATAATCTGCCAGGTATTTCTCGTAGTCCTCTACCTGTTTTCCGTGGATTTCCTTCAGCTCATCGATGACATCCTGCAGACCGAGGCTGTTGATTTTATCAACGTAGGAGTCCCAGTCATCCAGAGATTTTCCGCCGCCGATAACACCCCAGGTGTATTCTTTCATCGCGTCACCGATATCCGTTCCGAGATCATTGTTTACGGTGTACGCATCCGGGTTCTTCTTCTCAATTGTCTTTGCATAAGCATCACGGCTGTTCTCTTTTACTTGCTCAAAGAGTGCGGTCGTATCTGCTGTGTTGGCGATGTTGGCAGCATCTTTTCTTGCGAAGAGATCCTGGAACAGGTTGATACCAAGGTTCTGCTCGGTGTTGACTGCACCGTCGCCCGGGTTGATGATCTCATAAGTTCCGTCGCCGTTATCCTTGTAGTCTCTTCCCTCAACACCGAATTTCTTGTGAATCCAGTTTTCCGGAGTTGCCATATCATCAAAGATTGCATACGCTCTTTCCGGATCGGAGCAAACGTTTGTGATACCGAAGTAGCACCATGCTGCGATGGTTGCCGGCTCGTCCTGCGGGTTGCCGTTGTCGCCGCTTACCATATCAATCGGAATCCACTCTGCGTCCGGGTTGGATGCGTAGAAGGAC
>CAVLAW010000331.1:0-2290 GCA_963661155.1 Tidjanibacter massiliensis | reverse complement strand
AACTATACATGGACCAGCAGCACGGAGCGGGTCGCCCTGGATGCCTGGTAATGGGGTGGTAATAAAAAGATATAAAAATAGGAACAGAGAGCATCAAAAGACAAAAACGAAAGAAAAAGATAACGCAAAACAAGGAAAATACAGGGTGAAAAACGGCACTCTAATCTTGATGATTTTTCGGCTCAGTGTGTCTTGAATTCTGGTGTTGAGCACCAGAATTCATCCTGTCTTTCCAGCCATTTTTCACTAACAGAAACTAGACCGTCCACTGCCAAGCCCTTTTTCAGAGCAGTGTTTCCACCGATGTACGTATTGGCGGGATTTACGGTAAAAGATTTTGCATATCGGTAGGTAATGGTGCGTGGAAAGTTAAACTTTCTCCGGTGATTGGGTGGACGAAGGAGAGGGATGCGGAGTGGAGCGCCTGGCGGGGAAAGCTGCCCGGGGTCTCGTTGTAGAGGGTGTCGCCGAGCAGAGGGTGGCCGATGTAGCTCATGTGGACGCGGATCTGGTGGGTGCGGCCGGTTTCGAGGTTGAGTTCGAGGCGGGAGAAGCCGGGGTAGTGGGCGAGAGTGCGATAATGGGTCACGGAGCGTTCGCCGGCGGCAAAATCGACGGTCCGCTGGATCAGGGAGCCGTCGAGGCGGGCGATAGGGGCGTCGATGGTGCCGGACTCGTCGGTCCATCCGAGGGCGAAGGCCTGGTAAGTGCGGTGGATTTCACGGAAGCGCATAGCCTGGGAAAGGACGGCGGCGCTTAAGGCGTGCTTGGCGAGAACAATGAGTCCTGTAGTATCGCGGTCAAGGCGGTTGATACAGCGGTAGACGAAGGGTTCGCCTTTCTGCGCAAAATACCATGCGATCCCGTTCGCCAGCGTATTTTCATAATTTCCAATCGACGGATGAATCGGTGTGTCAGCCGGTTTATCCACAACAAGAATATCATCATCCTCATACACAACCGAAAACGGAACCGGCCGCGGCAGAATTCCGTCGGAGGGTTCCGTCTCGACAAGATGCGTCTCAATCAAATCCCCGGCATGCACCGCCTGGCTCGTCCAGGCGCGGACACCATTCAGAAAGATCCCGTCTTCCGTGCGCTTTAACCCCGTAATGATATGACGGGAATACCCATGACGGCGCAGAAACCATTCTACAGTCAGATTTTCCCCTTCCTCCTCCGGCGAAACTACATACGTAAACCTGCGTCCCATACACAAAACCTCCGTTTCCAAACATTTTTTATCGAATGAACCCCATCATTCCGGGGCAGAATTTCAAAAAGAGACTTTTTCAGTCTTTCGAAAGTATAGCCGAAAACAGATGGAAAAGCAAGAAATTTGCCTTTTTATAGCGAAAATATAAAAAAGTATAAAAGTTTCATGAAATGTCAGAATTTGATTGATTTTAGCGAAAGAAAAGTTTATGCTACTAAAAAAGAAAGAAAATCAAGAAACAGGAGGGGATACAGATGAAGCAGGTGCAGAAACCGAAAAAACCCATGATTTTTTATTACGTCATCGCCCTGGCCGTCATTCTGCTGTTAAATCTTCTGCTTTTCCCAAGACTTCTCGAACCAAAAGTAACAGAAGTCGATTACGGAAAATTTCTGCAGATGGTAGACAACAAGGAAGTCAGTGAGGTACAGATCCAGTCAAGCGAGATTATTTTCAGCGACAAAGCAAGCCCGGCCAATTATTACAAGACGGGTGTGATGAACGATTACAAACTGGTCGACCGTTTATATGAGGCAGGTATTACCGAATTCGGAACACCGATTATCGAGCAAATGTCGCCGATCATGGAATTCCTGCTGACCTGGGTACTGCCGATCGTTGTGATGGTAGCACTCGGACAGTGGCTGATGAAACGCATGACGACCAAGATGATGGGCGGCATGGGAAATACCATGAGCTTTGGAAAGAGCAACGCCAAAGTTTACGTCCAGTCCGAAACCGGCATCAAATTTGCAGATGTCGCCGGAGAGGACGAAGCAAAAGAAATCCTGCAGGAGATTGTCGATTTCCTGCATAACCCGAAAAAATACGAAGAGATCGGTGCAAAGATGCCGAAAGGAGCGCTGCTTGTCGGCCCTCCAGGAACCGGTAAAACACTGCTTGCAAAAGCCGTAGCCGGTGAGGCAAACGTTCCGTTCTTCTCCATCTCCGGTTCCGAGTTCGTCGAGATGTTCGTCGGCATGGGAGCTGCAAAGGTGCGTGACCTGTTCCAGCAGGCAAATGAGAAAGCACCGTGTATCGTCTTTATCGATGAGATCGATGCCGTCGGCAAAA
>CAVLAW010000330.1:0-2313 GCA_963661155.1 Tidjanibacter massiliensis | reverse complement strand
GGCGGCTCTTTCAGCATCGGGATGCTTTATCCGGATGTATCCGCTGCAGAAAGAAAAAGGATTTCTTCTGCAGGAGGATTTCTGCGACGATCTGACCGATGATCTGGATCTTGTCTTTCTGTGTAATCCAAACAATCCAACCGGTCTTACGATTCCGCAGGATCTGCTTGGCAGGATTCTGGACAGATGCCAGGAACATGACATCTATCTGGTACTCGACGAATGTTTTGTAGAATTCCTGCCGGAACCGGAAAAAGTGACAATGCAGGGAAAACTGGACGGATATCCGAATCTGCTGATCCTGCGCGCATTCACCAAAATTTATGCGATGCCGGGTCTGCGCCTTGGCTATCTCCTCTGCAGTGACGAAGCTCTGCTGGATAAGATCAGCCGCAGCATGCAGTCGTGGAACGTTTCAATTCCGGCGCAGATGGCCGGACTTGCCGCACTGAAGGAGGCCGCTTACGTCAAAGAGGCACGGGAGTTGATCCAAAAAGAACGCACATGGATGAAAACAGAGCTGGAAAAAGCCGGCCTTACGGTCTGGGATTCCTGCGCGAACTATCTGTTCTTTGAAGGACCGGCCGGTCTTGCTGCACGCCTGGAAAAAGGCGGCATTCTGATCCGCGACTGTTCCAACTACCCGGGACTTACCGATGGATATTACCGCGCGGCAGTGCGTACACACGAAGAAAACCAGATCCTGACAGAAGCCGTTTCACAGATTCTGCAGTGGTTTTAGGAGGAGAAAACATGGCAAAAGTAATTATGATACAGGGAACGATGTCAAATGCGGGAAAGAGTCTGCTTGCGGCGGGATTATGCCGGATTTTCCATCAGGACGGATACCGTGTGGCTCCGTTTAAATCACAGAATATGGCGCTGAACTCTTTTATTACAAGAGAAGGCCTTGAGATGGGCCGTGCGCAGGTCATGCAGGCCGAGGCAGCCGGCATTGAACCGTCCGTTCTGATGAACCCGATTCTGTTAAAGCCGACGAATGACACCGGTTCTCAGGTCATCGTCAACGGAGAGGTTCTGGGAAATATGAGTGCACGGGAATACTTTTCCCACAAAAAAGAACTGATCCCGGACATCATGAAAGCGTATCATGCATTGGAAGAGCAGTACGACATTATCGTGATCGAGGGTGCCGGAAGCCCGGCAGAGATCAACCTGAAAGCGGATGATATCGTTAACATGGGAATGGCAAAGCTTGTGGATGCGCCGGTGCTCCTGGTCGGAGACATCGACCGCGGCGGTGTCTTTGCACAGCTTTACGGTACCGTAGAGCTTCTGGAGCCGGACGAGCGCGACCGCATCAAGGGACTGATTATCAATAAGTTCCGCGGAGACAAAACGATTCTGGATCCGGGTGTTGTGATGCTGGAAGAAAAGACACATATCCCGGTTGTCGGTGTGGCACCGTACCTTCACATTGAAGTGGAGGATGAGGACAGTCTGACAGAGCGGTTCACAAGAAAAGAAGAGATCGGCCTCATTGATCTTGCCGTGATCCGTCTGCCGCGTATCTCAAACTTCACCGACTTCAATCCGTTCGAGCGGATCGAAGGAGTGTCGCTCCGCTATGTAAGTTCCGTATCTGAACTGAAAAATCCGGATATGATTCTTCTCCCGGGAACGAAAAATACGATGGAGGATCTGCTCTGGATGCGCCAGAACGGTCTGGAAGCGGCCGTGCTGAAAGCAGCGGCAGCCGGAAAAGTGATTTTCGGTGTCTGCGGCGGTTTCCAGATGCTAGGAGAGACGCTAAGCGATCCGCTGCACGTGGAAGCCGGCGGAACAATCAAAGGCATGGGACTTCTGCCGATGGATACAGTATTCGCCGGAGAAAAGACGAGAACCCGCGCAGAGGGAGCTTTCGGAAAGGCAGAAGGAGTCCTTGCCGGAATCGAGGGAACCAGGATTGAAGGCTATGAAATCCATATGGGAGAGACGGTGCGGAAAGAGGGAAGCGAAGCCTTTACGTACATTGACGATCAGAACCGTGCGGATTCCGATAAGCTGGATGGTGCACAGAAAGGTAATGTATACGGAACCTATGTGCACGGCGTTTTTGACAAAGAAGAAGTCGCAGAGCGGATCATCGAGGCACTGGCAAAAGAAAAAGGAATCGCTATGGAGCAGATTCACGGCGTCGATTACCAGACATTCAAAGAGACACAGTACGACATTCTGGCAGATGCCCTGCGGGAGCATCTCGATATGAAGAAAATTTATCAAATTCTGGAAGAAGGGGCATGAAGATGAAGATAGAACTGGAGCAGGTAAGCCCGCACGAGATTGAAAAGA
>CAVLAW010000329.1:0-2316 GCA_963661155.1 Tidjanibacter massiliensis | reverse complement strand
CCGCGTCGGCGGAAGAGATGTGCGGGAGTACGATCTTGCCGCTCTTCGGGATGCGGTCAATATTATCCTGCAGAAAAACGTGCTGTTCTCCGGAACGGTGCGCGAAAACCTGAAATGGGGCAATGCAGATGCGACAGATGAAGAGCTCTGGGATGCCTGCCGCGCGGCCTGCGCCGATGAATTCCTGAACCGGATGCCGGACGGCCTCGATACCATGCTCGAACAGGGCGCAAGTAACCTCTCCGGAGGCCAGAAACAGCGTCTCTGCATCGCACGTGCGCTGGTTGGAAAGGCGAAAATCTTGATTTTTGACGATTCCACAAGCGCGGTCGACACGGCAACCGAGCGAAAGATCCGCGAGGCCCTGGCAGCGCGGAAGGACGTTACCAAGATTATCATCGCGCAGCGCGTGACTTCGGTCATGAATACAGATCAGATCATCATCCTTGATGACGGTAAGATCCACCGGATCGGCACACACGCGGAACTGCTTGCGGATGACCCGATCTATCAGGAAATTTATGCATCACAGATGAAGGGAGGAGACGAAGATGGCAGCGAGAGCTTATAGCGGAAAGAAACCGAAGAATTTGAAACACACGCTGCATGTTTTTCTGTCCTACCTGGGACGGCACAAAAAAATGCTGGCAGTCGTGGCAGTGCTGGTAACAGTGAGCGCAGGAGCCAATCTTCTTGGAACTTACATGATCCGCCCGGTCGTCAACGGGCTGGCGGACGGCGATGTGCACACGCTGCTGCGCGGCGTACTGATTACGGCATTGATCTTCGCATGCGGTGCGCTTGCGGCGTACGGCTACACGCAGACGATGGTAAAAGCGGCACAGCAGGTTGTCTTTGACATCCGGCGCGATCTGTTTGAACACGTCCAGACCCTGCCGCTCCAGTTCTTCGATAGCAGACGCCACGGCGATATCATGAGCCTTTTCACGAACGATATCGACACGATGGCAGATGCCCTGAACAACAGCTTTGCGATGGTCATTCAGAGCTTTATTCAGATCGTGGGAACACTGACACTTCTGTATATCCTGAACTGGCGGCTCTCCCTGATCGTAACCGTGTGCTACGGCATCATGTTCTGGTACATCAAGTTCAGCGGAAAACGCAGCAAGGGATATTATACGAAACAGCAGAATAGCCTCGGTGAACTGAACGGCTATATCGAGGAGCTGATCACCGGACAGAAGGTGGTCAAAGTATTTCATCACGAGAACGAGAGCTTTGTGGAATTCTGCAAAAAGAATGAGGAGCTTCGAAAAGCCGGAACCGGTGCGCAGGGCTATGCGGCGACGATGGTTCCTGTCGTTGTCAGCATTTCATACGTCAACTATGCGATCGTGGCAGTGCTCGGCGGTCTTCTCGCCCTGCACGGAAAAGCCGATATTGGAAGTCTGGCAAGCTATCTTGTCTTCGTTCGCCAGGCGGCGCTTCCGATCAACCAGTTTACCCAGCAGAGCAACTTCCTTCTGTCTGCCCTTGCCGGTGCAGAGCGTGTCTTCGATGTGATGAGCATGGAGCCGGAAGTAAACGAGGGAAAAGTGGAGCTGGTCAATGTAAAAGAAGAGAACGGCACACTTTCTGTCTGCCAGGAAACGACCGGCCGCTGGGCATGGAAAAAACCAGACGGAACGATGACGGAATTAAAAGGCGATGTCCGCTTTGAAAACGTAGATTTTGGCTACACAGCGGACCGCATGATCTTAAAGAATATCAGTCTGTACGCAAAACCAGGCCAGAAAATCGCGTTTGTCGGTTCCACAGGAGCAGGAAAAACGACGATCACAAACCTGATCAACCGTTTTTATGACGTACAGGGCGGAGCCGTTGTCTATGACGGCATTGATGTAAAGGATATCGAGAAAGATGCCCTGCGCCATTCCCTCGGCATCGTTCTGCAGGATACGCACCTGTTCACGGGAACCGTGGCAGAAAATATCCGCTTTGGAAAGCTCGATGCCACGCAGGAAGAAATTGAGCGCGCGGCAAAAATTGCCAATGCAGACTCGTTCATCCGCCGTCTGCCGGAGGGCTACAACACGATGCTGACATCCGACGGTGCCAACCTCTCGCAGGGCCAGAGACAGCTCCTTGCGATTGCGCGTGCAGCCGTTGCCGATCCGCCGGTCCTGATTCTCGACGAGGCGACATCCTCCGTCGATACCCGAACCGAGGCATTGATCGAAAAAGGAATGGATCAGCTCATGGAGGGCAGAACCGTGTTTGTCATCGCCCACCGCTTAAGCACGGTGCGGAATGCCAATGCAATCATGGTGCTCGAACAGGGAAAGATTGTGG
>CAVLAW010000328.1:0-2335 GCA_963661155.1 Tidjanibacter massiliensis | reverse complement strand
ACATTTCTCCGTTGCGCAGAACTTTTCCGTTTTGACAAACAGCGAATAAAACACTGGATTGACGATGCGGCTCTTAAATTGCCCGGTCAATGGAGGGGCTGCCAGGGACATCTTTTTGCCGGTGCGTATGACCTCACAAGCCGCGTGAATAGATGGCTGTGCGGCTGCGATGATCGTTTTTGCCTCGGCCTGTGTGGGCGTCTGGAACATGGCGATGTTATTGGTCGGCATGATGATTGCGGCACAGCCCATAAACTCCATGTGTTTTTCCGTACACAGCTTTTGCGCATAGCGCTCCGTATTTCCGGCATCCTCGGCACAGGTGACAACAAAATATATCTGCCGGTTTCCCGTGAGTTCTGTCCTCAACAGCCAGTCGGATACGATCCTTGGAATCCTCCACGCATAAACGGGGGCAACGATCACCCACGGCAATTCTGAATGCAGCGGACTGAAATCAGCGCCCGCTATTTTTGGATGGAGATCCAGCACATTCTCTGAAAGGCTTTTACCAAGTTCTTTTGCCACATATGCGCTGTTTCCCGTACCTGAAAAATATAATATCATAGCTTCGCCTTATACGCCCTTGCCCGTATTTGCTTTCTGCGCTTGTTTTACACGGCGCTCAAATTCAGAGAACCAGTTATAAAATTCGATGGCAAGATGCCTCTCGTGCGCTTGAATGTTCTTTTTGGGAAGCAAAGCCGGAAATTCAACGGAAAGTTTCACCTTGCAGCCATCCTCGGTATCCGCGATCTGGTGACGGACTGCGCCGATGCAGAAGCCGTTATTCAGGTAGGAAGCACCGGCGGCCTGCACCGGATACTCCGGCTCCTGCCTGGAAACAAGACCATGAAAATCTCCGTAGCGGATGGTGAACTGGATCGGGAACGAGAGACCACCTGTAAATTCAATGACTTCCTGATTCGCGGCGTCAACGCCTTTGAGCAAGTAATGATCCGGATTTGCCCGCAGACAACTGAACCGATTTTCGGGGGTGTTGTTCAGCATCATATCATCGTACATTTCGTGGAGCTGCACCGCATTGCAGAAATCAAGGTAGATCTCCGCAACACTGATCTTTCGCTTCGTGCCCGCCAATTTCGTAAAAGTATTTGTCAGCGCCGTCGTCCGCTTCAGGGTCGATTGCAGACAGCTTCGCATTTTCTCGTCGGGAAGATCGGCTTTGAAGCGAGCAAGCTCCTCTGCATTTGTTACAGGCACAGGGGTATTCAGCCGCTTTTCCAAAAATCGCTTGTCTACCGCAACTCGCTCCTGCTCCCACTGTAATATCTGTTGTTCCGTTATTCCTTTTCCCGCAATGATGATCCGCATCCTGAAAAATCTCCTTTTGCTCTTGCAAAACTATGATACATATTGTATCATAATCAGAGGAAACAGTAAAGGCAGCATATGAGACAGTTTTGGAGTATTTGTATCATGGATAAACGTGAAAAGCAGGTCAAGGAACGAATCGTGAAAGCGATGATCGATCTTTCCGCTGAAAAAAGCTGGGATAAGATCACGATCACAGATATTATTCGGGAATCCAAGGTGGCCAGAGCAACATTCTATCGCAATTTCAGCAGCATTGATGATCTCGTCACATACGGGATCAGCCAGTTCCGAGAAGATTACTGGGAGAACGCCCCCAAAAATTGCACGGAATTTCTCTGCCCCGAAATGCTGGAATACACCTTTGACTACTATCGCAAAAAAAGGGAGCTGATCCTTTCCTATCACCGATCAGGCTCCTCTAATTCGATGCTGGATATTATTACGGAAAGCATGGTGCTTTCTTTCGGTGATATGCCCTCACACTCCATTTCCCGGTACAAGCTGTATTATTACGCCGGGGCGCTCTACAACATGACAATCTACTGGCTGGAAAACGGAATGAAAGAGACTGCAAAAGAAATGGCGGATGCCTTTTTGCAGTTTTCCGCATAGCACAGCCAGCGAGTGAAAGCGCTGATAATTAACCCACGCCCTCTGCGGATCATTCCGTGGAGGGCGTTATTTTTTTGCCCATTTTACCCTGACAAAAGTGCCTTTTCTCTGGGTATAGCGAGAAACACTTTTTCTCAGAAAAGAGGCACCGATATGACAGAAACGGAACGCAGCCGAATCGTAGAACTTCAGCACCAAGGTTACGGATACAAGAAAATATCCACACTGACGGGACTGCCGCTGAACACTGTAAAGTCCTTTTGCGTCAGACATCCCGCGCAGGAGACAGTATCGGAGAGGGGCGACCTTTGCCGAAACTGCGGGACACCACTTGAGCAGACACCGCATAAACGGAAAAAGCTGTTCTGCTCTGATGCCTGCCGAA
>CAVLAW010000327.1:0-2336 GCA_963661155.1 Tidjanibacter massiliensis | reverse complement strand
TTCTGATCCTTCTGTGCTGCTGCGGCGGATGGAACAACAACGGCTGCGGATGCGGCAACAACAATAATTGTGGATGCGGCTGCTGATATCAGCCTTTTCTTCCCAGACCTTAGGGTAAGTAAAAAGCCCCGGGTGCGGTTTCCAAGCCGCCCCGGAGCTTTTTTTATTAACTTACCTATCGGTTTCTTTTTCTGTTCTGGAACTTTTTATCCTGTTCCCGTCTTGCTTTTTCTCTTACACATTCCAGATCTATCTCATAAAAGGCGTTCCCGTCGAGCACCTGTTTTCTTTCCGGTCTGCCTTCTTTTCTTTCTCTTTTTTCACTCTCGTTCATTTTTTAATGGCTCCTTTTCTTCTCTCACCTTATCGTATGTTTTTTTCGCCTCGCCGGTCATTTTTTCCGGCCTCTGTCATAAGATAAAAAGAAAAGATTCAGGAATGCTGCCATGACAGATCATGATGATTACAACGAAAACGAACACGATGCAGAAAGAATGACGCCGCTCGACCAGATGATCGCGCAGGATCAGCTTCAGATGCTGAAGGCTGCCATTCCCTATGCTTCCTTCGGCCTGCAGCCGTCCCTCGCCATTTTCAGCAAGTGGCTGGAGCTGCAGCGGACGATCCAGCTTTTTTCCCGTCCGGCCGATCTTTCGATGATGTCTGCCGACGCGCCGAAAGCGTCGCCGCTCGAAATGCTGCAGGACATCTCCCGCTTTGCCGCCGGCCCGCAGCGCGATGCGCTTTCCCAGGCGCTGCAGATGATACAGATGTTTCAGCTTCTTCAGCACCAGAATGAGGAGGACCTGCCATGAGTTCTGATCCGAAGCAAAAAGACTGGTCCCATGCCCCTTCCCTTTCCGGAATTGATGCGGCACGCCTCCAGGCACTGCAGACACTAGCGGAACAGAGCCGTGGAAAATCCCAGTCGGAAATGATGCCGTTTCTGCTCTCGCTGATGCAGGAAAACAGACAGGGCGGCGCACAGTTTTCTTCCTCTGAGGCAGATCTTATCATCTCCGCCATCAAAGCCGGAAAATCGAAACAGGAGACCGCCAGAATTGACCAGATGGTGCAGCTCTTTCAGTCTGCATCACGGGGAAAGCGGCGGTAAAAAAGTGAAAACCACAAAAAAGCTGCCCGGGTCTGTATCCAGACCGGACAGCTTTTTCTGCGGTTTCCAGCATTTCTAGTTCTGCATGGAAAGCACGCTCTTATTTTTTACCAGATAGTCAATCAGAGAAACAACGGTCAGAATGAGTGCTACCCAGATCAGGACCGTATTCAGGACTTTTAAAGCCGGAATATCGGCAATCAGAAGGATAATCATCAGCATCTGGCTGATTGTTTTTGATTTTCCCCACCAGCTTGCCGCGATGACAATTCCGTTGTCGGATGCGATCAGGCGGAATCCGCTGATGATAAATTCTCTTGCGATGATGATAATAACCATCCATGCCGGAAGCTTATCCAACTCTACAAAGCAGATCAGTGCAGAGCAGACCAGCAGCTTATCTGCCAGAGGATCCATAAACTTTCCGAAATCGGTAATCAGATTGTCACGTCTTGCAATGTAGCCGTCGAGCGTATCGGTGAGGCTTGCTACGATAAAGATCGCGAGCGCAATCCATTTGGAAGCACTGCCGCCCACACCGGACAGCAGAAAGAACACGAAAAACGGAATCATAATTACCCGCAGAATCGTTAATTTGTTTGGTAAATTCATTGACTTATCTCTCCTATCAGATCATATTCCAGAGCGCCGGTGATTTTCACTCTTACGAAATCGCCGGATACGAGTGTCTCCGGTGTATTGACAAACACATACCCGTCTACACCCGGTGCGTCCGCCTGGCTTCTGCCTACATAGGCATCCTCATCCGCCACTTTGCCCTCGATCATGACAAGAAGCTCCTGGCCGATCTTGCGCTCGTCAAGCTCTGTGGAAATATCCTGCTGCAGTTCCATCAGTTCTGCCTGACGATCCAGTTTTTCCTCCTCGTCGATCTGATGATCCATCGTGGCTGCCGGTGTTCCCTCCTCCGGGGAGTAGGTGAATACGCCAAGACGGTCGAACTCCATGTCGTTGATAAACTCGAGAAGTTCTTTGTGCTGCTCTTTTGTCTCTCCCGGGAATCCTGTAATCAGCGTGGTACGCAGGGTGATATCCGGTATCTCGCTTCTCAGGAAATCGATCTTGTCGATCAGCTCCTGCTTGGAGGTTCTGCGGCCCATGCGGCGCAGGATCTCGTCGTTGGCGTGCTGAATCGGCAGATCCAGGTAGTGACAGACTTTCGGCTCTTCCTTCA
Organism: Tidjanibacter massiliensis; assembly: GCA_963661155.1. Classification (GTDB taxonomy): domain Bacteria; phylum Bacillota; class Clostridia; order Lachnospirales; family Lachnospiraceae; genus Fusicatenibacter; species Fusicatenibacter massiliensis_A. The sequence goes on along the minus strand of CAVLAW010000327.1, from coordinate 27 downwards.
TCGTCTGCACGAGTTCCGGATAGATAT
>CAVLAW010000326.1:0-2341 GCA_963661155.1 Tidjanibacter massiliensis | reverse complement strand
ATCTGATGATGCTTGGTGTTCTGTACCTCGGCGGCGATACCGCAAAAAACACCTTCGGTGCAACCCGATGGATCCAGATCGGAAGCTTCCAGTTTCAGCCGACCGAGCTGTCAAAAATCTTTCTGATTATGTTCTTCGCCATGTTTCTGATGAAGCATGAGGAAGATCTGAATACGGCGAAAACGATTTTTACCGCGATCGGGCTTCTGATTCCGCCGCTGGTTATGATTTACCGCCAGCCGGACCTGAAAAATACGATTACCGTTATGGTTCTGTTCTGTTTTATGATGTATGTGGCGGGCTTAAGCTACAAAGTGATCGCCGTTGTTCTTGTCTCCGGTTCTGCACTGGTGCTTGCACTTCTGCTTGTCATCACGCAGGTCAATTTTCAGCTTCCGGCAACACTTGACAAGACAGTCGGCTACCAGCTTGGACGAATCCAGGACTGGCTGAATGATGATGCCGATAATGCGGACGGCCGTCTTCAGCAGCAGAACTCGATCACAGCCATCGGTTCCGGTAAGCTGACCGGAAAAGGACTCAATAACAATAAAGTTTCTTCCGCAAATAAGGGAAATTTCGTTTCCCAGAACCACAACGACTTTATTTTCGCAGTGGCAGGAGAGGAGCTTGGCTTCTTTGGATGCTGCGGAATCATCCTGCTCCTGTTCCTGATCCTCGTCGAATGCATCCGGACTTCCCGGAAAGCGAAAGACTTATCAGGAACGCTGATCTGCTGCGGTATGGCAGGACTCGTTGCCTTTCAGAGTTTTCTGAATATCAGTGTTGCAACGGGAATCCTGCCGAACACCGGTACACCGCTTCCGTTCGTCAGCTATGGACTGACCTCTCTGGTAACGCTTTACATCGGAATGGGACTTGTCCTGAATGTCGGACTGCAGAACCGGGATTTTGTAACCAGAAACTATGAATTACTAAGGAGGAAAACCATCAATGAACATCGGATTGATCGCGCATGATGCAAAAAAAACGCTGCTTCAGAACCTGTGTATCGCCTACCGCTCTGTGCTCGCAAAGCACACTCTTTACGCAACCGGAACTTCCGGCCGTCTGGTGGAGGAGGCAACCGGACTTAACGTCCGCAAATATCTGGCTGGACACGTTGGAGGTGTTCAGCAGATGGGTTCCCAGATTGAACAGAATGACCTGGATCTTGTTATTTTCCTTCGGGATCCGGAACAGCCGAAACAGCACGAGCCGGATGTCCACCGGATTATCCGTCTCTGCGACGTACACAGCATTCCGCTTGCGACAAACCTTGCAACGGCAGAAATGCTGATCAAATCATTAGACAGAGGAGAAATGGACTGGCGTGAAATCTACCGGAGAAACGACTAATACCACAGAAAAAGAGAAGAAAACGCCTGCGAATCCGTCAAAAGAGGCGGCTTCTGAAAAAACAGAACATATTTTAAACCGGCTGCTGATCGGCGCCGGTGTCTGCGTTGTTGCCATTGCGGTCCTGATCGGCGTAAAACTGTACCGGCAGGATCGTCAGATGGATATCACACAGCCGTTTGCCCGCACGATGGTGCTCGCCTCCGATCCGCTTTCCTCGGAAAACCGTTTTCAGGCCGATGCGCTTGCTTCCGATCTCTGTGTCGGTGAGACAAGTGTACCGCTGAATGATATTTCCTTTTCCTCCCAGGTAAAAGCAGGACTGTTTGATCTGGATCACCAAAAGGTACTGTTTGCGCAGAATATGTATGATCAGGTCTATCCAGCGAGCATCACCAAGATCATGACGGCGCTGCTCGCCATGGAATACAATCAGCCGGATGTGCAGGTCACGATCACCGAAGAGGATCTTGCTCTGGAAGATGGATCCCAGATGAGCGGACTGGCTGTCGGCGATACCGTGACCATGGATCAGCTTTTCCATGCGCTTCTGATTTATTCCGCCAACGATGCCGCCATGGCGATTGCCCGCCAGGTGGGCGGAAGCGTGGACAATTTCGTTCAGATGATGAATGACAAGGCAGCGTCCCTTGCCATGACTGGAACGCATTTTGCAAACCCGCACGGACTGCACGATGAGAACCATTATACCACAGCATATGATGTTTATCTGATGCTGAACGCAGCGTATCAGCACACCGAATTTCAGGAGACGATGTCGTCATCTTCCTACGCGCTGAATGTTACCCATGCAGACGGCTCGACAAGAACGATTTACTTAAGCTCCACAGACAAATATCTGACCGGCGAAAAGAATCCGCCGGAAAATGTGACTGTGCTCGGCGGAAAGACCGGAACAACCGATGAGGCCGGCTCCTGTCTGGCACTGGTATCCCAGAATGCCTATGGAGAACCGTTTATC
>CAVLAW010000325.1:0-2353 GCA_963661155.1 Tidjanibacter massiliensis | reverse complement strand
TGGAAGACTGTCTCTTTATGTGAAAATTTTGACGATCATGCTGGCATCTATTGCGTTGATCACAAATATTGTATACAAGCAAAACTACAATCGTGTCGCTGAAGAAATCATTGAAAGTGAAACACAGAAACTGTATGGAGATGCCCAGTACCGGCTCGCGCAATTGGATTTGGAGGTTTTATCCCAGATCGCGGATACATATCAGGTGCTCTCGGAAGAAAGAAGAAAGCAGCTGTTTCATACAGTGAGCGTAAAATGGACAACTGACTTATATGATATAAACAGTCAATCTGAAGTTGTATTTTCAGCGCGAAGTGTTTTCTTGCCGGATTATTTTTTATGTCGAAGCGACGGTATTTACTATCTGAGCTATAATGGGGTAGCCAATGCGCAGTACCAATATGAGAAATCCAAACTAGTGGTCGATGCGGTTCGAAAGGCCATCACAGAGCAGACCATGGTGAGCGTAGTCCGTCACATCGGCGCTCAGTGGGTGCGGAGTCTGGTCGTGCCGATTCAAAAAAGCGATGGGACGGTGCTGGGCGCCATTCAGGTACTGGAACGAGAGGATACCGTGCAGCAGCAAATACGAGCTGCTACAGAAGATCTGAGGCATTACCAGAGCCTGTGGTACGGCGTTCTGCTTTTGATCCTTATGCTCAGTATATATCTGTTCCTGCGTCCGCTCAAGGTCCTGAGAAGAATGGCGGATCGCCTTGGTAAGGGCGATCTCAGTGTGCGGATGAAGGTCAGGGGCAATGATGAAATTTCGGAGATCAGCGCTGTCTTTAATCAGATGGCAGAGGGTGTCGGCAAGCACTTGACAGAGCTGCAGCGCTATACCGATGCCTACGCCAAATTCATTCCCAATGAGACATTCCGGGCCATGGGGAAGGAAAACATTACCCAAATGACGCTGATGAGCGAGGCGAATATGCCGGCGGTGATTCTGGTCACGGCAACAAACCTGTATGAAGAGATGCTGCCGTTCCTTGCCACAAAGAATCTCTATGTCTTTGATTTTATCAACGATGCGCTCCGCGTGCAGATCCCGGCCATTGCCCGCCATGGCGGTAATGCAGGCAGCTTCGAGGATGCGGGGTCTGTCGCGTACTTTACGGAGAACCCGGAGGCAGCGCTGCAGGCGGCCATTGATGCGGTGGATGCATTGAACAAAAACGAGCTCTATCTTGAGAAAAAGAAGGCTTCCTTCCAGGCGGCCATCGGCTTCGGCATGCTGCATATGGGCGTTGTCGGCATAGCAAAGCGCATGATGGTGCAGAACATATCCGAGGAGGAGAACCTCGTGAAATTCCTGCGAGGCGTCGCAGAGGAATACGGTGCGGAGATCCTGGTGCTCGAGGAGGCAGCCAAGCAGATCCCGGCATTTTCCGAGAATTACCGGGTCAGAACCCTCGGCTACGTGCGGCTCAGCGCCGACCAGTCCCTGCGCCTCGTATACGAGGTCTTCGATACGAATGACGCCAAGATGAGACTCGGAAAAGAGCAGACGAAGGAAATTTACGAAAAGGGCATCCGGCTCTTCTGGGAGGGCAAGGCAGCAGAGGCAAGGAACTGCTTCGTGCAATTGCTGCGCGTCAACAAATTCGACAAGGCTGCTCAGAAGTATTTCTACCTCTGCGACCAGTATATGAATGAACAGAGAACGGATTACGATTGCTGGATTGAGGAGTATTGACAAGAGGGGATAGAGCGAAAGGAGATTTCTGTAAATGAGGGATCCTGCAGTTTCATATCTGGGCCATTTACCTTATAAGAATTATAGAGAGTATTTGGAGGATATGCTTGCATATATGGATGTGACGCTTTTGGATTATCTGGAAGATAGTCAGGAAGAGTTCATTCGAGTGAAGAAAGAAGATGTCTTCGGATGGAAACAGCTGTTGCGGTCTAAATTGAGAAAAAACGGATTATCAGAAAATCAGGATCGCAAAGTCTGGAAGAAAAATCTGAAAGAACGCAGGGAGTTTATAGAAGGCGAAGAGCTCTTTTATCCTTTGGAATATGTGCTGAAAGAGCTGGAAGCCAGTGATTTTGTGCGAAACACCTTGATGTTGACCGTGAAGGTACGGATCGATTCGGATTATGCGGAAATCTTCAGAGCGCTAAGTGCAGGCAAGTCAGGCAACCCAACACTGGGATTTTGTCAGAAATTATTTCTTCAGGATGACTATCCGCATGAAATCGATTCGTATTTGGCTGTGCACAAAGATCTGGAAGCTTTAGAATTGCTCTATCCGTCTTTTGATCTGAAAGAAGAACTTTTTGACCAGGAAATGGCATGCGATAGGAGACTGGCAGATATCATCTTGGGAACCGGCTGCTATTTTCC
>CAVLAW010000324.1:0-2420 GCA_963661155.1 Tidjanibacter massiliensis | reverse complement strand
ATCTGCAGTGCTTTATCCTTTGGAAATCTGTATACCCCGGTAGCAATCAACGGAAATGCAATACTCGTGCACTCCAGCTCCACTGCTTTTTCCAGCGATTTCGTATAGCAGCTTTCCAGTATCTCAAACTCATGCGCCGTTCCGTCTTTCCAGATTGGACCTACGGTGTGGATGATATACTTCGCAGGAAGACGATACGCTTTCGTTACCGCCGCATCGCCTCTCGCTATCTCACCTATCTTTTTCCGCTCCTCCAACAGCAGTTCGCTCCCAGCAGCCTCATAAATGGCACGGTCCGTGCCGCTTTCGTAAATTGGCTGAGGGTTGGCTGTGTTGACGATCGCATCGGCATGGACTTTTGTGATGTCGTTTCGGATGATTTTAAATGGCATGGGGGTCACCTTCTTTCGTGGGTTTTATAGCTGTTTTACATTTTTCCGGGGTTAAAATGACGTAAACTCTACACTTTTCCGGGGTTTCTATCGCATAAACTCTACACTTTTCCCGAATTTTATTCGTATATGCGTAATATTTCTTGGATTTTAATTTCTCTTTCGTATCTGATTTATACCAAAATCAGCATAAGTATTCTCGTGTCTATGCTAAGTTTTATAATCCAGATAACGTTCTCATTACCAGATCTACGTCTTTGTTTTCAAGTTCCTGAATAATATGTAAATACGTTTTCTGTGTTGTTGTCATACTTGCATGCCCCAGTCTGCGCGCAACGCTTGCAATTGAGACTCCCGCAAACAGCAGCAACGATGCATGCGTGTGGCGCAGTCCATGAACTGAAATTTCTGAAATACCACACTCTTTGCAATGGCGTGTAAGAACATCATTTACCGTTCGATTACATAATGACATTCCGATTTGATCTGTTCCTGCAACTCCTCTGCGCTTTCGTCCTGTAATGCTTCCTTGTATGCTTCTAATGCCGCCTTTAAGCTCTCTGGTTTTTCATCATAGATTAAATCATATACTTTAATCAGAAAAGAATCTGATAAATATTTGTAAAATACAATCCCCATTAAATAATCTTTATATTCATTCGCATCCATTTTGGAACGAAGTATATCTGCCCCACTCCACAATACGCTGATTAAATCTTTGCTGTTTTCTGTTTCTGTCATTTCTTGTTCCTCCGTTTTCTATCCAATCTTATTTTGACATATATTTTTATTAATTCCTCCGATACCCTTCCTCATCCACATATTCCGGCTTCTCCCTGCACAGCGGATCTTGATCGCCGCAAATAGTATAATCACATTTCGCCCCGTTTGCGCATGTTGTTGTGCGCATCAGCCTGGCATGAAGGAGTTCCATTGCAGTATAGTCCGGATTGCAGAAAGCGGGCATGACCTCGAGAAGATCGTGCTCTTTTGCAAATTCTGCGACCGGGCATTTTGTGAATTCGTAGTAGATGGGCTCTCCTTTCCGGTACGGAGCCACTTTCATTTCGTAATCATTCCATTTCGCGCACTTCTTCTGCGCCACGGAAAAAGAAAAGTGCAGGAGTCTTTTGAAGATTGGTTTGTTCGCATCCACAAATTTCAGATTCTTGAAAGCTGGAAGAAACAGATTCCCTTCCATCTCCTCAATCTCTTTCAGGTCTGTCACTACTTTGCACACTACGTAATACGCCATCAACGCAATACAGTCATACGTTCCGCCGACGCTGTTGTGGAAATTCTTGTTTCCGCCGAGGTCCGTCCGGTAATCTTTCAAAAAATCCACATACTGCTCCTGCACCTGCGTCCATACACTTTCCTGCTCTCCGCTCGGATAATGAAGTGCAATTTTCTCCTGAATTTCCTTTTTACATGCCTCAGAATACACCACATGACACGTCCGGTCAAATACAAGTTCTTCGTCTCTCATAATCTCATTCCTCCTCTACTTCGACAGTCTCCGAAACTCCAGCGGTGACACGCCGCTCCATTCCGCGAATACTTTGGCGAATTCCGCAGACGTATCGGTGTCCAGATTGTCGAGCATCGGGTAGAGCGGCATCTGATGCGCGATGTTCACCGTCTTTCGATCCCGCGCCATCATGCAGAGTGCCGCGGCATCGTTCCGTCCAAGATAGACGATGATACAGACGATCACATGGAAGCCGAACGGGCAGAACATCAGATAGCCTAAGATTCCGGATCGATAGTGATGTGCGTGCTTCGGGGACTGCGCTGCGCCATCAGACGGTGATATTTCTTTTTCAGGGACGCCGGATCATCCTGCTCCGTAACCGAAAGAAGCTCCCGGGCGCACGCCAAACTCATTTTCATATGCTGACCAAAACCTTTCTTCTCCGTTTATCATATCACAAAAGGGACAGATCTGTATATCTTTTTGTTAGCTTTCTCTAACCATTCTGAGTCCGTCTTTTTCCAGCAGATACTCCTTCCCGCACACCTCTCCGA
>CAVLAW010000323.1:0-2422 GCA_963661155.1 Tidjanibacter massiliensis | reverse complement strand
TCAGGTGTGAGCAGCCCTCCTTTTGCGAAGCAAAACTTTAAATGAGGGCTGCGAATGTTACAGTTCGCTGAGAATCAGTGAACTGTAACAAAACAGGAGAAAAACGGGATTCTGCGATTTATCCACGGTGGATGAAAAAAGGCTGTGGATAATGTGGATAATGTGGAGGAATCTTATTTCAGAAAAATTATCATCTACCGGAAGTATTGAAAAATGGCGGAAAACAGGGGAGTGTGGGGCTTTCTGGGAACTCCGTTATGTAAACGAAGTTATGCACAGAAAATCCACATTCCGCGGCCCGTAAAAATGTGTATAAAACTGTGGAAAATGTGGATAACTCGAAAAAACGGCGGAAATACAAGGAATTAGCTGTGTATAAAAATGTGCGTAACTATTTCTGGTATTCCCGGTGCAGGCAAAAAAAATCCCGGGAGAACTGAAATTTTCAAGTTCTCCCGGGAAGGAAAGTAATGTCTCAATTTTTTATTTTTCAGAAGCCAGAAGCTCTTCGCCGATCTTTACGACATCGCCGGCACCCATGGTGATCAGCATGTCGTCCGCAGCGAGGTTCTCATTCAGATAAGATTCAATCTCTGCAAATGACGGGAAGTATTCACATGGTGTGCCCTTTTTCACGATCCGCTCCTGAATATCCTTCGAGGAAATGCCGAGCGTATCGGTCTCTCTTGCTGCATAGATATCGGCGAGAATCACATGGTCTGCGAGAGCAAGCGCATCGGCAAAATCGTCGAGCAGCGCTTTCGTTCTGGTGTAGGTATGCGGCTGGAAGACGCACCACAGTGACTTGTGTGCACAGTTTCCGGCAGCCTCCATCGTAGCGCGGATCTCGGTTGGATGATGTGCATAGTCGTCGATCACCTTTGCTCCGTGGTAGGTTCCCTTGTACTGGAACCGGCGGTCGGTGCCGTGGAAAGTAGCAAAGCCTTCGTGGATGGCATGTTCCGTCAGCTGCAGTTCGTCTGCCAGTGCGATGGCAGCGAGAGCGTTCGAAACATTGTGAAGACCAGGAACCATCAGTGTATAATGGCCGTGCAGTTCTCCGTGGCAGAGACAGTCAAACGACGGATGATCCAGCTCATCATAAGTAATATTTGCTGCGGTGTAATCAGCAGCAGCCTGATTCTCGAGTGCGTAAGTAACGACTTTGCAGTCAAGACCTTCGGTCACGTAATCGTATTTCGGTGTATCTGCATTGATGATCAGCATGCCGTCAGACGGGAGCAGGCGGGCAAACTCGCGGAAGGAGTGGCGGATGTCGTCGATATCCTTGAAGAAATCGAGATGGTCCGCATCCATGTTGAGGATGATGCCGATTTTCGGGAAGAAGCTTAAAAAGCTGTTGGTATACTCGCATGCCTCGGTCAGGAATGTCTCAGAATGGCCGACACGGATATTTCCGCCGATGGATGGAAGAATACCGCCGACAGAAATCGTCGGATCACAGTCGGCTGCCATCAGAATGTGGGACAGCATGGAAGTGGTCGTTGTCTTTCCGTGCGTACCTGAGACAGCGATCGGCGTGTCGTAGTTGCGCATGATCTGTCCGAGCAGCTCAGCGCGGGTCAGCATCGGAATGCCGGCAGCTTTGGCAGCGGCGAACTCCGGGTTGTCCGGATGGATCGCTGCGGTGTAAACGACAAGGTCGATGCCCGGAATGATATTTTCCGCTTTCTGGCCGTAGAAAACCTGAGCGCCAAGAGAAGTCAGATGGCGGGTCAGATCGCTTTCTTTTGCATCAGAACCGGAAATGGTAAAGTTTTCTTTTAAAAGAATCTCAGCAAGGCCGCTCATGCTGATGCCGCCGATGCCGATAAAATGTATATGGATTGGTTTACTGAAATCTACTTCGTACATGGTATCTCCTTCAATGTGTCTTTTCACTGAATTGGGGAAATTTTCTCAATTAATAGGAAAGAACAGTGCAAATTGGAAAGCCGTCTCCCCGAAATCCGGCCGGGCCTGTTCTGGCTAATAGTATACACGTATTTGCACAAAAAGTAAAAGAAAAAAAGCGCCCGAAAACGGAAATGAAATAAAAGATAATAGATAAGTATTATAAACCAGACTATATGCAAAAAGAAATATTGCACAAAAAGACCGACGGGATGTGACAAAAACTGGTAAAATTTCATGGATGTGGTGTCGAAAATTGTAGAAAATAAATGACGCGATTTTCTGCGAAAGAAAAATGCATAGTCAAAAGTAATAAAATATAAGAAAAAAATCAAGAAAAATTATAAAAAACGTTCACATTGGAGAAGAAGTGTGGTATAATTTCAGTTGTAGTTAGAAAAGAAGTGCGTGGATATGAAAAGCCAGGACCGACAGCAAGCATTCTGGAGGCAGACCCCGAAAGCATAGTCGCTGTTCACTCAGCAGTGAAACACTTGCTGTTTCGCTG
>CAVLAW010000322.1:0-2430 GCA_963661155.1 Tidjanibacter massiliensis | reverse complement strand
CATGTGTACTGTTCCCGCAGACACAAATGGGGCACATCGCCTCATTTCAATTATACTCGAAAACCGGTCAAATGTAAAGAGACATACGCATTTTTTATTACACTTGTACAAAATATGTACTTTATTTTTATGATATCTCACAAAGTTTCTCGTAGATATCCCACAAATTCGACCCGGATTTCGGAAAGGATGTTGTCAGATCCGGAAAAGCGCGTCTCTGCCGCGCCGAAAAAGTGTTTTCCACAATTTTTGCCCATTTGGGGAAATTTTGTGGAAAGCGCTCCGGCGGACGGTACTTCTGCTGCCGCGAAGTTTTCCACAGTGTGGAAAAGTCTTTCTGCGCCGTCTGCGGATGGTTTCCACAAAGCTGTGCGGAGATCTTTCCACTTGGCGGAAAACGGGGTGCGGAGCTTCTGCGGAGAAAACAAAAACAGGCGGAGCATCCGCACGGGACGCTTCGCCTGTTCGTTTCGGCATAGGGTATGCCGTTTTGTATTGCAGATTAAACCAGCTTGATGATCGCCATTTCAGCGGCATCACCGCGGCGGGGGCCGATCTTCACAATCTGGGTATAGCCGCCCTTGCGGTCAGCATACTTCGGTGCAATTTCGTCGAAGAGCTTCTTAGCGACGCTCTCCTTGGTTACATATGCCATAACCTGGCGCTTAGAATGCAGATCATCCGACTTTGCGATCGTGATCATCTTTTCAGCAACTGCCCGTACTTCCTTCGCACGAGTGACAGTTGTCTCGATCTGACCATTTTCCAGCAGGAATGTTACCATTCCACGCAGCATAGCCTTTCTGTGATCGGTCGGTCTGCCCAGTTTTCTGGTACCCGGCATTGTTATTCACTCCTTTTTCTAGCTGCGGGCGTTTCTCTTGAAAAAAGCCCGCAAGGCTCGGTCTTGTTGAACGTCTGGCTTTTTCGATACACCAGACGATTAGTCTTCCTCACTGGCGAGATCAAAGCCCAGAGACTGGAGCTTTTCCCGCACTTCATCGAAGGACTTCTTACCCAGGTTACGCACCTTGAGCATTTCTTCCTCCGACTTATTGATCAAATCGTCTACGGTATTGATTCCGGCGCGCTTTAAGCAGTTGAACGACCGAACGGACAGATCCAGTTCTTCAATGGTCATTTCCAGAATCTTTTCCTTACCCTTATCATCCTTTTCCACGAGCACTTCTGCGATGCTTGCCTCATCAGAGAGGTCAATAAACAGCTTCAGGTGCTCATTCAGCAGATTTGCTGCCTGTGAGATGGCTTCCTTTGCAGAGATCGTGCCGTCTGTCCACACTTCCAGTGTGAGCTTGTCATAGTCGGTGACCTGACCCAGACGAGTATCTTCTACATGATAGTTTACCTTCAGTACAGGGGTATAGATGCTGTCCACTGCGATGACATCGATAGGAGTATTCATCATTTGCTTATTGCGCTCTGCAGAGACATAGCCTCTGCCGCGATCAATGACGATTTCCATATAGAGCTTTGCGCCCTTTCCCAGGGTTGCGATATGCATGCCCGGATCCAGGATATTCACTTCAGAGTCGGTCTTGATGTCGCCGGCGGTGACTTCGCACTCGCCCTCTGCTTCAATATAGACCGTCTTCGGTCCGTCGCCGTAGAGCTTTGCGGTAAGGCCCTTCAGGCTGAGGATGATCTCAGTCACATCCTCTTTCACACCGGGAATCGTACTCAATTCATGGTGTACGCCATCAATCTTCACGGAATTCACAGCCACACCGGGCAATGAGGAGAGCAGCACGCGCCGCAGACTGTTGCCAAGGGTGATACCATAGCCACGTTCCAGCGGTGCCAATACAAACTTACCGTATTTTCCGTCGCTTCGCAGATCCACTGTGTCGAGTTCCGGCTTTTCAATCTTCTCCAGCATAAAAACACCCTCCTATGCTTGGTAGCTTTGTCTGTGGTTGTTCCTGACATACCACGGCCGCAGATGCTCCTTGGTACGGCAGGACTTTGCATCGGACATCCCGAAGCGCGCGCGCCCCGGGACGTCTTCTCATGTTCCGTAAATTGCAGATGATTACTTGGAGTACAACTCGACGATCAAGTGCTCTGCAACTTCATAGTCCAGATCTTCCGGTGTTGCCAGACGGGTGATCTTTGCGGAGAAGTTTTCCTTATCCGGCTCCAGCCATACCGGTACAGTACGGTCTGCGGTCTGTTCTGCAACATCCTTGAACTTTGCGCTGTCACGGCTGCCTTCGCTCAGAGCGACTACGTCGCCTGCCTTTACGCGATAGGACGGAATATTCACACGCTGGCCGTTTACGGTAAAGTGACCGTGTGTTACCAGCTGTCTTGCTTCTCTGCGGGTCAAAGCGAGACCCATGCGGAATACCACGCTGTCCAGACGAGACTCCAGGCATGCGATCAGATTGTCACCAGCCTTGCCTTCCATCT
>CAVLAW010000321.1:0-2446 GCA_963661155.1 Tidjanibacter massiliensis | reverse complement strand
AAGGAAAAGTATTCTGTGCTGATTGCGGCCGCAGCCTCCACCGCCAGCGAGCTGTACGGAAGAAGGGGCCGGATATTTACTGGTTTCACTGCCTGACGAACAGCCGTATCGCCAAGGATACCTGCAAGGGTGTGATGATACAGGAAACAGAACTGATCTCCACAGTCACCGCTATCCTGGAAAAGGAACTATCCGTTGCTCTTGGAATGTCCCTTCCGCTTTTTCAGTTAGAGGCAAAGCAGAAACAAGGAAAAGATACATTGCGGGCTAAGATGTCCGTCAAGCGGCAGGAAATCGAGAAAAAGCAGCGCCTGATCCGTGGATTATATGAGAACTTCGTACAGGGCATCCTCACCAGCAAAGAATATTTCGATATGAAAGCTGATTATGAAGCCCTCATTTCTGAGCTGTCCGGCGAGATCGAACAGCTTGAAATCGGTATGGAAACACTGGATGATCAGCTTGCTAAATATAAGGAAATGGAGCAGGATGCTAAAACGCTGGCACAGGACCATGCTCTGACAGCAGAGCTTATCGGGCGGCTGATTGAGCGTATTGAAATTGACCATGAGCGGAACATCCATGTCAGTTTCTACTTCAAAAGTGAATTTCAGGGAAAGGAGGCGGCAATATGCGGCGTTATGTGATTGCACTTTATATCCGACTGTCCTTAGAGGACTTTCGGACGGAAAGTTTGAGCATTCCAAACCAAAAGCTGATCCTCCGCGAAAAGGCTATGTCCATCCCTGAATATGAGGACTGTGAGATCCTGGAATTTGTAGACAACGGTCACAGCGGCACAAACTTTGAACGACCTGCTGTGCAGGAACTTCTGACGATGGTACAGGCCGGTCAGATTGACTGTATTATTGTAAAGGATCTTTCCAGATTTGGCCGCAACAGCATTGAAACCGGCTACTTTATCGAGCGGGTATTTCCGCTGTATCACACCCGCTTCATTTCCGTCAGCGACGATTTTGATACTGCCAATTTCAAAGGCGATACAGGTGGAATCGATGTTGCCTTCAAGTATCTGATCAGTGAGTGTTACAGCCGGGATATGTCTATGAAAACCAAGAGTGCCAAGTACGCTAAAATGCGTCGTGGCGAATATCAGAGCGTGATTTGCCCTTACGGTTATCAAAAGAGTTCTGACGGGCGTATGGAGCCAAACGAGGAAGTAGCCGGGATCGTCCGGCAAATCTTCCATTGGGCGGCTGACGGCTGCACAGTGGCAGAGATCACGCGAAAGCTATATGCTGGGAATATTCCGACGCCTGGCGAATACCGCAAAAGTAAAGGCAAGGAGCATTATGATGTTTCCAGGACCAACGGAGTCTGGAGCAATTCAACTGTCCTTCGGATTTTAGCGGATGAACGGTATATCGGCACCTATGTCATTGGAAAAAGCAAGGTCAAGGAGATCGGCAGCAATCAGGTACGGCGCAAAGATGAAAGTGAATGGTTTAAGATACCCGAGCACCATCCCGCTATCATCAGCAAAGAATTGTTTGAACGTGCCAATGCTTCTATCCATAAATTTACTCTGCCCCAAAAGAAACAGCGGAATTACCTGCTCCGAGGTAAGGTGTATTGCGGATGCTGTGATCACGCCATGTCGCTCCGAAATGATTCTTTATTCTATTGCCGCCATGCACAGGTCGCCAGAGATCTTCCTTGCTATGGGGTAAAGGTACGAATGTCCGAACTGGAACAGGCGGTATTTGAGATCATCCGGGGCCAGGTAACACCGGCTCTTGGGATCGACACCAGCAAGGACAAACTGGATCTGCAAACGGTTCAGCAGTCCGAGCATGAAGAAAAACTGCGTGCCATTCAGGCAGCGAAACGGCAGCTTTATGAACAGTATGCGCTTGGAGAAATTGATTTGGAGACCTACCGAGTCCAGAAAGAAAAACTTGATGCAGCCCTGATAAAAGCAAAAAATGTCCATGCGGTCATCACCGCACAGACAAAACAGATTCAGTGTGATTATGAAGCGAGGTTGAAGCAACGTGAGATCACGCAGGAATTGGGCAATGCGAATACCCTGACGCAAGCCCTGATTGACCGGCTCATCAAGAGAATTTACCTCTTTCCGGGAGACAGGATCGAAATCGAATATGTAACGCAGGATTTCCTTGGAATAGGAGCGCCGGAAAAGGAGGCATAGGCTATGAGCACCCGATGGACGGTCGGGGCATCGATTCTGCTGCCCTGAAAGCCTCAAAAATATTTCCATATTTTTTTGTCTTGGGCTTGACATACGGGTGTCTCAAATCGTGAATCCGAATGCGCTTGACCCCGGCGGCTTTGGAGCCTCTGTCCATCTCGTGATGAAGATAGCTTTTGGTCACGGTGAAAATGCGGTCCTTCTTTTTCAGCCCGTAGAGCATTCCAAGATAGTCCTGCATTTCCTCGCAGAGAAACTGCGGCATCTTGATGG
>CAVLAW010000320.1:0-2484 GCA_963661155.1 Tidjanibacter massiliensis | reverse complement strand
AAAAAAAATCTGAAACATCTCGATGCAGCCGTATTGCTGACCGTGCTTTATAGCTGCATCGTCTGGTATGCATATCTTTATCTGAACGTCACGACAAAAGGCTCCTACCTGCTGGTACTGATGCTTCTGATCGCAGCAGGCTTGTGGTTCCCTCTAAAATGGGGCACCAACAGGATCCGTGCCCTCCAATGGGGAAGAAAAAAGGAACTGGAACGACGGGAAAAAATCGTGATTTTCAGTATTTCCGCCGCAGCATCCTTTACTATCCTGATGATCTGGTTCTGGGCGTATCTCCCCGGTTCTTTCTCCTGGGACTCCATCACACAGTATGAACAGGCCATCAACGGAACGTATAACGACTGGCATCCGGTATGGCATACGTTTCTCTTTTTTACGATTCCACTGAAAATTTTCAAACGGCCATCCGCGATTGTATTCCTTCAGTTGTTTTATTTTGCCCTGCTGATGGGGTACTTGACGGTAACGATCTGCGAACTCTCGAGCAGAAAAGCAGGTGCCGTATCGTTTGCCTATATTATGCTGAATCCGTACACCGGTTATACGTTGCTGTATCCGTGGAAAGATATCGCCTTTTCCATGGGGGCGCTGTTCTGCACCATCATGGCGGTACGGATGATTCTGAAAAAGAAGAATGCGGCAAAACTGTGGAAACTGGCAGTGTTCGGTGTGATCCTCGCAAGTACCACCATTTTCCGCCACAATGCCATTTTATATACAGCGCCGCTGCTTCTGGTACTGCTGTTTCATCTGGACAAGAAAACGTGGCTTCGGATGCTGGCATTTTTCGTGGCAGCACTTTTTATCATCAAGGTGCCGGTTTATCGTGCACTCCAGGTAGAAAAGCCGGAGCAGCGTGTCCTTGAGAGCATGGGGCTGCCGCTGACGGTGATTGGAAACGTGGCGAAAGAGACACCGGAAGCTATGGACGAGGAACTGTCGGAGTTTGTCTATGCGATTGCGCCGCAGGAAATGTGGGATCAGTATTATTACCGCGGCAGCTTTAATTCGATCAAATGGAAAGATATTGATACGACCATTGTGGAGGAAGAGGGCTATGGCGGCATGCTGCACCTGATGCTGAAATGCTTCCGGCTGTCCCCGCAGGCATCTTTCCAGGCAGCATTTGCCCTGACTGATATTGTCTATGGATTTGAAAATGGTCTGGAGGGCGACAACAAACCGCTGATTACAGAAAATCCGGATGGAATCACGTATTCGCAGAAAGCAAACAGTACACTTGCCGGTTTTCTGGAATCGTATGCAGGACTGATCAACAATTCAGTGTTCCGTTATCTGCGCACCTACGGTGTTGTCCTGCTTGTCCTGCTGCTGGTAAGCCTTGCACGGCTGCATTTTGGTTCCTGGAATTCCTGGAAAAAAATGTTTCTCGTGCTTCCGGTATTTGCGTATGATTTTGGAACGATGCTTCTGCTGACAGGAGCGGATTCCAGATTCTTCTTTATTACATTTTTAGCTGCTCCGCTTATCATTGTCTATGAAATCTGCAAGGAAGGAAACGAAGAAAATGCCTGAAAAAGTGATTGTGATCGGCGCCGGACCGGCAGGTCTTACCGCCGCATATGAACTGCTGAAAGAAAAAGGAAAATACGAAGTTACGATTTTGGAAGAGAGCGCCTGCTTCGGCGGAATCTCGAAAACAGTAGAATATAAGGGAAACCGTATGGATATGGGAGGACATCGTTTCTTCTCGAAAGTGCCGGAGGTCAACGAGTGGTGGGAAAACATGCTCCCGACGCAGGGGTCCAAGCCGATGGATGATAGGAAGCTTGGCCGCAGCACAGAAGTGAAAAAAGGCGGACCTGACCCGGAAAAAACAGACCGTGTCATGCTCCGCAGACACCGTGTTTCACGAATTCTGTTCATGGATAAATTCTATGACTATCCGATTTCCATGAAAAAAGAAACCTTTACAAACATGGGATTTGTCAACACGATGAAATGCAGCTTCAGCTACCTTGCCGCCATGCTGCACAAGCTCCCGGAGAACAATCTGGAGAACTTCTATATCAACCGTTTCGGACGCAAGCTGTACAGCATGTTTTTTGAATATTATACCGAAAACCTGTGGGGACGCCATCCAAGTGAAATTGATGCATCCTGGGGAAACCAGAGAGTAAAGGGTCTGTCGATTTCCGCGGTTATCAAAGATGTGTTCGGCAAAATTTTCAAGAAAAAGAACCGAAAAATAGAAACCTCCCTGATCGATGAATTCAGCTATCCGAAGCTCGGTCCGGGACAGCTCTGGGAAGTTACCGCAGATGAGATCCGGAAAATGGGCGGAACAATCCTGCTGAATGCAGAGGTGACGAAGATCCACAAGGATCAGAATAATAAAATTACCGGCGTTTCCTATGTCGCAGATGGTGTGGAAAAAGAACTGAATGGTGATATTGTGATCTCCTCGATGCCGTTGAAAGACCTTGTCGTCGGCATGAACGATGT
>CAVLAW010000319.1:0-2517 GCA_963661155.1 Tidjanibacter massiliensis | reverse complement strand
ACTCTGCACTGCGCAGAGGCGATTGCATCCGCTGAGGAGACCGACCTTCTCGAAAACTCGATCGAGGGCGCACTTGATGTGAAGGAGAACGAGATCGAGCTTACGATCAAGCCGTATGAGATCCGTACGATCCGTATCCGCACCGCGAAGTAAGAAAACAGCCAGGAAATAAAAACAGAATTAAAAACAGAAAAAGACACCGTGTCCCGGAAGGGAAGACGGTGTCTTTTTTGAAAACAGATGAAAAATAAAATCAGTCGCCGGTGGAATCGCGGTACAGCACGTTGGTGCCGAGATACGTAACTTCATGCGGCGTGTTCGGATATTTGATCCGGTACAGAATCTGGAGTGCCAGACGTGCGCCGAGTTCTTCGTTGAAAACCTGAACGGTTGTCAGATGTTCTGCCAGAAGATCCTCTGTATTGTTGTCGAAGCCGGATACTGCAACGTCCTCCGGTACGCGTAAGCCCCGTTTTTCAAGAAGCTGCATCAGAATGCAGGCAACGTAGTCGCTGGCACAGACGAAAGCGTCCGGCATGCGGGACAGGGAGGAGAGAAAAGTATCGATTTCTTCGCGGTACGTATCGATGCCGAGCGGTGTCGTCAGGCAGAGAGAAGAATCCACCTTTTTACCGGCATCCGTCAGAGCCTGGCAGAAACCTTCATACCGCTCGCGGTTGGACTGTGCGTAGCCGATATCACCGATGAAGCCCGGAAGGGTGCGTCCCTGCTCGATCAGATGGCTGGTGATGCGGCGGACACTGGTGCGGCTCTCCATGAGAAGCAGGTCGCCGTTCAGTTCATCCGGGGCAACAAGAGAGGAAGTGTCCAGGAACACTTTCGGAATCTGTGTCTCTGCGAGGAGACGCAGGAGACGTTCGTTGTACACGTTCAGGACGATAATGCCGTGAACACTTCCGTTTGTGAGGGTTGCAGGCAGAAAATACGATTTGTCTGCCGAAGTCGGAAGATACGTGTAAACGAGATTGACATTGTGTGCCGAAAATACTTTTGCAATCTGGTGAATGATGGTCATCCAGAAAAGTGATGTTTCCGGTCTGCAGACGGCAACTGCAATGTTGACCGGTGTGGTCTCCTCTGCGCGGGACGGATACTGAAAATCCTCCGGGATGGCATAGCCAAGTTCCTGGGCTTTGGCAATGACCTTGCTGCGCAGAGAATCGGAGACCCCTTCGTGGCCGCTGAACACCTTCCAGACCGTAGTCCGGGAGATGCCAAGGGAGTTCGCGATTTCCTGTAATGTTACTTTTTTCATAGTTCAAACCGATCCTGTTACAAATTTTGAGTGCTAACACATATTATACGCTTAACGTGTAACTTTTTCAACCTTTCCATTGGAATACAGAAGGAGTAAATGTGCTTCGTCGGCACTCGGGCAGGTGATCAGGTAAGAACGGCTTGTGGTCTCGATGGTGTAATCGAGAGCTTTCACGGTTTTGTTGAAGTCATTTGGGGCATAAGCGGCAAGTGTCTCCTGTAAAACGGTAAGGCTGTCGCTGTAGGAACCGGTTGTCTCAAACAGAATGTTTTCTGCGTAATACAGCTTGCGGAGCTCCCATTTGCGGTACTCGTCCTCCGGAATCGTGATATCGCACGGTGCGTCGTCGTGGTCCTCTGAGAAGAAAACGAAAGACCAGAGTTCCGGGTAATGAATGTTGATGACACCAGTCGGAGCCCATACCCAGTTGTCCTCCGGGAGAACGTTTCCGGCTTCATTGGTACGTTTTACATAAGTGTTGTCCTTGATGTCCACTTTCCACTGAACACGGGAGAAGTTCATACGGTAGAATTCTCCATTCTTTGGTGTGCGGCGTTCTTTCTGATACTCATAAAGAGCAGCGAACGGAATGACAACCTCAACGCTCCAGCCCTTGTTTTCTGCGGATGGGTCGTTGATGGAGCCGTCTACATGGACAGCGGTGCGCAGGCCGTGCATGTCGTAGCCGTTGAGGCCGCTTCCACCGTCACGGTACGGCTCGGAAAGAAACAGATCCCATACCGTGTTCAGAACGTTCATTTCGAACTCGTAGTAATGGTAGGTATCGGAATCCGGGTCAACGAAGATTTCAAAATCGTTGTCGAGGAAGATGACAGAGTCGCGCTCGGTCTGGTGTCCCCAGATTTCATCGCCGTCAAGCACGGCTGCTACGTAAAGGTTCTCATCATCCCAGAGCATTTTTGCGCGGGTGACAAAGCGCGGAAGCGGCATGTGGCTTCCTTCGATATCAAGAAATTCGTCGGTATACGGGGCATCTTCCCAGAATGGTTTGTTGATGTTTCCGTCTAACTCGAACGACTTTTTTGCGCGGTGGCAGGTGTAAACCGGCGGTGCGAACGGGACTGCCGGAACCGGAATTGTGATGTTTGTACTCATAGTAAAAATCTCCCTTTCAAATATTTACTGTTAAGCTTTTTTTACACCACTTTACAACTTTTTCATGAAAAATATCGTACAGGGCTTTCTGATGTATAATGAGTTTGACCAAAACATTACAA
>CAVLAW010000318.1:0-2536 GCA_963661155.1 Tidjanibacter massiliensis | reverse complement strand
TCTCGCCATATGAAATTCCAGAAAAAACTGCTCATTCATGCAAGCATGATTCGCTGTTTTTTCTAAAATTTCGCATGGCTCTGAATAGTTCCAAGATCTTTCTTCATCTGTTCGATAAAGTCTTTCTGGTTGCTGCTCATGAAATGCTGGCTCTGAATGGTTTCGTGCATCTGTTTTACACAGGTCTCAAGGTCGTCATTGATCAGGACGTATTCGTATTTGTCCATACCCTTTGCCTCTTCCTTTGCCCGTTCCATTCTGCCTTGGATCACTTCCTCTGTTTCGGTTCCGCGTCCGCGCAGGCGGTTTTCCAGCTCCTCGGCGGTCGGCGGTGTGATGAACACAAGAAGGGTGTCCGGACGTTTTGCCTTGACCTGAAGCGCTCCCTGGATTTCAATCTCAAGAAGAACGTCTTTTCCTGCGTCAAGCTGCTCCTCCACATATGCTTTCGGTGTTCCGTAAGAATGTTTTACGTAACGCGCATACTCCAGAAAAGCATCCTCTTCTACCATGCGGTCAAACTCTTCCTCTGTGCGGAAAAAGTAAGCAACGCCGTCTTCCTCACCCGAACGCGGGTCTCTTGTGGTAACGGAAATAGACAGCGCGTAGTTGTCATACTCCTCCAGAAGGCGTTTCATCAGTGTTCCTTTTCCTGCTCCGGAAAAACCGGATACTACAGTAAGTATTCCTCTACTCATTTTCAGATTCCCCTCGCTCTTTTTCTGTTTCCCAGCCGCCGTTGAATCTGCGGCTGATCGTTTCCGGCTGCAAAGCCGAAAGGATGATAAACTCTTCTCCGGTGATGAGCACAGCCTTTGTGCGCCTTCCCTGCGTTGCATCAATGATGCGGTTGCTTTCCTTGGCACGCTGCACCATGCGCTTGATGGGTGCCGCCTCGGGACTCACCACTGCAATAATTTTATCCGAATTTACGACATTGCCGAATCCGATGTTGATCAGTTTTGCCACAATCCGTCCTTTCCTGCATTTTCCGAACTTCTTTTCAGAAAATACATCTACCCATACGGATTTATTATAATTCATTCAGAAAGCCTAGTCAAATCTTTTTTTCTGTATTATAATAACAAAATAACGATAAGCTAAGGCAAAGGAGAGATTTCTATGGCTTTTGATGGAATTACCATTGCAAATATTGCACAGGAACTGAATCAGACCATCGTCGGCGGAAAGATCAACAAGATCGCGCAGCCGGAAAACGATGAGCTGATGATTACGATAAAAAACAACCGCACCGTTTACCGTCTTCTTCTCTCGGCGAGCGCTTCCCTTCCGCTGATTTACCTGACGGACAACAATAAACCAGGTCCGATGACTGCACCGAATTTCTGTATGCTGCTCCGGAAGCACATCGGCAGTGCCAGAATCCTTTCGGTGACGCAGCCGGGACTCGATCGTATCCTCATTTTTGAACTAGAACACTTAAACGAACTCGGCGATATCTGCCGCAAAAAGCTGATTGTCGAGATCATGGGAAAACACAGCAACCTGATCTTCTGCCAGGAGGATAATACGATCCTCGACAGCATCAAACATATTTCCGCCAACATGAGCTCCGTCCGCGAGGTTCTGCCGGGCCGCACCTGGTTTATCCCGCACACGCAGGATAAAAAAGATCCGCTGACGATCACAGAGGAAGAGTTTTTCGATTTCGTCTGCACGAAACCGATGGCGGCTGCCAAAGCCATCTACACCTCGCTGACCGGTTTCAGCCCGCTCATGGCGGAGGAAGTCTGCTACCGCGCCGGCATCGACGGCGGTTTTGCGATCAACGCACTCGAAGAGAACGCGAAGCTTCACCTGTTCCGTACTTTTTTCTATCTGATCGAAGATATCAAAAACGGCGCATTTACCCCGAACATCGTATACCAGGGGGACGAACCAAAAGAATTCTCGGCTCTGAAACTGACGCAGTATCAGGATCTGAAAGAAGAAACGTATGATTCGATTTCCGCTGTGCTGGAAACGTACTACGCCATGAAAAACCGCATCACCCGCATCCGCCAGAAATCCTCGGATCTGCGGCGTGTTGTCAACACGGCACTGGAGCGGAATGTCAAAAAGTATGAGCTGCAGAAAAAACAGTTAAAAGACACCGACAAGCGGGAAAAATACCGGATTTACGGTGAGCTTTTAAACACGTACGGCTATAGCTGCCAGCCGGGAGATACTTCATTAAAAGCGGTGAACTACTATAACGGCGAGGAAATCACAATCCCGCTTGATGGAACGCTCTCGGCCAGCGAAAACGCGAAAAAATATTTCGACCGCTATGGAAAGCTGAAACGAACCCGTGAGGCACTCGAGCAGCTTCTTGTAGAGACGAAAGAGGAAATCGACCACCTCGAATCGATCAGCACCGCGCTTGATATTGCGCTCGACGAGGCGGATCTCGTGCAGTTAAAAGAAGAGCTGATCCAGTATGGCTACATCCGCCGCAAAGGACCGGCAGGGAAAAAGCAGAAAATCACGTCCCATCCGTTCCACTACCGCTCTTCGGAGGGCTTCGATATTTATG
>CAVLAW010000317.1:0-2540 GCA_963661155.1 Tidjanibacter massiliensis | reverse complement strand
GCAGGTCTGATGGACAAACGTGCCAAAGATCTCTGCGGTGCAGGTCTGAAACGTGTCTGCGAGCTGGCTGATATCCCGCCGGTACTCCACATGGGATCCTGCGTCGATATCTCCCGTATGATGGTTCTTGTATCCGAACTTGCCAAGATCGGCAATGTAAATATTTCCCAGCTTCCAGTTGTCGGATGTGCTCCGGAGTGGATGTCTGAGAAAGCAGTTTCCATCGGAAACTATGTAGTAGCAACCGGTATCGATACCTTCCTTGGTGTTGAGCCGTACGTATCCGGTTCTACAGAGATTGCCGGACTTCTGACCAACGGCGTGCGCGACTGGGTTGAGGCCGCTTACACCGTAGAAAAAGACATCGACAAGATGGGCGACGAAATGCTCGCACGCATTGAAGAGAAACGTGCCGCACTCGGCGTATAAAGATTAGAAATTGGGCGGCTCCGCAGGTCGTTGGAGCCGCCTGCTTGAAAAAAGCGAAGAAAGCGGAAAAGGATTCTGTATCATGAAAATAGCAGTAACTGGAAAAGGCGGCGTAGGAAAGACAACGATCGCTGCCACCCTTGCAAGACTTTATGCAGAAGAAGGCCATCCGGTACTGGCTGCAGATGTAGACCCGGACGCAAATCTGGGACTGGCGCTCGGATTTCCGGAAAAAATTCTGGATTCCATTGTTCCGATTACCAAAATGCGGAAACTGATTGAGGAGCGCACAGAGGCAAGTGCAGACAACCGGTTTTATAAAATAAATCCGAGAGTAAGTGATATCCCCGACAAATACAGCAAAGAGTACAACGGAGTCAAACTCCTGACACTCGGAACGGTAGAGACAGCAGGAAGCGGTTGCGTCTGCCCGGAGCATGTCATGCTGCGGAGAATCATCAACAGCCTGGTACTCCACAGAGGTGACGTTGTCATCCTCGATATGGAAGCAGGTCTCGAACATCTGGGAAGGGGAACCACAGAGGGCATGGATATGTTCATCGTGGTGATCGAGCCGGGTGCAAGAAGTATTCAGACCTATAAGAATGTCAAACGTCTGGCTGAAGAGCTCGGCGTTCATCAGGTTCACGTCGTGGCAAACAAAGTACGCGATGAGAAGGATGAGGCATTCATACAGGACCGTATCCCCCCGGAAGATCTTCTGGGCATGGTCCACTACAACCCCGAAATTATGGAAGCGGACAGGGAAGGTTCGTCGCCATATGATTACAGCGCGGCTGCAGTAGAAGAGATACGGAAAATAAAAGCAAAAATCGATAAGTCAAACATGCCTGGCATGGAAAAAGTGTGATAGGAGGAAAAACACATGACATTATTCGAGAGAGTTTTTGGCGGAAATGACGCAGTATACGGCCTTACCGAGGCTGCCGTTGACGCCGCAATCGCAGCAAACGGAGAGGAGAAAGCAGTCAGCTTCCCGGACACTGCTTACGCACTCCCATGTTACTATGCCGTAACAGGCGTAAAGGTTACCAACTTAAAAGAGATGAAAGAAGCTCTTGGTGTGGTAAAATCCCTGATGACAAGAGAGAACCAGCTCAATGACGTATTTATGTCCGGTGTTGCAACTGCACTCTGCGCAGAGTTCATCGAGGCAATCAAATACATCGACGGTGCAAAACCGTACGACGAGCCGTGCTACGGCCACTTAAGCGACGCCATCATCCGTGAACTTGGTGTACCGCTTGTAACCGGCGATATCCCGGGTGTAGCTGTTATCCTTGGAAGCGCTCCGACCGCACAGGAAGGTGTTGATCTCGTCAAGAGCTATCAGGCACAGGGTATCCTCGTAACACTGGTTGGCGGTATCATCGATCAGTGTCAGGAATTAGGATACAAGACCGGCGCAAACGTACGTGTGATCCCGCTTGGAAAAGACGTAACATCTGTTGTTCACGTTGTATCCGTAGCAATCCGTGCAGCCCTGATCTTCGGCAACGTAACCGCAGGCGATGCAAACGCACTGATGACCTACACCAAAGAGCGTGTAGCGGCATTCGTAAACGCATTTGCTCCGCTGGATGACGTGATCGTAGCATGCGGCGCAGGTGCTATCGCACTTGGCTTCCCGGTTATAACAAACGATGACAAAGACGTTCCGGCTATTCCGAAGAGCCTGATCATCCAGAAAGAGGTTGATAAATTCAATGCTACTTCCCTGGAAGCACGTGACATCAAGATCAAAATCACAAATATCGATATCCCGGTTGCATTCGCATCCGCATTCGAGGGCGAGATCATCCGCCGCGGCGATATGCAGGTTGAGTTTGACGGTTCCCGTGTAGACTGCTGCGAGCTGGTTCAGACAAAAGATGCATCCGAAGTAGAAGATCACAAGATCGAGCTGATCGGACCGGATCTCGACGAGTTCGAGGTTGGTTCCAAACACAGCATTGCATACGTTATTGAAGTTGCAGGAAAGAGTATGCAACCAGACTTCGAGCCGGTATTCGAGCGTAAATTCCACAGCTACCTGAACTGTATCGAGGGTGTTATGCATACCGGACAGCGTGATATGATCCGTATCCGTG
>CAVLAW010000316.1:0-2555 GCA_963661155.1 Tidjanibacter massiliensis | reverse complement strand
CTGCTGTACAGGTCATATATCAGCGTTTTGAAAGCAGTATCCAGGCTGTCAATATCTGCCTGACGGGTGCTGTCGAAGTTGTCATTCACGGCAATAAACCGAACGCCCAGGAACGGAAATACACAGCTGATATAGTTGCCGACGATCAGATAGTCACGGCCAAAGCGGGATAGGTCTTTGACCACGACACACTGGATGCCGCCCGCTTTGACCTCTTCCATCAGTTTAACAAAACCGGGACGTTCAAAGTTCTTGCCGCTCCATCCGTCGTCACAGAACTCCCGGATTTCCGCACCGGCAAATTCTGCGTGGCTGCGGATGAAATCCCGGAGCAAAGCGCGCTGGTTAGAAATGCTTTCGGATTCGGCTTTTCCGGAATCCCGCAGGTCGCCATCCTCACTGGAAAGGCGAAGATACATGGCTATGGTCATGGCTCGTCCTCCTCCAGATAAGCGGTAAGCGCTTCGTATTCGTCGCGGAATTTGAAGCGGATATCCATATTCCGCTCGGGATCAATTTCAACGCGCTCAATTAGCGTATGCGCCATTCCTTCCGTCAACTCCTGCTGATCCTCAAAACCGAGGAAAGCCGTAAAGTACGGATTCTCTGTTGTAGTGCGCCTTTCCTTCCGCACGACTTCCGTGAGGCAGTCTATGGCCTGCTGCGCCTGTTCTGCTTCGGCTTTGTACTTAGCCTTCAGGCGGATGTATTCATCTTCCGTCATCAGCTTCTCTACATAGTTCTGATACAGACTATCGTACAGAGCCTGACTGCGTTTCAGGATGCGGCGGGCATTCTCCAATGTCTCCTGGTCTTTGGATCGACGCTGTAAAGCCGCAGGTTCTGCGCTCTTGCGTACTGCCAAAGCTTTTTGGTCGGCTGCCAATGCAACCTGCGAACGAATAGAGGCGAGCAGCACCTGCTTCACTTCGCTCTCCATAGCGCTGACGAATGGACACCGTGCCGGGTCCTCCACATGTGTGGGACAAATGAAGGTGTACCACAGCTTTTTGCCATGACTGACACACTTATATCTCACCAGCGGACGACCGCAGTGTTTGCAGTAGACCAATCCTCTAAGGATATTGGGACTGCCGCCCATATCATCAAACCGGCCCAGCCGTGCATGATAAGCATCGCTTCTGGCCTTTGCAAGAGCTTGTACCACATCAAAGGTTTCCTGGTCGATGATGGCCTCGTGGGTATTCTCGACGATCTTCCATTCAGACTGCGGAGTGGATACCTGCGGTGTTCCGGCATAGAAGGACTGCTTTTTCCGTCCCTGCACCATATGACCGAGGTAAACGGGATGCTCTAAAATGTTTTTCACGTTCTGTACCTGCCACAACGTACCATGATACTTTTCTGTTTTCACAGCGCCGCTTTCATAGAGATAGGCGGATGGGGAAAGCACACCGGTATCATTCAGCCTGCGGGATATCTGTACGACGCTGATGTCCTCTTTTCGCCATGCAAATATCTGCTGCACCACAGGAGCGGTTTCCGGATTGACAACAAGGTGATGCTTGTCATTCGGGTCTTTGTTGTAGCCATATGGTGCCCATGCGCCGATGAACTCACCGCGGCTCTGCTTGGTAGCCAGCGCCGCACTTACTTTATTGGAAATGTCCTTGCTGTAAACCTCATTGATCAGGTTTTTCAGAGGGACAATGTAGCCGTCCTGAGTACGTTCCGCTGTCAGCGTATCAAAGCTGTCGTTGATGGCGATGAAGCGGACACCCAGGAACGGGAAAATTCGCTCCAGATAGTTGCCGGTTTCCTTGTAGTTACGGCCAAACCGGCTGAGGTCTTTTACGACAATGCAGTCTATTTTTCCTTTGCGTACCATGTCCATCATTTGCTCAAACTGCGGACGGTCAAAGTCTGTGCCGGTTCGCCCGTTGTCACAGAACAGAGAAACCAGATTCAGGTCATTGCGCTCCGCAATATAGCTTTCAATCAGTGCTTTCTGCCCCTCAATGGTATCTGCACCGGGCTTGCCGCTGTCCTCCACAGACAGGCGGACATATCCGGCAGTCTGATAGATTCTGACATCCGGTGCAGCGGGTGGAGTTTCCGGCAGCAGCGGATTGATCTTTCGTTTCGTCCGTGCCATTTATACCGCCTCCCGAATCTGCGCACGGCGCAGCACATCGAGCTGCCAGCAAAATTCATCCTGCCAACGATAGATAAGCTCGACGGTGTTATCGTCGTGAATCAGAATTTTATCGATCAGGGAGACTACAATGGCACGGTCCAGCGCCGCAATGCCCTGATGCTTGCGAAATTCCTCCATCCAGACGTTTTCCGTGCCGCGTTTCTTGATATCCACAAGAGAATCCCGCAGCGCATCCATCTGCTTCTCGGCTTCCGCCGCTCTGGAAGAAAAGCTTTCCTTCAAACGGGTGTATTCGTCCCGGTCGATAATCCCACTTACAAGATTCTCATACAGAGAAGTCAGCAGCTTCTGGAGCTTGGCATACTCTTCCTGCTTTTTATCCAGTTGACGCTGTATCTTCTGTGCCTCCGCAGTGCGAAGAGGTGCTGTGTCGGTC
>CAVLAW010000315.1:0-2578 GCA_963661155.1 Tidjanibacter massiliensis | reverse complement strand
GTTCATGCTGTTTGCGGTGTACATACCGGAGCAGGAACCGCAGGTCGGGCAGGCATTGCACTCGAAATCATGGACGTCTTCTTCGGTCATGGTTCCGGCAGCGTAGGAGCCGACTGCCTCGAACATGCTGGAAAGACTTCTCTTCTCGCCTTTTACGTGGCCGGCAAGCATCGGGCCGCCGCTGACAAATACGGTCGGAACGTTGACTCTTGCGGCTGCCATCAGAAGGCCAGGTACGTTTTTATCACAGTTCGGGATGCATACCAAGGCATCAAACTGGTGTGCCATTGCCATACACTCGGTGGAATCGGCGATCAGGTCACGGGTTACGAGGGAATATTTCATTCCGATGTGTCCCATGGCGATACCGTCACAGACTGCGATGGCCGGGAACACGATTGGTGTTCCGCCTGCCATGGCAACGCCCATTTTTACAGCTTCTGTAATTTTATCCAGATTCATGTGCCCCGGTACGATCTCATTGTAGGAGCTTACGATTCCTACGAGCGGTTTTTTCATTTCTTCTTCGGTCAGACCCAGCGCACGCATCAGAGAACGCTGCGGTGCCTGTGCGATTCCTTTTTTAACAGCATCACTTCTCATGATCTTTTCCTCTTTTCTTCTATACGTTTATGCTGGAGTGTGTCTGAAAAACCATTTCCGCAATCTGCAAGCCCCACTTTGCGGTATATTTTCCCCTCATTCAGTTGACGTAGCCCGCTACGTCGCCCTCATTCGGACAAAATCTCCCACAAACTGGGACTCGCAGCTTACGAAAAGACTTTTTCAGCCTCACTCCAGTGCTTTTACCAGCAGATCTCCCATTTCGGAGGTGGAGACTTTAGTGCATCCCTCGGACATAATGTCTACGGTGCGGTATCCGTCTTTTAAGATTTTCTGTACGGCATTTTCCACTGCCTCTGCCTCTTTGTCGAGATCCAGAGAATAGCGGAGCATCATCGCTGCGGACAGAACGGTTGCGATCGGGTTTGCGATGTTCTTTCCTGCGATGTCCGGTGCGGAACCGTGGCTTGGCTCATAGAGACCGAATTTTGTCTCGTTCAGGCTGGCGGAAGAAAGCATTCCGATGGAGCCTGCTACCATACTTGCCTCGTCGGAGAGGATGTCTCCGAACATGTTCTCGGTCAGAACGACGTCGAACTGGCATGGATTGTGTACGATCTGCATTGCGCAGTTGTCAACGAGCATATGCTCTAACGTAACTTCCGGGTAATCTTTTGCAACGTCTTCTACAACGGATCTCCACAGACGGGAGGAGTCGAGAACGTTTGCTTTATCTACGCTCGTTACTTTTTTCTTTCTCTTCATGGCGATATCGAAAGCACGGATTGCGATACGGCGGATTTCGGTCTCGCTGTAGGTTAGGGTATCGGTCGCTTTTTTGATGCCGTTCTCTTCTACGGTATGGCGCTCTCCGAAATACAGGCCGCCGGTCAGCTCACGCATGATCAGCATGTCGAATCCGTCTCCGATGATCTCTTCTTTTAACGGGCAGGCATCCTTTAATTCCTGATACAGGTAAGCCGGGCGCAGGTTTGCGAACAGGCCTAAGGATTTACGGATTTTTAAGAGTCCTGCCTCCGGGCGCTTGTCCGGGCTTAATTTGTACCACGGGGAAGTTTTGGCATCTCCTCCGATGGAGCCCATCAGGACGGCGTCACATTTCTTTGCTTCTTCTATGGTTTCATCTGTCAGCGGCACGCCATGCACATCGATGGAGGCTCCGCCCAGCAGAAGGTTGGTATATTCAAACTTATGTCCATATTTCTCGCAGACAGCATCCAGAACCTTTTTTGCTTCATTTACGATTTCCGGTCCGATTCCGTCTCCGTGAATTAATCCAATACGGTATTCCATATTTTCTCCCTCTTTTCTTGTTTCTTTCTCTGCGTCTATAGCATTTCTAAATTATACGCCATTTTTCGCGTGATTTCAACACGAAATTTCTTCACATCGAACAAAACGCAATAATCTTTTTGCCCGTTTTGCTTTTCAGAGAAAAATCAGCGGGTTTTTCTGCCTCTTTTTCCCTTTGCCGTAAAAGAAGTTCCGGTATGCAAAAACGCAGGCACTCTGCTCTCGAATACCTGCGTTTTTTCGTCTGCCCCTGCGGCACAGACCTTATTTTTTCTTTTCTGTTTTCTCTTCTACGACTGCAGAATCCGGTTTTTCAACCTCTGTGATGGCAGTTTTGCGCATCGGGATACGGCAGTTTTTGTTGTTTCCGAACTCTACGATCACATCGTCGTCTGTGATGTCGATGACGATTCCGTAGAAACCGCTTGTGGTGATGACTGCATCACCGACTGCAAGGTCATTCAGCATAGCCTGCAGTTTTTTCTGCTCTTTCTTCTGCGGGCGGATCATTAAGAAGTACATCATACCGAACATGATGACCAGCCACATAATTAACATACCGGTGCTCATGACACCACCGTTTGCTGTTGTTGTTGCTAAAAACATTTTCTTTCCTCCTGTTATTCGAGAGTACATCCCGTTCATTAGAGTTACAGTTCACTGGTTCCCAGCGAACTGTAACATTCGCAGCCCTCATTTA
>CAVLAW010000314.1:0-2587 GCA_963661155.1 Tidjanibacter massiliensis | reverse complement strand
CTGCCGGAGGTGAGCGGCGTCTTACAGATGCTGCTGTCCGTGGTGCTTCTGTGCCTGGCGGGAAGAAAACTGAATCCATTCAATAAATAGGAGTAAAAAACGTGAAACCATTTTGTTTTAGCTTTTCCGGAATTTATAACGAAGAAGGGTATGCGTGGGAGCAGGCGGGCGCCGTCTGGGATCTGATCGGGCTTCGGGGAACCGACGGGTATCTGGATCCGGAGACGGAGCGCACGCTGGAAACGGAATTTGCCCGTAAAAAAGAGGCGGGTGAACTGCCGCGCCTGCGCCTTCTGGATTCCGGAAATTATCATTATCTGAGCAAGCTGCTGCTCGGGCTGGAAAAAGAAGATTTATTTTTAATTGTGTTCGACCATCACACGGATATGCAGCCTCCGGCACTTCTGCCTGTGCTTTCCTGCGGTTCCTGGATCCGGGATGCCGCCGAGGCGTATGCAAACATCAAAGGAATCTGTGTGATCGGCCCGCCGGAAGCGTCTGTGCGGGAAACACAAAAGATGGAACGTGTGTGGTTCGTAACACAGGAAGAACTCGATGACGGAAGCGGCGCAGCGAAAATCGAGGAGATTCTGGCGTCCCATGCGGGAGATCTTCCCGTATATCTGTCGGTCGATAAGGACATTCTGTCAAAGGAGGAGCTTGATACGAACTGGGATCAGGGAAACGTCCGCGTGGAGGAGCTGCTGGCGTTTGCTGA
This sequence comes from Tidjanibacter massiliensis, assembly GCA_963661155.1. Classification (GTDB taxonomy): domain Bacteria; phylum Bacillota; class Clostridia; order Lachnospirales; family Lachnospiraceae; genus Fusicatenibacter; species Fusicatenibacter massiliensis_A. Next base: position 1,869 of record CAVLAW010000314.1, on the reverse strand, counting down.
TCTCTGCCTTGCCGGGAAAAAGCTCCTTGCCGTTGATCTCTGCGGAGAACCATCTCCCCATGCACTGGAAGCCTCCTGCGCGGCGGCAAGCCAGGTGAATCAGAAGCTGTACGAAGCTTTTGCGCCGAAAATCGAAGATTGACAACGGCCGGGCAAAAGAGTATCATGAACCTATACCCAGACGGGGTATGCAGCGCAGAACAAGGAGGAAACGTCATGGGTGAATGTTGTACACACTGCAGCGAATGCGACCGAAAAAAAGTGCGTGACGAAAAAGAATACAAAGATCTGATCCACCGCCTTTCGAGAATCGAAGGCCAGGTGCGCGGAATACGGGAGATGGTGGAGAACGACCGCTACTGCGTCGATATCCTGACTCAGGTGTCCGCAATTCAGTCCGCACTGAACAGCTTTAACAAGGTGCTGCTTTCTAGCCACATCAAATCATGCGTCGTGGAAGATATCCGGCAGGGAAAAGAAGGAGCCGTGGATGAGCTTTGCAAAACCATCCAGAAGCTGATGAAATAAGGAGAACAAAGAAATGAAAGCATATGAAAGATTACTGAACTATGTAAAAGTGCTGACACCGAGCAATGAGAAGAGCGGAACACATCCGTCTTCCGAGTGCCAGAGAGTGCTGGCAGAGCAGTTGGCAGAAGAAATGAGGGAACTTGGCGTATCGGATGTCCGTGTAGAGGATAAATGCTACGTTTACGGAAAAATTCCGGCAACCAAAGGATATGAAGGAAAAACAAAACTGGGCTTTATCGCCCATATGGATATCGTGTCTGATTTTGCAGACCATGCAGTAAATCCGATCGTACATGAAAATTACGATGGAAAGGATCTGAAGCTGGCTGACAGCGGCAGAACACTGGAGACTTCTGTATTCCCGCATCTTCCGTCCCTGGCCGGCAGAACGCTGATCACAAGCGACGGAACAACCGTGCTTGGAGCAGACGATAAGGCAGGAGTGGCAGAGATTATGACGCTGGTAGAGGCTCTTCTTGCCGGAGAATTCCCGCACGGCCAGATCTCCATTGGATTCACACCGGATGAGGAGATCGGCGAGGGTCCTGACTTTTTTGATGTTCCAGGGTTTGACGCAGAATTTGCCTACACGGTAGACGGCGGAACAGAGGGAGAGATCGAATTTGAAAACTTCAACGCAGCCGCAGCAAAATTTACAGTAACCGGATTCAACATTCATCCAGGCGGAGCAAAAGACACGATGATCAATGCCATCGCTGTAGCAAGTGAGATCCAGGCTCTTCTGCCGGAAGCAGAATCCCCGAGAAATACCGAAGGATACGAAGGCTTTTATCATCTGACCAGCATGTCCGGTGATGTAGCACATGCTGAGTCTGAATATATCATCCGCGATCACGATGCAGAGAAATTTGCCGCAAAAGAAGAGAATCTGCGCCGGATTGAAAAAGCAATGAATGAAAAATACGGCGAGGAAACTGTAAAACTGGAGATCAAAGAGCAGTACCGCAATATGTCCGAGAAGATCCGCCCATGCTACCATCTGATTGAAAATGCAGAAGAGGCAGCGAGAAGAGCCGGCATGGAACCGATCGTTCTTCCGATCCGCGGTGGCACAGACGGTGCACGCTTAAGCTTCATGGGTCTGCCGTGCCCGAACATCGGAACCGGTGGATATGCGTGCCACGGACCGTATGAGCACATTACCGTTGAGGGAATGGAAAAGGCACTGGCCATGCTGAAAGAGATTGTAAAGATTTACGCAGAATAAAAGTTTTGTAAGAGAAAAACAGAAGCCCGGCAGAAAGCTGCCGGGCTTCTTGTGTGTATTTATATAGGAAGAAGAGCAATCAAAATTGGTCCACTGGACCAATTGTTGAT
>CAVLAW010000313.1:0-2590 GCA_963661155.1 Tidjanibacter massiliensis | reverse complement strand
GTGGTTTTGAATTTGGAAAAAGGAGTTGACGAAACATGATGATACAGGCGGTGCTCGGCAATCCGCATCACCCGGAATACGGCGTGGCAACTATCCCGTTCCCCATCCCCCATGACCAGTACGCACACTGCATGGAGCTGTTGGAGGCTCTGGAAATTGGCGATGCGGTGAAAGCCGACTGCAAGGTGGAGGAGATCGACAGCTTTTACTCTGTACTCAAGCGCACAGAGATGCTCACGGTCAATGCACAAAACCGAATCCGGCAGTTGATGAACGAACGCGGATGGACTATTTATCGATTAGCGCAGGAATCCGGCCTGTCGCAGACAACAATCAGCAACATCTTCAAGAGAAATAATCAGCCGTCCCTGCCGACGGTAAATGCGATTTGTGATGCTTGTGGAATCACGCTGGCGCAGTTCTTTACGGAGAACGATCCGGCAAATTCACCTAACGCCAAGAATGAATTAGATAATAGTGTTGCGGCTCTCAAGGAGGATCAGCGCGAGGCTCTCGCCGCATTCATCAAGACAATTGTATAGTACATAACCGTTCAGCCCTGCTGTGCGGTTCACAGCAGAGGCTGCCCGAGTTACATTGGACAGTCTCTGCGCTTTTTTACAAATCAAAGGAGGCGTATTCATGAGCAACGAAGTCATTCAGGAAACAACCCCACTTGTTGAATGCAGCGCGTTTCATCGTGGGATGAGCGTGTTGGAGGCCAGTCTGCGGAATACCGAGGATTCGGAAGCCATCATCAATGGCCTTCTGAAAGGTGCGGCTGAGTTTTATGGCGCATCGAGAGCCTCTGTGGTGGAAGCTGACTGGGAGCTTGGAATCGGCGTCATTACCTATGAGTGGTGCAAAGATGGTGTCCCAGCACAGAGAGATATGCTCCAGTGCCTGCCTATGGAGAAGTTTCCGAGATGGAGGAAAGCACTTCGAGCCAATAAACCGGTTGTAATTTCTGATTTGCAGAGATTGGAGAAGGTCTATCCTGATGAAGCGGCCTTCTTTCGGGAGTATGGGGTGACTACATTACTGGCAGCGCCATTCTCCAAGCGGATCAATCAGGGATTCATTGCCGTGGATGACCCGACCCGCTACACGGATGACCCTGTTTTCCTGTTCATCGCCTCCTATGCAGTGGTACTGGAACTCAACGAAATCAAACAGCAGCAGTCCCTATTGGCGGCAACAAAAGCATCCAAGTACAATCCGGAGGACATCCATATCAATTTCTTTGGCGGCATGGAGATTATCAGCTCCAAAGGGACATTGACCGGAGAAGATATTAAAGCGGACCAATGCTACCTGCTCCTGGCATATCTCATTCTGAATCATAAAAAGAACTTCTCTATTGACACGCTGGCAGAGATCATCTGCCCATACGACGAACTCGATTCGCCGTATAAGGTTGTCAACAATATCGTTTACCGCCTGCGGCGCACTCTTTCTGTCATCGGCCTTGACAAACTGGTCGTCGGTAAGAACGGTACATTCCAAATCAATCCTGACTATAATATTCATACGGATTTTGACCGCTTTGAGGATGCCTGTATTCAATTGAAAACAGAAGAAAACTCAGATATGCGGCATTCCCTCTACCACAGCGCAGTCGATATGTATAAGGGACAGTTGCTCCCAAGATGCGAACATGAGCTGTGGCTGATGCAGCTGTCCATGTACTATCAGTCGTTGTACCTGCAGATCACCAAGGGATATGTCCGGCTGAAGATGGAGTGCAAGGATTATATTCTGGCGCAAAAGACGGCCATTGACGCTCTGCGCTTCGACCCGAAGGACAGCGAACTGAACATGTATGCGATCCTTGCCATGGGATTTCAGGGGAATCTCTCTATGGCGCAGACATACTACACGGCGGCAAAGCCCTATCTGGCGTTAGAGCATGCCGAGGTCATCAAGAAGTATTTGAATATAAAATGAGAGCAACTTGAGGTTACTCCCGAGGTTGCAGCAGAGGTTACGCAGTAGGTTGCTCCAGAGGTTACAGAGGAGGTCGTACAGGAGGCTGCGTAGCAGGTTGCAGCTGAGGTCATAGAAAAGTCATACAGGAGGTTGTCCAGCAGGTCACGGCTGAGGTTGCCCGCCCGTTATCATTGGTTATCGGATGCGTCCGATAGATGATGCGGGCGGGTGATTTTTTTGCTGTGCAGGAGACGATATTACGCCGTTGGTCACCACAAGGCCGGTTTGCGCCCCTTGTGTACGGATCTGTACGGCCCTCCTGCGCCGCAGACAGCCTATCATTCTAATATTGCGTCCTGCTCCCGGAGCCATTGCGCTCCGGGAGCTTTTTTGCATTTTGGGGCGCTTTTGCCACGCTGCCGTGGCCCTCCGTTTTCGAGATTTGCTTCACCACCAAATCTCGAAAAAACGGAGGACCAATATGTTTAATCGAAAGAGCATCTATGCTCTCAATAAGAAAGATCCCAACGCCATCGTCTATACGGATGCTGACGGTAATTTGATTCGACTGACCTGCGATGATTTTGCCTGTGCAGCTGAGTTCCGGCGTTGGAAAGACTGGTCGGACAGCGATTTGAGGAAAGAGGAAAACGCAGACCAC
>CAVLAW010000312.1:0-2604 GCA_963661155.1 Tidjanibacter massiliensis | reverse complement strand
ACTCTTTCCTTCCTCAGGCGATTTTTCAGTTTTCTGCGTCATTTTTCATCTGTGCCTTCGCTTTTCTCGCAATTCCCTGCGTGCCGTTCAGGATGCTCGCACGGGTGACTTTGTCGTTGCCGTATTTCTGGCGGATCGCGTCGAGGGCGGCATCGAGTTTACGGCTTTTCTCTTTCTTTTCGGGGTCTTCAAAGAGGGAAAGCTGCTCGAAATCGTCTTCGGTAAGACCGGTCACGGCAACTCCGATCAGGCGGAGGGGCTCGCCTTTCCAGGATTCGCGGAAGAGCTGTTTGGCGCAGCGGTAAATTTCATCTGTCACATCGGTCGCATTGGGAAGTTTGGTCTGGTGGGAGCGGTTTCGGAACTCGAGGGTGCGGAAGGTTACGGAAACGGAGGTGCATTTTTTCTTTTTCCGGCGCATGCGGGCGGCCACGATGTCGCACTGGGCGAGAAGAATGGGGTTTACCTGTTCGATGGAGACGATGTCCTCGTTGAAGGTCGTCTCGGCGCTGAAGCCTTTGGCCTCGTCGGGCTGCGCTTTTACGGGGGAATCGTCGATGCCGCGGGCGTACTGACAGAGCTGATGGCCGTTTTTGTTGCCGATCAGCGTCTGGATATCGGCTTCGCGCGCATGCGCCAGGTCTCCGATTGTTCGGATTCCGGCCTCAATCAGCTTCTTTTCGGATGCTTTTCCGAGAAACAACAGCTCCCGCACCGGAAGGGGCCACATTTTCGCGGGGATTTCTTCCGGAAACAGGGTGTGTACTTTGTTTGGTTTTTCGAAATCGGATGCCATTTTTGCAAGGAGTTTATTTGTGGAGATTCCAACGTTGACGGTAAACCCAAGCTCCTCGTAAATCCGTTCTTTGATTTCATGCGCCGCCGCAACCGGATCCGGGTACAGAAGGGAGGTTCCTGTCATATCGAGGAATACCTCGTCGATCGAGAAGGATTCCATGACCGGGGTGTAGGAGGCGCAGATTTTCTTGAAGGCGCGGGAGCACTTGACGTATAGATCGAAGTCGCTTGGGACAATGACCATGTTCGGACATTTCCGCAACGCCATTGCCACGGGTTCACCGGTCTGGACACCGCATTTTTTCGCCGGGATTGACTTGGCCACAACGATTCCCGTCCGCTTCGTCGGATCGCCGCCGATACATGCAGGAATGTCCCGCAGATCCGGCAGCCCCTCTTTGATCCGCCGCGCCGACTCCCAGGATAAAAAGGCGCTGTTGACATCTACGTGAAAAATCAGGCGTTCTGTTGTCGCTTTTCTTTGTTCTTCTCTCATGTTCAAAACCTCGGAAAATTCTATTGCAAAATTCTCAAATCTCTTTGCAGATTATTATAGCATTTTCCTTAAAGAAGCGCCAGATTTCTCTACAGTTCCTCTCTCACAACTTTCTCATTCAGTTCCATCACCAGCTCCTGTACTTTTCCCTCATCCGATGCTTCCGGCAGGCTGGTGTACTCATCGTCATAGTGCAGACGTTTTTCCATGTCTGCAAGCATTTCATAAAATTCCGTGCGGAACATTCCGTCCGCTTTCTGGTATTTTCCGGCGCGGATGTACGGCCTCACTCAGATAGAGATAGTGCTCCGGCCTGAGACCCAGAATTATTCATTTCCAAATTTTGTCACCTTCCTCTCTTAGATCAGAACCGGCAGTCCTGTTTTCCAAAGATAAAAAAGAAAAACAATCTGCACCAGCAGCATCAGCGGAACGCCGATCGTAAATTTCTTTTTTCTTGTCTTGTGATGAAACAGATGCATCGCCAGCAGGGCTCCCGCCGAACCGCCGACGGCGGCCAGACCCAGCAGGGTGGAAACGCGGATTCTCCATTTTCTATGTACCGCGTTTCGTTTGTCGATGCCATAGACTGCTATTGTAATGATATTAATACAGATCAGATAAATACACAATCCAACCTGCAGTTGAATGCGAATGTTCATCTACTGATTGCCCTTTCTTTATTTTCGTATTCCACCAAGGAAAAAGGCAGCGTTTACTTCGCTGCCTTCTCCTCTTCGTGATACTCTTCTTCTGTGTTGACCGCCCAGACATTACTCTTGTCGGTAATTCCTGCTTTAATATTCTTGACCGCCTCAAACGACGTGCACATAGAATGGTCAATATTGTTATATCTGTGCTGGCCGTTTCTTCCGACGCAGTAGAGATTTGGAATCGTATTGATGTAATTCACCAGTGTGTCGATTTCTTCATACGTGTCAAAGTATGCCGGATATGCCTTCTTCACGCGTTCAACGTGGGAATCGAGAACATCCTCTTTCGAGCGGATCAGCCCCAGTTTTACCATCTCGTCGACCGCAAAGGCAGAAAAGGCACTGTCTTTCATGTTCCAGTATTTGTCGCCTTCCTGCACAAAGTATTCCAGACCGAGCCATACCGTATGTTCCAGATCTTTTACCATGTACGGGGACCAGTTGTTGTAAATCTGGAATCTTCCCATCTTTACTTTCCGCTCCTGCACATAAACCCAGCAGTCCGGCACGATATTTCCCATAGTTTTGATATTGGTTTTATTTTCCAGATTCAGTTTCTTTACCAGAACGCCTAAGGTCATATAATCACGATACGGC
>CAVLAW010000311.1:1648-2608 GCA_963661155.1 Tidjanibacter massiliensis | reverse complement strand
GGCCAGACATCCTTAGACAGCTTCATCGAGGGCATCAAAAAGGAAATTGCTTCCAGAGAAGTCCGCACCGTTGAGGTGAAACCGGAGCAGAAGTAATTGCTTTTTCAAAACAGGTTTTGCGCATAAATTTTTAAAAAGAGCCCATACTAATCCTGTGGAATGAAAACAACAAACAGGAGGTATGGGTTCCATGACGAAATTAGAGTGCAACGTAACAAACTGTCTTCACAACTCGGATCATTGCTGCTGCAAGCAGTCCATTCTGGTAGACGGACATGACGCAAAGGAGAAAGAGCAGACCTGCTGCGGAAGCTTCGATGAGAACAAGGGCGGACTGTTCAAAAATGTTTTCAAGACTCCGGAAAGCAGCCTGTCTGTAGAGTGCGAGGCAGTACAGTGCATCTACAATGACGGTCACCGCTGCGCAGCCGCAAAGATCGGCATTGCCGGTGACGGGGCAAGCAGGGCAGAACAGACCCTGTGCACCACATTCCGGATGCATTAAAGACAGAAAAAATACGAAAAATCCCCGGAAAAGCGCTTGACTTTCCCGGGGATTCATAGTATAGTAGTAAAAGTTGTGAGAGCAACACAGGAAAGTAGGTATCCACCTCACCTCGGCACGAGCAAGTGACCCTGGTTTATAGCAAAGAATACGTATATGCGGCGGCAACAACGTCCTATGCGATGCTTTTGAGGGTGGGTAGAATATTCTATCTACTTTTTTTATGCAGAAAAACAAACATGCAGAATTCTATGATGGGGGTGCACGACTATTAGCGAGTTAATGATTAACGAACAGATCAGAGATAAAGAAGTTCGATTGATTGGTGAAGACGGCGAGCAGCTTGGGATCATGTCCGCGAAGGAAGCCTACAAACTGGCTCAGGAAGCAGAACTGGATCTCGTAAAGATTGCTCCGACGGCAAAGCCACCGGTTTGTAAGATTATCGATTACGG
>CAVLAW010000311.1:0-1638 GCA_963661155.1 Tidjanibacter massiliensis | reverse complement strand
GGTAAATATCGTTACGAGCTGGCAAGAAAAGAAAAAGAAGCTAGAAAAAAACAGAAGGTAATCGAGGTTAAGGAAGTGCGGTTGTCTCCGAACATTGACACCAACGACTTAAACACAAAAACGGGCGCAGCACGAAAGTTCCTGGAAAAGGGAGACAAAGTCAAAGTTACCTTACGTTTCCGTGGTCGTGAGATGGCACATATGTCCAAGTCCAAGTACATCCTGGATGACTTCGCTGAGAGCTTAAAGGACATTGCCACCATTGACAAGCCTTCCAAAGTGGAAGGAAGAAGCATGGTTATGTTTTTGACTGCCAAGAAGTAAAAGCAAAGAGAAAGATTAAGGAGGAAGTTATAATGCCTAAATTAAAAACAAGCAGAGCAGCTGCAAAACGTTTCAAAAAGACCGGTACCGGTAAGCTGGTAAGAAATAAAGCATACAAATCTCACATCTTAACTAAGAAGTCTACCAAGAGAAAGAGAAATCTTAGAAAAGATATCGTTACCGATTCCACCAACGCAAAGGTAATGAAGAAGATTTTACCATATCTGTAATAGACTGATTAGATTAAGAAGGAGGAAAAACCGATGGCAAGAATTAAAGGCGGTATGAACGCAAAGAAGAAACACAATAGAGTGCTGAAGATGGCTAAAGGCTACAGAGGAGCACGTTCTAAACAGTATAGAGTAGCAAAGCAGTCTGTAATGAGAGCTCTGACCAGCTCCTACGCAGGCCGCAAGCAGAGAAAGAGACAGTTCCGTCAGCTGTGGATCGCACGTATCAACGCTGCAGCACGTATCAACGGTCTGTCCTACAGCAAGTTCATGTACGGCTTAAAGCTGGCTGGTGTTGAGATGAACCGTAAGGTCCTGTCTGACATGGCTATCAACGATGCTGAGGGCTTTGCAAAACTGGCTGAGCTGGCTAAAGCTAAATTAGCTTAATTCAGAATCTGAACGAAAATTTAACATAGTGGCAGAATGGATTCTGCCGTGAACCCGCCTGGTTTTCGCGAGAAAACCGGACGGGTTTTGTTGCATATCGAGGAGACGCCGGTGGCGCGTCTGCTGATTGTACGAAAAGACTGACAGACATAGGAAGGCAGAACCGGGTATGCCGGATCTGCGAAATGAAAGGAGTGGCTCTTTGAATCAGATTATCCTGCTTGTTGGCGTTGTAATCTTGATCTGCGTCCTGACGGGACGCGTAACTTCCAAGCTGGCTGTGCCGTCATTGCTGATCTTTATCGGGCTTGGCATGCTGTTTGGGGAGGATGGGATCTTCCGGATTGTTTTTGATGATTATGGAGTGACGGAGGCAATCTGCTCGGTCAGCCTGATCTTTATTATTTTTTACGGCGGATTTGGAACAAATGTAAAAGAAGCGAAGAGTGTGGCAGCAAAGGCGCTTCTGTTATCCACACTGGGTGTGGCGCTGACTACAGGATTTGTCGGTTTGTTTGCGCATATGGTACTGCGGCTTCCGTGGCTGGAGAGTCTTCTGGTAGGCTCGGTTATCGCCTCCACGGATGCGGCATCGGTGTTTAATATTCTGCGTACCAGGAAGCTGGATTTAAAGTATCATACGGCATCTCTGCTTGAGCTGGAATCCGGCTCCAATGATCCGGTATCTTATATG
>CAVLAW010000310.1:0-2624 GCA_963661155.1 Tidjanibacter massiliensis | reverse complement strand
CGGCAGTCGCCAAGGTCTCGTGCAAGCACGGACTTTGGCTCGTTGCCCGCGTAAATCATAAAATCATATCAGCCGTCCGAACGTGCTTTTTCATCGGATGGCTGATTTCATAAAGAAAGACGAAAAAACAGGAAGGAATCATACAGACATGGAATTAACTGGATCACAGATTGTTATCGAGTGCCTGAAGGAGCATGGCGTGGACACCGTGTTCGGCTATCCGGGCGGAACAATTTTAAATATCTACGATGAGCTTTACCGCCATCCGGAGATTCACCACATTCTGACCTCCCACGAGCAGGGAGCTGCCCATGCGGCGGACGGATATGCGCGTGCAACCGGAAAAACAGGCGTCTGCATGGCGACAAGCGGCCCTGGTGCGACAAACCTCGTTACCGGAATTGCAACAGCATACATGGACTCCACCCCGCTGGTAGCCATCACCTGCAACGTAGGAAAAGTGCTGCTTGGAAAAGACAGTTTTCAGGAGATTGACATCACAGGTGTTGCGATGCCGATCACAAAATACAGTGTGATTGTAAAAGATATCACCGTTCTTGCCGATACGCTGCGCCGCGCATTCCAGATCGCAAAGAGTGGAAGACCGGGACCGGTTCTTGTTGATATCACAAAAGATGTCACAGCGGCAACGTATGAATATGAGCCGAAGACACCGGAGAAAATCGAGCCATCTACAGAAAAAATCACAGAAGAAGGACTGGATCATGTGGTATCCCTGATTCAGGCTTCGAAGAAACCGTATATTTTCGTGGGCGGCGGCAGTATCATTTCGGGCGCTTATGAGGAAGTACGCGAACTGGCACATCTCATTCAGGCGCCGGTCTGCGACACCCTGATGGGGAAAGGCGCATTCCCGGGAACAGAGGAGCTGTACACCGGCATGCTCGGTATGCACGGAACGAAAACATCGAACTACGGCGTGACAAAGTGCGATCTTCTGATCGTGCTCGGCGCAAGATTCTCTGACCGTGTCACCGGAAACGCCGCAAAATTTGCCAATAACGCGAAAATCGTTCAGATCGACGTAGATGCCGCAGAAATCAATAAAAACGTTGTTGTCGAGTCGAGTATCATCGGAGATGTGAAAGAGGTCTTAAAACGGCTGAATGCGAAGCTGGAGCCGATGCACCACGACGAGTGGATTGCCGAGATCGAGGCAATGAAAGAAAAATTCCCGTTAAAGCATGAGGATGGTCTGACCGGACCGTATGTGATCGAGGAGATCTATAAAGCGACCGACGGACAGGCAGTTATCACGACCGATGTCGGTCAGCATCAGATGTGGGCGGCACAGTATTACCGTTATACGAGTCCGAGAACACTTCTGACTTCCGGCGGCCTTGGAACGATGGGCTTCGGCCTTGGAGCAGCCATGGGCGCGAAAATGGGACGTCCGGACAAAACCGTTATCAATATCGCAGGAGACGGGTGCTTCCGTATGAATATGAACGAGCTGGCAACACTTTCCCGGCACAATATTCCGGTCATTGAAGTCGTTGTCAACAACCACGTACTCGGCATGGTACGCCAGTGGCAGACCCTGTTCTACGGAAAAAGGTATTCCAACACCGTACTGCAGGATCAGGCGGACTTTGTAAAGGTTGCTGAGGCGCTCGGCGTAAAAGGCATCCGTGTGACAAAGAAAGAGGAGATGGGGCCTGCCATCCGTGAGGCGATTGAGAGCGGAAAACCGGCACTCATCGACGTATGGATCGACTGCGACGAGAAAGTATTCCCGATGGTTCCGGCAGGAGCACCGATCGAGGATGCCTTTGATGCGGAGGATCTTGCAAAAAAGGAACAAGAAAAGGATTGACAGATTTCTGACAAAGAGGTATCATGGTTTCAATATGGTAAAGTAATACCGTATTACCATACGAATTGCAGATTTGTAAGAAAAGATGCAATGTGGCATATAAGGATTACAATGGAAATCGCTGGTATATCATCAGCGGTTTCCAAGTAATATAAAGTAGTACCAGGGGCAAAAGTTCGAAAGTCTGACGCAAGCTTGCTTGCAGGAAGATTTTTGAACTTGGGACCCGAAAAATATGAGTAAGTAGCCATTTTTCGAAGAAAAATGAGCGGAGTACGAATATTTTGCAGATTACGGGAGCACGAAGTGCGGAGTAATCTGGTGCAGAAAAGAGAAACAGGAGGATGAAAAAATGAGCAGAGTCTATAATTTTTCCGCAGGACCGGCGGTTCTGCCAGAGGAAGTGTTGAAAGAAGCCCAGGAGGAAATGCTGGATTACCGTGGATGCGGCATGTCTGTCATGGAGATGAGCCACCGCTCCAAAGTATTCCAGAACATCATCGATGAAGCCGAAGCAGACCTTCGCGATCTGATGGGAATCCCGTCAAATTACAAAGTTCTGTTTCTGCAGGGCGGTGCATCGTTGCAGTTTTCCATGATCCCGATGAACCTGATGAAAAACGGTGTCGCTGATTACATCGTAACAGGCCAGTGGGCAAAGAAAGCATACGCAGAAGCACAGAAATACGGAAAGGCAAACAAAATTGCCTCCTCTGAGGATAAAACATTTTCCTACATCCCGGACTGCAGCGATCTTCCGATCAGCCCGGATGCCGACTATGTTTAT
>CAVLAW010000309.1:0-2640 GCA_963661155.1 Tidjanibacter massiliensis | reverse complement strand
CGGTGATAGGAATCCACGTAGACAAGCGAAGGATCCTCCACCAGCCGGTAGCTTTTTCCATGGCCGCAGTGCTCCGGCAGATAAACGTGAAAATGCTCTTTGATGAAATAGTAGACAATCTCTTTGTATTTCTCTGCGTTTTCCGTAAATCCGTGCGAAATTACAACAACACCTCTCGGGCGAAACGCACGATACCGAAGAACGTGTATCTGATGACCGTTTTCCCGTTCCCAGTAAAATTCCTCCGCATGAGCGGCAAGGTACGGTTCTACGCCGTTCTGCATACGTTCCGCATAATTTTTTTCCTGTAATACGCGTGTTTTCATAAGCCAATTACCTGCTTTCATCCAGATACGAAAGGATATACTGAAGATTGTCGATGATGCAGTCTGGCGTCACTCCGATTTTGTTCGGAAGATGCTCCGGATTGTACCAGCAGGTACGGATTCCTGCGTTTTTTCCGCCGCGGATGTCGCTTGTAAGGGAGTCGCCGACGATTACGACTTCATCGGGTTCATAACTGCCGATTTTCTTCCATACAGCATCAAAAAAAGCCTTCTGCGGCTTGTCCACACCGACCTGCTCAGAGATAAAGACACCGTCCAGAAGCTGATCAAGCCCGGAAAGACGAAGTTTCCGCTCCTGTGCAACGGTAGTTCCATTCGTAACTGCGTACTGTTTTACAGCATGTTTCAGACGTTTTACCAGCTCATCCCCATGATCACAGAAAAATGCCTTATCGCCGAGGCGGATCTGATATTCATCATTGAAGGCTTTTACCTGATCTGTCGGCAGCCCTTCCGCTTCGAAAAATTCATGAAACCGTCCAAGCATTACCTGGTCTCTCGTAAGCTCTCCGGTTTCCAGCCGCTCCCAATAACCGCGGTTGATCACACTATATCGCTGCAGCATTTCGTCCGTGCAGATTCCCATATGAAATTTGTTGAAACAGTAGTCAATTGCATATCGTTCCGACATCTTAAAATTCAGAAGTGTTCCGTCGATGTCCCATAAAATTACCTTTATCAAAGAGAAATCCTCCCTTGGTTTCATTTGTATTTTTCAATCATCTGTTTTTCATTCTAGCATAGATTACAAGTACGATCAATTGTATTTTAGGCATTGTATCTTTCGTTAAAAAGTGCTACGATAAAAAAGAATTTCCGCGAAAAAGAAAAGGAAGAAGGAAGAAATACCATGAAATTTACTTACCCAGCCGTTTTTCATAAAACCGAACAGGGAACCTACGAAGGTTATTTTCCAGATCTTGTCTGTTGCTATGCAAAAGGTGATACCCTCGACGAGGCGCTGGAAGATGCGATTCACTCCGCCTACGACTGGATCTCCCTGGAACTGACGGAAGAAGAACCCGATTTTCCGCCTGTATCAGATGTGGCAGATCTTGGAAAAAACGAAGGTGAGATTGCAAGAAATATTGCCGTCAACATCCGGCTTTTTGAGGGATGGGACGAATAAGTTCAAAAAAGAAAACCGTATTGCTGCGATATTAGAAACGCTGCATTACGGTTTTTTTCTTTCTATCTCTTCCAGCTTTTCAATATGTCTTTTTTTTCTGGCTGATTCTCAGCGACTCTCTGATTTTCTGAATCGCTTTGTTGTGCGTCCGTGGATCGAGGCTGTTTTCTTTTAACAGTTTCTGCGTTTTTTCCGGAAAATGGATATAACAGATCGATACCGCCCAGGCGACGGCCATTTTTACGTAGTAGCCATCGTGATGAATGCTTTTCATTTCTTCCAGTACCACATCAATATATGTTTCATTGATAAAAAAGTCCAGCAGGCACACAACGCCGAAACGGATTTCATATTCCCGATTGCTTTTCAACCATTTCTGCAGATACGCATACCAGAATTCCTGATCTTTTTTCATAAAATGATACGTCGCACACGCACTGTCACAGATTCCCCAACTGTTGATCAGCGGCGCGAAACCGGAATGCGTACCCCTAAAATCCGGCAGCTCTGTCCCGGAACGAGCGAGCTGTGGAATTTGCGGTACCTCTCATCCATATTTCTTTCCAGTTCTGCCCGGATCTCCTGCATGACTTCCTGTTCCATACATTTTCGCCTCTTTTCCTGTTCTTTAAGATGTTTAACACGTTTTTTACAAATGTTTAACCCTGTTATTTCCGCACTTCTGATAAGATAAATGCAGATAAAAAAGATGATAACAACCTGCAAAATGCCTGTTCTTTTCAGGCTGAAAGGTGATTCTTATGAGAAAGAGAAAACCATTTTTTAAAAAAATACATTTCCTGTCCCGGTTTCAGAAGCAGCCGGATCCAGCAGAAGAAAAATCTGTCGTTTCCACGACACTGTCCATTCCGTTTGCCGGTTCGAAAGATAACGTTTTCTATTTTACCGGAAATCCGGATTTTACAGCTCCGGATAACAATATCAGCTCCAGCCGTTTCCGCGGAAGCCGGATCTTTTTATATTCCAGCGATCCGGAGCACGATCTGCCAACGGTTCCGGACTCCCTTTTTGAGATGCTGCACCGCTATTTTGCCGTCCACTCACCAGACGATGTGATCTGCTGGAAGGATTGTGTTCTCTCTTTCCAGACCGCCGGAAATTGTGTGCTGTCGGATATCAGCTTGCCCACATCGGATGATACGA
>CAVLAW010000308.1:0-2653 GCA_963661155.1 Tidjanibacter massiliensis | reverse complement strand
ACAAAAAACTGCCGAATACCAAGGGCAAAACCCTGGTGGCAGACGTCTCCTCCTGTTTCCTCTCCGAACCTGTCAATGTCTCCGATTACGGCATCATCTACGGCGGTGTCCAGAAAAACATCGGACCTGCCGGAATGGTGATCTCCATCATCCGCGATGATCTGATTACTGACGATGTCCTGCCGGGAACACCGACCATGATGAAATTCAAAACCCACGCAGATGCAGGTTCCCTGTACAACACACCGAACTGCTACTGCATCTATATGTGCGGCAAAGTCTTCAAATGGCTGAAAAAGATGGGCGGCCTGGAAGTCATGAAACAGCGCAACGAAGAGAAAGCAAAACTGCTGTACGATTTCCTGGATCAGAGCAAGCTCTTCAAAGGCACCGTTGTACCGGCTGATCGTTCTCTGATGAATGTTCCGTTCATCACCGGAAATGCCGATCTGGATGCAAAATTCGTCAAAGAGTCCAAAGAGGCCGGTCTTGAGAACCTGAAAGGCCACCGTACCGTCGGCGGTATGCGTGCAAGTATCTACAATGCTATGCCAAAAGAAGGCGTAGAAACACTCGTTGCCTTCATGAAAAAGTTCGAGGAGGAGAATCTCTAATGTTCCAGTATCATTGCTTAAATCCAATTGCAGGTGTAGGCCTTGCAAATTTTAATGAAAACTATCAGCAGACCGAAAATCTGGCGGATGCCGATGCAGTTCTGGTAAGAAGCGCAGCCATGCACGGCATGGAACTGCCGAAGAGCCTCCTTGCCGTAGCAAGAGCAGGAGCCGGCGTCAACAACATTCCGCTTACCGACTGCGCAGAGCAGGGTATTGTTGTTTTCAACACACCGGGAGCAAATGCAAACGGTGTCAAAGAGCTTGTACTTGCCGGCATGCTGCTGGCATCCCGTGATATCGCAGGCGGTATCGAGTGGGTCAAGAGCGACAAAGAAGACGGCGACATCGCAAAGACAGCAGAGAAACAGAAAAAGAAATTTGCCGGCTGTGAGATCAGCGGAAAGAAGCTCGGTATCATCGGACTTGGTGCGATTGGCCAGCTTGTGGCAAATGCAGCAACGCATCTTGGTATGGAAGTATACGGATACGATCCTTATATCTCTGTTGATGCCGCATGGAATCTGTCCCGCGACATCCATCACATCCAGAATGTAGAGGACATCTACCGCACCTGCGATTACATCACCATCCATGTGCCGCTGATGGACAGCACAAAGGGCATGATCAACAAAGCAGCGATCGACGAGATGAAAGAGGGCGTCGTTCTTCTGAACTATGCAAGAGATCTTCTTGTGGATGAAGATGCTGTTCTGGAAGCCTTAAAAGCCGGAAAAATGAAGAAATACGTGACCGACTTTGCAAACCCGAAGGTAGTCGGCGCAGAGGGAACGATCGTTACCCCGCACCTTGGAGCTTCTACAAAAGAATCCGAGGACAACTGTGCAGTCATGGCTGTCAAAGAGGTTCGTGATTTTCTGGAGAACGGAAACATCAAAAACTCCGTCAACTTCCCGAACTGCGATATGGGCGTATGCAGCGGCGCAGGCCGTGTGACGATCTGCCACAAGAACATTCCTGGTATGCTGGGTGCGTTCACAACTGTTATGGGTGATGCAGGTGTCAATATCAGCGATATGACAAACAAAGGTAAAGGCGACTACGCTTATACCATGATGGATCTGGAAAGCGAAGCAACCGAGGAGATGGTAAAAGCCCTCGAAGCGGTTGACGGCGTATTAAAGGTTCGTATTATTAAATAAAGAAAAAAATAAAGAAGAAACAAAGCAAAGGCGGTATCCCGACAGCGGGTACCGCCTTTGCGCGCAGAAAGAGCAGCCGCACTTTCCATTTTCTTTCGTCTTGTACAGCGCCTTGTCAGCATCTTTAAAGAGGCTGTCTCCCGGTTTTTCCCGGTCGGTGAAGGCAACGCCGACACTTAAGGAAACGTCCATAGCCTTCTGCAGGGCATCAAAGATATCCGTTCCGCCGAATGATTTCTGCAGGTTTTCTAAAGCATGATCGCGGCGCATCGTGACATTGGCCTCCTCAAAATAGAGATCCATGTACATCTGCTGGCCGGTTGCAACGTAGAGGCGAACCTGCTCGGTCAGATAATCCAAGCCGTCCTGCAGCTGTTTTGCCGCGTTTTCGCAGGTAATATACTGGTCGGTCGTCGTCTTCAGAACATGAAAATCCTTTTTTCCTTCGTAGGAAATAAAAAAGAAAATCACCGCCAGAACAAGGGTAATGCCGATACTCCAGGAACTTACCTGCTGGATTTTAATTTTTCGTTTCAGGTGAGGACTCCTCTTTCGGTTGGATCAGATCCGCTTCCAGACGGCTCCGCCGCGCACATCGGCAACTTCAATGCCCTGTGCTTTCAGGTCGTCACGGATCTTATCAGCCTCCGCAAAGTTTTTCGCTTTCTTTGCTTCGTACCGTTTTAAAACGAGTGCGTCGATTTCCGGGTCACCCTCTCCAGTAATCTGATAACCGGAAGCAGTGGAAGCAGAAGTCGTTTTGGCCGCTTCTTTTCTCTTTGTCTCAGCGTGGGTGAGAAGGTCAAGGCCGAGCACCTGCTCAAAACTGTCGAGAAGAGCCAGTTTGGTGGCATCGTTCATGTCTGCCTTCAGCAT
>CAVLAW010000307.1:0-2659 GCA_963661155.1 Tidjanibacter massiliensis | reverse complement strand
CTTACATACAGACGCAGCCGAAAGCAAAGCAGAAGCTGCAAAAGAGCCGAAAAAAGAAGCAAAAAAAGAAACCGTAAAAAAAACATTAAAAAAGGAGACCACTGAAACTATGGCAGAAGCAACCAAAACCCCACGTAAAATGACAAAAGTAACTGATACCGTTCTTGAGATCTTCGAGACAAAAGTTTCCATGAAAGACCTGGAAGCAGTCATCAAAAAAGAAGTAAAAGCAAACGGATTAAAGGGCGAGATCAAAATTTACCTGAACGCCGAGCAGAGAGCCGCTTACTACACCGTAGACGGACAGGGATCTGACGATTTCAAAGTAGATCTGACCACTCTTGCAGAATAATTTTTCTGCCGTCTGATCTATCAGAACAGTTCAAAAGCAGCATGTCCAAAACAAAGTCTTCTGGATTTTGTTTTGGGCATGCTGCTTTTGCTGTCTATTCCCCAAAATTGAAAACGATAAGGTATTTTTCTATGAAAACTGTAAAACATCTCGGAACCGATCCGATCGGAAAGCTGGTTCCCCGTATTGCTTTTCCCAGTATGCTGGCACAGTTCGTGAGTGTCCTGTACAGTATCGTAGACCGTATGTACATCGGTCATATTGTCAATGTCGGTGATCTTGCACTTGCAGGTGTCGGTATCTGCGGCCCTGTTCTCACGATGATCGGCGCATTCTCCTCCCTGATCGGCCCGGTTGTCTCGATGATCGTTTACTGGACTTCGATCCGAAAGATTCTGCGCCGACGAGAAGAGGCGGTGCGGCTGATGCATGAGAAAAAAGCATAAATTAAATTTCCATCAAAAAAGCTGTTTTTTCAGTGGGAGTTTTTAAAATTCTCACCAGAAAAGAACAGCTTTTTATTATTCCTATTTCGTTTTAAAATGTTTTCGGCATCGGAACGGTCTCCTGTACTTTCAGACCATATTTTGCCGCTAACTGCAACGCCTTCTGTTCCGTCTCCGGATTCCAGACTGCCTTCGGCGTATGGGCGTCACAGCCGAAAACGGCGATGTTTCCTTCTTCGCCTGCAATCTTCCAGAACTTTTCGTTCGGATACCATCTTTCTTCCATCAGACCCAGGAAATTGATTTCCAGCGGAATGTTTCTCTTTTTCACCTCGCGGCAGAGTCTCCGGTACTCGCGGTCGAAAACGGCTTCGTCGCCGTTGAACAGAAAAAGATCCGGATGCGCCAGATACAGATATTTTCCCGTATCAAGACCTGCCAGACACTGATCCACGTACTGCTTCAGATACTTTTCTTCTGTCGTTCCATTGCCGCTGTAGAGAATTTTTTCAATCTCATTTCCCAGACTGTGCTGGCCGAGGATAAAATATTCAAACGGATAGTCCGACAGAAACTTAATCAGCTGATCCCAGAGTCTCGGGAAATACTCCGTTTCGAGTCCAAGATGAATCTCGATATCCTTTTCATATTCTTTCCGCAGCGCAAGCACGGTGTCCACATAATCTTCCACCTGATCAAGCCGCATCCGCATGCCGGAATCGTAGCCGTCCGGAAACGGATACGGGGAATGATCGGAAAATCCGAGGATTTTAAGGCCGCCCTCGATGGCACGTTCCACATACTCCCGCTCTGTTCCGTCCGCATGACGGCACCGCCAGGTATGGGTATGATAATTTGCAATCATGATTGATAACCTTCTTTGTTTTGTATCTTATTCCTCTGCTGCTTTCGAGATATCGGTTCCAAAGTATTTCTCGGAAAGCTCAGTCAGAGTTCCGTCCTCAGAAAGCTCACCAAGCGCTTTGTTGACTGCCTCAAGCAGTGTCTTGGTCTCATCGCCTTTTTTCATCGGAATGCCGACTTTTGTGGATTCCGGATCGAGGCACGCGATCTTGATCTCTGCATCCGGGTGTGCTTTCATGTAATCGTAATACGTCACCTCTGCATTCAGCGTTGCATCGATACGGCCGCTTAAGAGAAGCTCGAACGTCTGCTCCAGATCGTCAACGCCGGTAACGGTTGCGCCGTATTTCTCGGCAACCTCTGCATACGTACTGGAAATGGTGTTTGCGGTACTCTTTCCGTCGAGGTCTTCCATTGACTGGATTTCATCGTTATTAGCGTTTACGATAACAGCGGTGCGGTTGTATGCATATGGATCGGAGAAGCTGTATTTTTCAGCACGCTCCTCTGTGATATCCACACCATTTACCATGATATCGTACCGGCCGGAATCGATTCCTGCAAGAAGACCGTCCCACTCGCCCTCTACAAATGTTGCTTTTACGCCGAGTTTCTCAGCGATCTGCTGTGCAACCTCTACGTCATAGCCAACCAGGTTGTCGTCCTCATCGTGATAGGTCCACGGAGCCCAGGTTCCTTCCATCGCTACAACGATTTCACCCTTGCTCTGAATCTGCTCCAGAAGGTCGCCGGACTCACTGGCAGAAGATGCTGCTGCGGAAGAAGCACTGCTGCTCTTTGTGTCGCTGCTGCCGCATCCGGTCAGCAAAAAGGATGATGCCAGGATACCTGTCAGAAATACGGATGCCATTTTCTTTTTCATAATATTCGCCACTCCTTTTTTTGTTTTCCTATTTGCAAACTGCTCTGCTGTTTACGCCAAGCAGAAATTGCCGCCTTGTAAAGCTCTTGAACGATTAACTATTCCTCATAGCTC
>CAVLAW010000306.1:0-2663 GCA_963661155.1 Tidjanibacter massiliensis | reverse complement strand
GCACAAACCGTGTTTCTTATGGTAGAATATTTACGAAAAAAAGAAGGTATCTGATTCACTATACTTTGATTCACAATAAAATGAGGGAGTAATCCATGATTCAAACGAAAGATTCGAACTTAACCTTCCGCCCGTACTCGATGGGACGCATCATCGATGTCGTGCAGTTTATGGAGCATTACGCCTGCGAAGCTGTACGAGATGGCGCTCATTGAGACGACGCCGGAGACTGTGGAATGCCTGGACGATCTGCTGTTCCACCATATTCCATACGTTTCGGACTATATTTAATATTTCTATGCATACAAAAAGAGGGTTTTCTTTTTTAAAGAATCCCTCTTTTTGTTATGTATCAATCTTTTATTTTTCTTCCAGATTGATTTTCTCCTGCAACACAACGCAGCCTGCCATGTCGCCGAGGACGTTGACGCAGGTGGCGCCCATGTCACACAGTGTGTTGATGCTGATGTAAACGCCCATGACGCCGGCCGGAAGGCCTGCCATCGTGGCGAGTGCTGCGAACGATGCGATCGCGCCTCCCGGGATACCCGGTGTTCCGACGGAAAGCAGGACGTTGGCGAGCAGGATGATCACCATCATCGAAATGCTGATGTTGATGCCGCAGGCGTTCGCGAAGAACATGATCATGAACGACATCAGAATCGATACCGCATCCATGTTGACGGTTGCACCGAGCGGAATCGCGATACTGCTGATCTGGTTCGAAACGCCGAGTTCTTCCTCGACGCAGCGCTTGCTGATCGGGATCGTCGCGGAGCTGGAGCACGTTCCGAAGGCATTCAGGGCTGCCGGCATGATCGCCTTAAAGAATTTGACCGGGCTCGTCTTGCCGAGAAGTTTCACAGCGCCGCCGTAAATGACGATCGCAAAACCGTAGAATGCGACGTACAGAATGATGAGCTGTGTTGCCAGGGAAACGATCGTTTTCGTTCCGTTTGCCTCCACAACCGGCACGATCGTACAGAAGACACCGATCGGGGTAAAGTACATAACCGTGCTGATGATTTTTAAACAGACCTCATTTAAGGAGTCGATCACGTTTAAAAGCGGCTGTCCCTTCTCTCCGATCGCAATCAGCGTAAAGCCGACAACGACAGCGAAGACGAGGACCTGAAGCATGTTGCCCTCTGCAAACGCCTTAACCGGGTTGGACGGGATCAGGTTTTTGATTGTGTCAAGAATACTGGTCATCTCGGTCGCCTGAATGTCGGAGGTAGCCATCTCAAAATGGACGCCTTTTCCGAGGCGGATCAGTCTTGGAATGATAATGCCGACTGCACTTGCAATCGCGGTGGTGCACAGGAAGAAAATCATCGAGTAGCCGGTGATCTTACCTGTCGTTTTTGCATTTCCGATGCTACAGATACCCATGACGATCGAGCAGAATACCATCGGGAAAATCATCATATTCAGGGCGTTCATGTAGATGCCGCCGATCACGCCGGTTACAGTCAGAATCGGCGCAAAGCGGTCTGCCAGAAGAAGTCCGGTTAAAATACCGAGAATCAGTCCGGTAAAGATCGCACCTGTAATATGCTTCTGATACCATGCATAAAACTTTTTCATATGTCTCTCTTCTCTCCTTTGTAATTTTGCAATAAAGTAGAGGCAGGTGTCTCTGTACCCGTCTACCTGCCTCCTCGCATACAGCCATCTTATCACACAACAGCGGATAATTCCACTGAAAAATGGACTTATCCGCTGTTTTTCTGGTTTTTTTGTCTTTTTTCTGGTTTTTATACGGCTGCCGCCCGTGCATGAACCTTCTTGCGCACAATCAGATAGCAGATCACCTGCATGATAATCGTGATGATCCACGATCCCGGATAGGAAATGAACAGCACATACAGCGAGCGGTGCTGCGGGAAAATGCCGAAGATCCACACGATTCGCGTTCCGACCGTTCCGATGACGGACAGAATCATCGGCACCGCCGAGCATCCCATGCCGCGCAGGGCGCCTGGGAAGAGGTCCATGATACCGCAGAGGAAATACGGAACCGTCGTGATCGACAGAATTTCCATACCGCAGCGGATGACATCCGGGTCCTCGGTGTAAATCTGCAGGATTTCCGTACCGAACAGATACGCGCCGCCGCCCATCACCAGTGCGATGCCGCTGGAGAGAATCAGGCAGTCAATCAGTACCTTATCCATTCGTTTGTATTTTCCGACACCGTAGTTCTGGCTCGTGAAGCTCATGCACGCCTGGGTGACGGAGTTGACGGATGTGTATAAAAATCCCAGCACATTGTTGGCCGCCGTGTAGCCTGCCATCGCAATCGAACCGAAGGAATTGACGGATGACTGCAGCAGCACATTCGAGAAGTTGATGACGGTACTCTGAATGCCCGCCGGTACGCCGACCTGGAAAATCGGGATAATATACTCTTTTTTTAGGCACAGTTTCGAGAACCGGAGCTGATAGCTTCCCTCGCTCTTATAGAGGCAGCGCAGTACCAGCACACAGGAAATCGCCTGTGAAACCACAGTCGCAATCGCCACACCGGCTACCCCGAGGCTGAACACGATTACAAGAAACAGGTTCAGACAAGCGTTGATAATACCGGATACAATCAGGAAATACAGCGGCCGTTTCGTATCGCCGACCGCACGCAGAATCGCCGCGCCGTAGTTGTACAG
>CAVLAW010000305.1:0-2667 GCA_963661155.1 Tidjanibacter massiliensis | reverse complement strand
ACGTTGCTTCCGATCGTGACTCCTGGCATCATCTGAACACCTGCTCCGATCCAAACATTATCTCCGACGGTGATCGGGTATGCGTACTCAAGTCCCTGGTTTCTGCGGTCATAATCGATCGGATGGCCTGCTGTGTGGAAACCGCAGTCCGGTGCAATGAAAATGTTGTCGCCGAATGTTACTTTTGCGCCGTCAAGGATGACCAGGTTATGGTTGGCATAGAAGTTTTCGCCGACCTCAATATTATATCCGTAATCGCACCAGAACGGAGCCGTGATGATGATGTTTTCTCCTGTTTTTCCGAGCAGTTTTTTGAGGAGCTCAGTCTGTTTTTCTTTCTCAGACGGGCGCAGCATGTTGTAGTCGTAACACATTTCTTTTGCCGCATCGCGGTCTGCCAGAATCTCCTCGTCGTAGTTTGCATCATACATCATCTGTCTTACCATTTTTTCTTTCTCCGTCATCTTGTTTTTTCCTGCCTTTCTTTTATTTTCTGAGTTTATCTTTTTCTGTAATTTTCCGGAGTACGCGGCACGGATTTCCAACCGCCACGACACCGGATGGGATATCTTTTGTCACAACGCTGCCTGCTCCAATTACCGTGTTGTCGCCGATCGTCACGCCAGCAAGTATTTTGGTGTCACCGCCGATCCAGACATTTTTTCCGATCGTGACTGGTTTTCCAACGCAGTCGCCCGCAAGGCGTTCCGCGGCATCCAGTGCATGGTTTACAGCATAAATACCGATGCGCGGGCCAAGAAGGCTGTGTGCGCCGATTTTCACTCTGGAGCAGTCCAGAATCACGCAATCAAAGTTGATATAGACATGATCTTCGATTTCAATGTTGCTGCCGTATTCACATCTGAAATTCGGTTCAATCCACACGTTTTCCCCGGTCTTTGCGAACAGTTCGTCAAGGAGCTGTCTGCGTTTTTCATCATCCTCTTCCTCGGTCCGGTTGTAGGCGCGGAACAGCTTTTTCGCGCGGATTCTGCGGTCATACAGATCCTCGTCGAGATCGTTGTATCTTTCTCCCCGCTGCAGTTTTTCCCACTCTGTCATACCCATTTTTCCTCCAGTTCCATTGCTTTTTCATACATTCCCGCAAGGTAATCTTCGCCGGTGTCTTCCTGATAGCGGAAATTCGGCATGTGCTCCTTCGGAATGTAGTTTTCGCATTCTTTCTCCAGTTTTCCCGTCACATCCCCATTTACCAGCGCGCCGGTGCAGATCATGATGTCGGGGTTGATCAGAACGATATCTGCGACCGTCATCTGTACCAGAATCGGCATCGCCTGATCCGGACAGAGACGTTTTTTCTGTTCTTCCCGGTCAAACGGGAATACCAGAAAGCCTGTCATTCCGGCAAGATCGCTTTTCCCGGCAATCACTTCCCCGCGGTGGACACTCGCCATTCCAGGGAGCACATGCAGCGGAAAATTCGCCAGCGTGACAATCTGATCCGGGCGGCATTTCTTTTTGTAATAGCCATATACCCGGTAATGCATATCATTTTCCATATGAACCAGCACCGGATATTTTTCCTGCAGATCCCCGACAAGATCGCATCCATCCAGTTCCGGGATATCGCAGTGCGAGATTTTCCCCTCTTTTAAAAGACTCGGCGTTCCAATCATAATCGCCGCAATGTTCTTTCTAGAATGCATCACCTTCTCAATTTCTGTCAGAAGAAGCGATTCCGTAAGAGACAAAAACTCTTCTTTTTTCTTCTCTTCGACTGCGCCAAGTGCATTCAGAAGATACAAATACAGAACCCGCGAATCATCAATCATTTCGAACCAGACACACAGGGTATACTCATACGCTTCATTCATTTTGTACGCCTGCGAACTCCGCCCGACCTCCCCGATCTGAAGCTTACGGCCCGTAACTTCTCCTTCTGCATCCATCTCATTAATCAGCGTATTGCAGGTCGCCGCAGAAAGCCCCGTCCGCCTGGCAAGCTCCTGTTTCGTATATTCGTTCCCATCCCGCAGAACCGTGCGGAGCTTCTTTTTATTTTCAATCCGAAGCTGTGCTGTATCCTTCATTTCCCTCTCCTCCTTTCTTTTAATAATTATTATAACTATTGTATTAATTAAGTCAATAAAAATTTCATTTTATTCGCACAAATGACAGCCCTAAAATATCATACTTTTCCATTGAGTAACCCCACTGCCCGATCCATGGATACGCAGTCCGCATAGCGTTCCGGCCAGAGGAACTCATTGTAGTAATGATAACTCTGTTCCCCGGTCATGTATGCATTGTCCTGCGTGGAATTTGCATGGGCAGGAACGATCATATGCAGTCCATGTTCAAAACCGGCCTCTACGGTAGCATTGATGCAGAAGTCAGTCATAATTCCGCAGACCATCACATCTTTTTCGTCTTTTGCTGACAGGTACTCCAGCAGACCACTCTCTTTCTTACAAGCACTGCATACAGTCTTAACGAATCGTTTTTCAGTCGGCATCGGCTGAAACTCGGAATAGATTTCAAACTCATCATCCCCGATAGAAAATCCAGTACCCGGCCCATCATCGTGCTGAACATAAAGAACCTCTATCCCATGTTCCCGAGCTGCCCCGATCAGCTTCTTGATATTACTTACAAACTTCTCAAACGCATACAAGCGTTCATCCACGATGCCTTCCTGTGCATCCA
>CAVLAW010000304.1:0-2684 GCA_963661155.1 Tidjanibacter massiliensis | reverse complement strand
CGGTGTAGATGCCGTTTTCTGCTTCATAGCGGCAGGCAGTGTGCGGGGTGAAAAATACGATCGTGTTCTTTTCCAGACGCAACTTTTTCCCATTCAATAAAAATCGTGCAGGCGTTTTCACCAGAAGGAACAGATAACAGCCCGGCCCGTCCGGATAGTCCATCACAAAATCTGCACCGTGGGAGTAGTTGTGTCCGATCACTCCAATTTTCATGTCGTTCTCCTTTGCGTTCGGCGGATTTTCCTGATTTTTCCCGGAGAACATGGAAAAAATCCCGAAAAATCCAAATAAAAGTACAATTGCATTGACTCTATTATAGCATGATTCTCCGGAAGATGCAACCACAGATGTTGCTTATTTTTCGCACAAATTGTGCAAAGCAGCAGAATCTTGCATCGCAAAAATCGTGCAAAGCAATATCATTCTATCAAAATCGTATGCAAAACCCGAATCCCCGGCGGCACACTCCACGGCGACGGCAGGTTTCTGTTTTTTGCACAAGAAGTGCCCCGGTTTCGGAACAGATCTTTTCACATGTTTTGTAAAAAGGCTCTTGACAAATACCCCTACAGGGTATATAATAGAGGCGTACCATAACGAGAAAGGCGGTAACGATCATGGTAAAGACAACATTAAAAATCGACGGTATGATGTGCAGCATGTGCGAAGCACATATGAACGACCTGGTGCGCCAGAACTGCAACGTAAAAAAGGTGACTTCTTCTGCAAAGAACGGTGAGACGGTCATCATCAGTGAAGCGCCGGTAGATATCTCCATGCTGGACAAGGAGATCAAGGGCATCGGCTATACCCTGCTCTCTCACGAAAGTGAACCGTATGAGAAAAAGGGCCTCTTCCACCGGAAGTAAGAACCTGTCTTCACAAGAAATATGTGTGGATTTTCGAGCATAATTTTGTTGCAGACAAGGCAAAAATACGCAGGCGGGCTCTCGCCCAGCAAGTATTTTTCACGCAGTATGCAGCAAAATTTGCCGAAAAGACACATGTATACGCTTGTGAAGACAGGTTCTCAATGACTGTACAGATTCATTGCGCCGTTCATATCGCCGCCGACGATCTTTTTCGCCGCATCTGCCGCATGCTCCAGCGCCGGCTGCAAAGCGGCCATATCCTCTTCGCTGAACTTCGACAGCACCCAGTCCGCCAGATCGTACTGGGGATTGGGCTTTGCGCCCACGCCCACCCGGATACGGGGAAATTCCTCTGTGCCCAGCTGTGCAATGATGCTCTTGATGCCGTTATGTCCGCCGGCGCTGCCCTTTCGGCGCAGGCGCAGCTTTCCTGGCGGCAGAGAGATATCATCATAGATGACCAGCACCTGCTCCGGCGGGATCTTGTAAAAGTTTGCCGCAGCCGCGATGGCATCACCGCTGAGATTCATATAAGTGGTGGGCTTCATCAGCAGACAGCGCACTTCTCCCAGCATCGCCTCGCAGCAGTTGGATTTAAACTTCATCTGATCCGGCTTCACGTCGCACTGCTTCGCCAGTTCTTCCACCGCCAGAAAGCCGGCATTGTGCCGGGTGTTCTCATATTCCAGACCAGGATTTCCCAGTCCGGCAACGATCCAAGTCAGCCTGCCGTGAACATTTCCGGCAGAACCCGACTCGATCTGCTTGAATAGATCAAAAATACCCATTTTCTCTTTAACCTGCTTCATGCGGCACCGGAAACGCCCGATGCCGCATGAATCCTTTCGTATTTCAAAAAAGTTGTCCCCATAAGCCCATGGTCTTTTTGCAGTAGGGACGATGCTGCACAGAAAAACTCCGTGCAGTACTATCTTTATTTCTTTGCGTCATCCTCCGGGAACAGCTTGCTCTTCAGTTTTTTCAGGCTGTAGCCCTCCTTGACCTTGAGGTCTGCGCGCTCTACCGCCAGGGCATAATCCGGCACATCCTTAGTAACAGTAGAACCTGCGGCAGTATAAGCACCCTTACCCAGTTCTACCGGTGCGATCAGATTGGTATTGCAGCCGATAAAGCAGTTGTCGCCGATGACACAGCGCTGCTTTTTCAGACCGTCATAGTTTACGGTGACTGTACCGCAGCCGAAGTTTACCTTCTTGCCTACATCGCTGTCGCCCACATAGGTGAGGTGTGCAATCGCAGTCTGTTCCCCTACGGTAGAGTTCTTGACCTCTACAAAGTCGCCGATCTTGACACCGTTCTTGAGGTGAGAATTGGGGCGGATATGTACAAACGGCCCTGCCTTGACGGCATCCTCGATTTCAGACTCAAACGCCTGAACATAATTCAGCGTCACATGATCGCCGATCCTGCAGTCCTCAATGAGACAGTTCGGCCCGATCACGCACTTTGCGCCGATCTTGGTTTTACCTCTTAAAATAGTACCCGGCAGAATGGTTGTCTCCGCACCGATCTCGACATCATTGCCGATGATAATGCCGTCCATATTAACAAAGTTGACGCCGTTGTCCATGTGCTTTTCCAGAACGCGTTCCTGCGCCACCTTGTTCAGATGCAGCAGATCCTTTCGGGTATTTGCGCCCAGGATCACATCCGGATTTTCGCTTCGGTATGCGCTCGCCTTCCAGCCCCGTTCCAGTGCCAGACCAACGGTGTCAGTCAGATAATATTCGCCCTGCGCATTAGACTGGGACAGACCGCCCAGCAGCTCCAGCAGTGCCTTGGTTCTGAAC
>CAVLAW010000303.1:0-2711 GCA_963661155.1 Tidjanibacter massiliensis | reverse complement strand
GCGCACCCGTGTAAGAGAACCGAAGCTCCTCGCCTGTGTGCAGAACCGTCACCTTCTTGACCGGTGTCTTGATTCCCTTCACGCACAGCGTCTCCTGCGGTCTGTCGTAAACGAAAAGATAAATTGTCTTCTTATCTGCCGAAATCGTGCTTCCTCCGAGGAAATGATTATAATCCAGTCCCGGATCCGTTCCGAATACCGCTTCCTCATGATCATGAATCCATCCGCCGAGATCCAGCAGCACCTTCTCCTGGCGCTCATCAAGCGTTCCGTCCTCTTTCGGTCCGATGTCCAGCAGCATTCTGCCGCCGAGTGTGATGCAGTCGCAGAACATACGCACAATCTGTCCGCTGCTCTTGTAATCGTTGTCCGACGGACGATATCCCCAGGAATCATTGATCGTCGTGCAGAATTCCCACTCGCCCTTCGGTCCGTACAGCGGGATGCCCTGCTCCGGTGTCTCATAATCTCCGTAACCCTGCATTCTCGAGTTCAGCACAACATTCGGATTCAGCGTATGCAGATATTCCCGGAATTCCGGCATTTTCCACTGTGCTGCGCTCCGCTCCCAGTCACCGTCGAACCACAGAAGATCCACTGTTCCGTAATTCGTCATCAGCTCTTTTAACTGATGATTGTTGAACTCCAGAAACTCCTGCCACTTCTCCGGCTCTTCCTCTTTTCCGGCCGGGGACCCGTAGATATCGTTCAGGCACTCCTCTTTTGTCATGCCTTCCGGATAAATCGTGCGGTACTGCGGATCGGACCAGTCGATCAGCGAATAGTAAAGGCCGACTTTCAGGCCCGCCTCACGCATGGCCGCTGTGTACTCTTTTACGAGATCGCGTGCCGCCGGTGTCTTTTTCACAACGCTTAAGTCGCTGTACTTGGTATCAAACAGAGCAACACCGTCGTGATGCTTGGAAGTCATAACGACGTACTGCGCACCTGCTTTTTTGAACAGCTCTGCCCATTTCTTCGCATCAAATTTCGAAGCGGTAAAGCCTTCACACTGTTTCATGTAATCTTCATAAGAAATATTTCCATTGTGGAACGACCATGATTCGGACACATCACCCACCGCGTAAATGCCGTAGTGGATAAAAATGCCCAGCTTTGCGTTCCGGAACCAGTCCTGCATCATATCTTATATCCTCCTGTCAATTTCCGAACAAATATTTCTCCCATAAATTCCGTCTGTAAGACCAAAATTCATACTGTTTGGCAACAAAAAAGGCATATTACAGTGTAAACGGTAATATGCCTTTTTTAATACACCTAATAGATTTCTGAAAAACTTCTTAAAATTATTCTGCAATTTCCTCGATACCCTGAGTAGCTACCCAGTCTTCCAAGCCAAGAGAGTACATACCATCTACATATGCCTGCCAGTCAGCATCGTTGTCGATGTCAAGCTCGCCGCATACGAACTGTGCCTGCTGCTGCTCGAAGTAATCTTTGATTGCTGTGTTTGTATCAGAGAAAGTATCAATCTTGTCGAGGTCGATCCAGTAGGACGGGATAATGCTCTCGGTCAGGTTCGGCTCGTAAGTTTCCTCTGTTGCTTTCTTCTCATCATACAGCGGGTTTTCCTCTACAAACTCGAAGTCAGACGGCAGATATTTCGGCAGGGACTGCGGCCACAGGTTGCTCCAGGAATATTTCTCCTGATCTTCCTCAGACAGTGTGCTGGTGTCGATTGCATGGTATCCGTCATCCTCTTTGTTTACGATCACGCCAACCGGTCCTCTGTTGCAGCCGATGCCGTTCTCCAGTGCAAATGCATTGTCAAACCAACGGCAGATGATTTCCGGATGCTCTGCTTTGTTTGTGATGACAGCCTGTGTTCTGTATACGCTGAATCCTTCAGTATCACGCAGCCAGATTCCGCCGTTGTCTGTGTTCAGAACCGGCAGAGAATCGAAATCACCTTTTTCCTGTGCTGCCGGGATTCCGGTGAACTCGTTGCTTCCGTATGCGATGGAAACACCGTACAGATCCTGGTTTCCTTTACCTTCCCATGTGGAACTGTCCTGCGTGTAAAGCTCTACGTCTACAAGGCCTTCTGCATACAGTTTGTGGAACCAGGAAAGGAACTCACGGTATGTATTGCTGACACCGCCGTAAACAACTTTCTCATCTTTGATGGCAACACCGATTTTGTTCATCGGAAGTCCGAAGTAACCAGCCATAGCCTCGATGTGTTTGTTGTTCGGGTCAGTAGAGAACGGGATCTCGTCGGTGGTATCGCCGTTGCCGTTTGCATCCTGCTCTTTGAATGCTTTTAATACAGTTTCAAACTCGTCGGTTGTGGTCGGCATGCTCATGCCAACGTTCTCCAGCCATTTGGAGTTGATGTATGGGCTGTATCCAACGGTTGTATCGGAGCATACGTACGGAATGGTGTAGATGTGTCCGTCCGGTGCTGTCATTTTCTCTCTTACGCCCGGCAGATCCAGGATTGCAGAGATGTTCGGGCAGTATTTCTCGAAATAGTCTTCCAGCGGAATGAATACACCCTGGTTTACACCGTAGGTCAGGATTGCGTTATCGCTTAAGGTCCATCCACCGATGACATCAGCGTAATCTCCAGAGTTCAGGTCGAGGTTCAGTCTCTCGGTTGCTGTCTCATACGGATAGATTTTCATTTCAACGTCTACGTTGGTCTGCTCTTTGAACTCATCCAGCATAACGAACTCGCCGCTCTCACT
>CAVLAW010000302.1:0-2754 GCA_963661155.1 Tidjanibacter massiliensis | reverse complement strand
GAGCAGACAGTGGACAAGCTGGTGAAAGCCGGAAAATCCGCAGCGGCAGAGGCAGCAAAAGCCGTAGAGAAATACCGCAAGGAAGACGAAACCAAAGCGGGTACGAAAAAAGAGCCGGCAAAAACCGCGAAAAAAGCGGTTGAGACCGTTGTAAAGACTGCAAAAACCGCAGCAAAGAAAGCAGAAAAAGCAGTTCAGAAGCCGGAACAGAAACTGGAAACAAAAGCAGAAGCAAAGCCAGAAGCGAAACCGGCGGCAAAACCGAAAAAGAACGCAGGCATGAGCGAGCTCGGCGAAGAACTGCAGAGAAAGTTTGAGACAGAGGAGAAATAATCCATGGTAAATCTGACAGCAGCAGAACGCATCTATCAATACTGGCTGAATAAGGCTTCCTCGGCTGCCGATATGGTATTGAAAATCGTGTTTGCGTTGATCTTTTATCTGATTGCGCGCAAACTGATCCTGTGGCTCTGCGGCCTGATCCGGAAGAACATGCGGCGTTTCCACATGGAGGAGGCGGTGATCAGCTTCACCGTCTCTCTGGTGAAATACAGTCTGAACGCATTGCTGGTGCTGACGATCATCGTACAGCTCGGCATCATATCGGCAGCATCCATCGCAGCGGCCATCGCATCAGCCGGCGTGGCGATTTCCCTGGCATTGCAGGGCGGTCTCTCGAACTTTGCGGGCGGCGTGATGATTCTGCTGTTAAAGCCGTTTAAGGTCGGCGACTACATCATCTTCCCAGGCGAAGGCCAGGAGGGAACGGTCAAAAAGATCGAGATGTACTACACGACGATCAACAGCATTGACAACCGGACGATTATGATTCCAAATGCGAACTTGACGAACCACACGATCATCAATGTGACGGCGATGGATCGAAGAAAGCTGGAGATCAAAGTCGGTATTTCCTACGAGTCCGATATCAAAACGGCGAAGGACATCCTGCGCCGCCTCGTCAAGGAAGAACCGCATTTTCAGGAAGAGGAGCAGCAGTTTTTTGTCGATGAGCTGGGCGAGAGCGCGATTACCGTAGGTCTCCGTGCCTGGGTCGCAACGGAAAACTACTGGCCGGTCAAGTGGAAGATGAACGAGCGCATCAAAGAAGAGTTCGACGTAGCGGGAATTTCCATCCCGTATAATCAGCTCGACGTTCATATCTGTGCGGAGTCGGACAGCAAAAAGCAGGAAAAACGCGATAAATAAAGGAAAAATTGAAAAATAGCCCTTGCAATTACTGTGAAAAGGTGCTATAGTAAATCTGTTAATAAGTGACTGTTAAGGAGTGGACGATTTCGTCCACTCTTTCTTGTTACTCGGTATCCAGAAAAAGCTCCGGTGGAGCTTTTTTCGGAGTATGTGGAAACGTTTCGGCGTTTCCGCAAAATCAAAAAGGTGGTGAGGATTTGAGCAGAAGAGAAGAATACGAACAGAAGGCAGAAGAACTGATCACTCCGATTGTAGAAGCCAATGGTTTTGAACTGGTGGATGTGGAGTATGTCAAAGAGGGCGGTACCTGGTACCTGCGTGCCTACATCGACAAAGAAGGCGGAATTACCTCGGATGACTGCGAAATCGTCAGCCGTGCGTTTTCTGATCGGCTGGATGAAGAGGACTTTATCGATGAGAGCTATATTATGGAAATCAGCTCCCCGGGACTTGGCCGTCCTTTGAAAAAAGAGAAGGACTACAAGAGAAGTATGGGAAAAGAGCTGGAAATCCGGACATACCGTGCGATCGAGAGAAACCGGGAATTTTACGGAATACTCACCGCATATGATGATAACAGTGTGACCATTGAAGAGGAAGACGGAACAGAACGCGTTTTCCAGAAAAGCGATATTGCATTGATCCGTTTAGCATTTGATTTCTAAACAGACGCAGATACAGGAGGAAAAGAGAAAAATGAATACAGAATTAATGGAGGCCCTTGAGGTTCTTGAAAAAGAAAAGAATATCAGCAAAGATACCCTGCTGGAGGCAATCGAGCAGTCGCTGATCCAGGCCTGTAAAAACCATTTCGGCAAAGCAGACAACGTAAAAGTAAGCATCAACGCCCAGACCGGTGACTTCAAAGTAGTTGCTGAAAAGACCGTTGTTGACCTGGTGCAGGATCCGATCATGGAGATCGCACTTTCTGATGCAAAACGCGCAGACTCCCGCTATGAGCTCGGCGACATTGTTCCGGTAGAGATCAAGTCCAAAGAGTTCGGCCGTATTGCAACCCAGAATGCCAAAAACGTCATTCTTCAGAAGATCCGCGAGGAAGAGCGTAAAGTTCTGTTTGATCAGTACTTCGAGAAAGAGCACGATGTTGTAACAGGTGTTGTTCAGCGCTACGTAGGACGCAACGTCAGCATCAACCTCGGTAAAGTAGATGCTCTGCTGACCGAGAATGAGCAGGTAAAAGGCGAGAAATTCGAGCCGACCCAGCGTGTTAAAGTATACGTTCTGGAAGTAAAAAATACAACCAAGGGACCGAAAGTCATGGTATCCCGTACGCATCCGGAACTCGTAAAACGTCTTTTCGAGTCCGAGGTTTCCGAGGTCGCAGAAGGCATCGTAGAGATCAAGAGCATTGCCCGTGAGGCAGGAAGCCGTACCAAGATGGCTGTATGGTCCAACGATCCGAACGTAGATGCAGTCGGAGCATGTGTCGGCATGAACGGAAGCCGTGTCAACGCTGTTGTTAACGAGCTGAACGGCGAGAAGATCGACATCATTACATGGGATGAGAACCCGGCTCTCCTC
>CAVLAW010000301.1:0-2770 GCA_963661155.1 Tidjanibacter massiliensis | reverse complement strand
CCATTTTCCGTTTTCGGCAGCCGAAGCGCCAGGGCAAGGATTCCGGCAATCAGCAGAACCGCACCTGCCAGAATCAGATCTTTTTTCTTCATAAAACTTTTTCCTTGTTCTGGGTTAGATTCCAGCCCATAACAGCAGTGTCAGGAGAAGAACGGCACGGAACAGGGTAAACAGGATTTCATTTCCGTGAAGTTCCTTTACACCGCAGCGGATATTGCCTTTCGGACACGTATCGATGCATTTCTGGCACTGGAAGCAGTCACCGGAGATTTCCATAGATCCGTCGGACGGCAGCTCCACAGCAGACGGACACTGTCTTGTGCAGGCGCTGCAGCCGCGGATGCAGTTTTCGCGTTTTCTGTGCAGGGTAAAGAACGGCAGGATCGGGAGCAGAGAAAAGACAGCTCCCATCGGGCACAGGAAACGGCAGAAAAAGCGTTCCTCAAAAAACATGCCGACCAGAATCAGCAGCAGGATAACGATACCCGGAATATAGGAGGAAAGTCGGAAGTTTCCTGCATGCAGCATGGAAAAGACATCCCACGGGCTCGTTCCTCTGGCTTTCTGATAAACACCAGCAAAACAGCAGAGTGCGATCAGAAGCAGAATGCCGTACTTGATCAGTGCCAGTTTTTTTGCCAGCTCCGGTTTGATGCGTCTGGGCTTCTTTTTACGTTTCTTACAGATTATACCATAAATTGCGTGCATTGCATCCCCCAGACTTCCAAAAGCACATGCAAAACCGCAGAAAAATCTTCCGAATACGATCGTAAATGCACAGACAAGCAGCAGTGCCGCAACAAAAGCGGTCATTTCAATTTTTTCACCCTGTCCCAGCTGTGTGAAAATGTATTTGACTCCGTTAAATGCAGCGGTGAAGACCGACGGAAGAAACAGGAAATACAGAAGCTGGATTCCGGCACGCACATAAGAGACGATCTGTTTTCTCTTCTTTGCCGGTAATTTCGATATGTCTAAATTTTTCATGTTATTTCTCCGCCTTTTCTATTGCTTGCTGCGCCGCATTTTTGATACCGGTGGAGCTGAACGTCGCTCCGCTGATCGTATCAACATCGGCGGACTGTGCCTCGATAATCTTTGGAATGATCGCCTCAGCGTTTGACAGATACGCACTGTCCTCGCCGTCTGCAGATGTGATGGTAAGATCGGTGATCTGGCCGCCCTCTACGGTTACCTGAACTGCGATGGTGCCGCCAAAGCCGTCAGCCTCACCGTCATACGTACCGTCCACGTACTGCCCTTCTGCTTCTTCTGCTTCCGTTCCGGCCGCATCCGTTGTGTTTGACGCAGCAGCGGCTGCCTGGAGGTTTTCTTTCTGAAGCTGGGTCGTCTCAAGTTCTGCCGAGAGCCGTGCGATCTGATCCTCTTTGTCTCTTTTGTCGAGTACCGTGTTGTATCCGATCAGAACGGCGGCAATGACAGCGATATTCAAAAAACGAACAATCAATTGTCTCATCTGTTTTCCCCTTTATTGCGTTACTTTTGCAGCGTCCAGTGCATTCTGGCACGCCTCGAGAATGGCTTTTGAGGAGCACGTTGCACGGGAAACGGTGTCGATATTTTCCAGTGTTCCCGTTTCCAGAATCTGGGCTGTGACGCCTTTGATCTTGGATGTTCCCTCGGCTGCGCGGCGGATATACGATGCGTTCTGGCTGTCACCGTCTCCGGCGATGTTGCCTAGCGCTACGATTTTGTCGTTTGTAATCGTTACTGTTACGGAAAGCTGATAAGCCGTAAAGTCTTCGTCCTCATCCGGCTCGCAAACGGCATATGCCGTGTATTCACCATCCTGATAAATCCGCTGTTCCGGCGTTTCGGTCGGTGTCGGATCCGGGGTCTCGGTTGGAGTCGGGGCTGGTGTCTCCGTCGGGGTTGGCGTTGGTGTTTCCGTTGGCGTCGGAGATGGTGTCGGGTTCTTCTTCTCCTCGGTTACGCGTTCCGCCTCTTTTAATGCCTCCTCGATTGCCGCAAGGATTCCTTTCGAGCTGTAGGTTGCTCCGGAAACAGTGTCGACTTCCAGTGTCTGGTTTTTCACAACATCCTTTGCTGTCTGTTTTGCACGTTTCAGGAATGCTTCATCGTCTTCGCTTTCCGTCACAAGGATTGCCTTGATTGTCTCATCCTGAATGACAACTGCCGTTGTGATATCTCCCAGATAACCCTCGCCGGTTCCGTAGTAAATGCCCTCCTCATATGGGAATTTTCCTTCCGGAATCGTTGTGGTATCGCCGCTGTTTGTTCCGTTATCCGGAACGGTCTCACCGTTTGTCGCTTTCTTCGCATTTTCCAGTGCCTGCTTTACGGCATTCTGGATGCCGCGGGAACTGTACGTTGCGCCGGAGACAAGATCTACATCTGTTTTCTGGTTGTCCACAATGCGGTCTGCTACGACTTTTGCACGGTTGAAGAAGGTCTCATCATCCTCATTTTCCAGAATCAGTACCGCTTTGATCGTCTGATCCTGCAGGGCTACTGCTACCTTGATATCGCCCTGGAAGCCGGCTGCTATGCCGTAATAAATACCGTCTTTATACGGGAAACTTCCCTTGGATGCAGACGAGTTGTTGTTCTGGCCGTTTCCATTACCGTTGTTCTGGCTGTTGTTTCCACTGCTTGTATTATTGCTGTTTCCGCCTGTGCTGGAAGATCCGCTCACTGCCGCCTGGCTCAAAGCACTGCGCACGGCCTCGATAATACCGCGGGAGCTGTACGTTGCGCCGGAAACGGTATCCACGTTGGTGCTCTGTGT
>CAVLAW010000300.1:0-2795 GCA_963661155.1 Tidjanibacter massiliensis | reverse complement strand
AAGCAGTATTCTCCTTCACCTGCCTGCTCCAGAAAATCTGCTGCCGTCTGAATCGTTACGTTTCCGCTCTTCTTCTGCTCCACGAACAGTTTTTCCGATGTCGGATCCATCCAGAGCGTTTTTCCCTCACACAGTTCACAGATTTTTTCCGTCACCACACGGTCGCGCGAGACGCGTCTTCCGCCGAATTGCATTCCTTTTCGTTCTTCCAGACATACGATTGCTATCATCTCTCATCCTCTCTTCCTGCGTGTGCATATCTGAACACCTGACTGCCGTAGATGATCAGATAGCCAAGTCCTTCCCTTGCCCCAATAAATTCTCCGATGACGACACCGACGAGACACAGCCCGATGTTGACCTTCCACACCGCGAGCAGCCCCGGAAATGACCAGGGAATCACGACGCGGAACAGCATATCCTTCTTCGTTCCGCCGAGCGTTGCGATTAAACGCAGCATATCCGGCTCCACGCTCTGGAAACTGCTGTAAATGCTGATCACCGAACCGAAAATCGCAACGGAGATGCCCGCTGTGATGATCGTTTTCACATTCGCGCCCATCCACACAATGAGAAGCGGGGCGAGCGCCGATTTCGGCAGACTGTTCAGTACCACCAGATATGGTTCCATCACCGCCGAAAAGCGCGGGAAGAGCCACAGCAGGACAGCAAATGTCATCCCAAGCACTGAGACCAGTAAAAAGCTGATTCCCGTCTCGTAGACCGTGATCCAGATGTGGCGGAGTAAATTCTGCTCCGTAAGAAGCGTCACAAACGTCCTCGCTACACGGACGGGGCTGGAAAAGATAAACGGATCGATCCATCTGCGATCCGCCGCCACTTCCCATAATACCAGAAAACCGACGAGAAGCAAAGCCCGAAACAGCCGCACCTGCTCCCGTTCTCTTTTTTTCTGCCGGAGATACGCCTTCTGGAAGCTGCTCTCCGGCGTTTTTGCCTGCTCATGCATCCCCATTCAGCTCCTTCCAGATTGCATTGAAATACGTCTTAAATTCCGGCGCACTGCGCGATTTCATCGGTGTGCGCTCCTCCATCGCAAACTGAATCGGAATTTCTTTTTTCACATACGTCGGCCGCGCCGCAAGGACAATGACGCGGTCTGCCATGCTGATCGCCTCTGAAATATCATGTGTAACGAGAAGTGCCGTTTTTCCCTCTTTTTTGATGATTTTTCCGATATCGTCACAGACGTTCAGCCGTGTCTGGTAATCGAGAGCGGAGAACGGCTCGTCAAGCAGCAAAAGATCCGGCTCCATTGCAAGCGTGCGGATCAGAGCCGCCCTCTGCCGCATGCCGCCGGAGAGCTGGGACGGGCGGGCACCCTCAAATGATTTCAGACCGTATGTCTCCATCATTTCTCCGACTTTTTCTTTCCGTTCCGGTGTCAGTGTATGCGAAATCTCAAGCCCCAGCAGGACATTGCTGTAGATCGTGCGCCATTCAAACAGGTGATCTCTCTGCAGCATGTAGCCAATGTTGAGATTTGCTTCTGTGATCGGCCGGCCGCGGCTCAGCAATGTTCCGGCCTCCGGCTTTAAAAGACCGGAAATCAGATTCAGGATCGTACTCTTCCCGCACCCGCTCGGGCCGACCAGTGCGACAAATTCGCCTGCTCTTACGGAAAACGTCAGATCGCGCAGCGCCGGTGTCTCTCCCTCCATCGTGTGGTAGGACAGCGATATATGATCCAGTGACAGGATTTGATCGTCCATTTTTTGCTTCCTCCTCTATCCGGCCCGCAGAGAATCTTTGCCAGACGCGCCGCGGGCCTTCTATAACATATCATATGCATCTTGCATCCCCGCCGCCCGGAGGCTATAATAAAAAGGATTGTAAGACACCAGGAGGTTTTAAGAAGAATATGCCAAATAAACGAAATTATCAGAAAGAGCTGGATGAGAAGATTGCGGGACTCCACGGCGAAGTTCCTACTTTGCTGCTGCACAGCTGCTGTGCCCCGTGCAGCAGTTATGTGCTGGAATATCTGTCGCAGTATTTTTCCATCACGCTCTTTTATTATAATCCGAACATCTACCCGCCGACCGAATACGAGCACCGTGTCGAGGAACAGCAGCGATTGATCAACGCTCTTCCGACGGTGCACCCAATCTCTTTCTGTTCCGGCCCATACGACTCCGAACGTTTCTATGCGGCTGCACACGGTATGGAAAATCTGCCGGAGGGCGGTGAGCGGTGCTTCGCCTGCTATGAGCTGCGCCTGCGGGAAACCGCCGAGAAAGCAAAAGAGCTTCATCTCGACTATTTTACAACGACGCTCTCTATCAGCCCGTTAAAAAATGCGGAAAAGCTGAACGAAATCGGGGAACGGCTTGCGGATGAATACGGCATTCCGTATCTCAATTCCGACTTCAAGAAAAAAGGTGGCTATCAGCGCTCAATCGAGCTCTCCCATGAGTACGGCCTCTACCGACAGGACT
This sequence comes from Tidjanibacter massiliensis, assembly GCA_963661155.1. Classification (GTDB taxonomy): domain Bacteria; phylum Bacillota; class Clostridia; order Lachnospirales; family Lachnospiraceae; genus Fusicatenibacter; species Fusicatenibacter massiliensis_A. The sequence continues at coordinate 336 of CAVLAW010000300.1, read as the reverse complement.
ACTGCGGCTGCATCTTCTCCCGCCGGGAACGTGATGCACGGATGGCAGAACGAGAAAACGCGGAAAATACTCAAAATTAAAAATCGCAAAACGAAAGCCCTTTGCAAAGGAAAAATTCTATGCAGAGGGCTTTCATGCATCAGAAAGAACCTGCCCTGCCTCTTGCAGCTTCCTTCATGTGAATACACAAAACCCGCAGAACCTTACGTCCTGCGGGTTTCTTCTATATAAGCCGAAAATCAGATTCGAACTGACGACCCCTTCATTACGAGTGAAGTGCTCTACCGGCTGAGCTATTTCGGCCTGTGAAATTCATTTCCTGAATGACACAATCAC
>CAVLAW010000299.1:0-2797 GCA_963661155.1 Tidjanibacter massiliensis | reverse complement strand
AGAATGTCCACACATCAACATTTTTTCTGTGCAAAATGTTGATGTGTGGACATTTTAGCCTCACAGAATGTTGATGGCACCTCCGGCAGTCTGATTATTGCATTGTTTGCCTTTCTCGATAAGAGAAACAAGAGCAAATAACAAGTGCCAATCCCCCTTCAGAGAAGCTTCTCTGCCACAACCCGGCAACGCTTTTTGCAGAAGGCGATGCCGTACCCCAGGATGTCTGTGCGTCCCTCGCTGCGCAGCACCGTGTCGTAGCTGCGGTCGCGGATCTGTGCAATTGCCTGGCGGCAGGCTTCGTCCAGTGCAGATAATCGATCCACACTCTTGAGTTCGATGATCATTCCGGCGTTCGGATCCTCCGTCTCGACGATTAAATCTGCGAATCCGGTTCCTGTCTCCCGGTTCGACTGCACGCCCCAGGAAGAATTGCCCGCCAGCATTCCCAGCAAGAATGTGTGATAGGAGGATTCCCTTTCTCTTTTATCACCTCTGATGTCAAAAACGCTGATGGAATTGCCCAGAATCCAGTTCAGCCGATCCTCGATTTCCTTTGCATTTCCCTCTGAAAAGGCGTTCCACAGGGCCTGCAGATTCTCCGTATTGCTCATAACCTTTTCCCGGAACAAATCCTGCATCTGATATCGGAAAACCTCCCGTATCTCTTCATTGGGAATCCGCAGGCGGGAGCTTTTTCCCTCCATGGTGAGGTAGCCTGTTGTGAACAGAACGCTCCAGAGATTGTCTATGCTGCTGTCGATCTCATCGTACGTCAGCTCCATGCGGACATTCTTTTCTATGGATTCTCCGGACACCAGGCGTTCAATTTCATCCCGTGTTGTCCTGTCCGCTTTATCGATGAACCGCTTCACCAGCTCATTGCCGCTCGTATGAATCCAATAGGCCTGCGGCACCGCAGCCGGCTCCTCCAGAAGATGATCCGCGTGATTGATGACATCCCACGGGCAGAAAATATCGGCATCCCCGAACCGGTATCCGTCATACCAGCTCTTCGTCTCTGCCAGATGCGATTCCAGATGGTATGCCGCCAGGAGTTTTTCCACTTCCTCCTCGGTAAAGCCAAACTGTTCGTCAAACCGCGCATCCGTGATGGACAGCACCTTGAAATTATTGAGGCCGGTAAAGATGCTCTCCTTGGACACGCGAAGGCATCCGGTCAGGACAGCGAACTGCAGACAGTCATTGGTCTTCAGGACCTGACCGAAGAGCCCCCGGATCAGAGCTGTCATCTGCCGGTAATAGCCGTGCTGAAATGCCTTATCCAACGGCACATCGTACTCATCGATCAGGACAATGACCTTTCTGCCATAGTGTCTGTACAAGAGCTGCGACAGCACCAGGAGCGAAGAAATCAGCGTATCCTCGCCCATTGCAAATTTGCCGTCCTGCAGCCGGATCAGCGCGCGGTACCGTTCCTTCTCATTTTCTTCCAACCTGTCGCTGCGCTGAAGAAAGGAAAACCGCTCCGCCTCCATGCCGATCAGCTCGGTCAGACGGTACACCGCCCTGTCATAGGTAAGCCCGTCCACATTTTTCAGAGACAAAAATATAACGGGAAATTCCCCCAGATATTTTTCACAGAGTCCCCTCTTCCCGGATATGTACAGACCGTCAAAAAGAGAAGCATCCGTTCCGATGTCAAAGAAATACCGCAGCATGCTCATATTCAGCGTCTTGCCGAACCTGCGAGGCCTGGTGAAAAGGTTCACTTTCCCCCACTGATCCAGCAGCTGCTCAATCAGCTGCGTCTTATCTACGTAGTAAAAGCCTTCTCTTCGAATCTCTTCAAAATTTTCGATTCCAACCGGGAGTTTTCCTGCTTGAAGCATGTTTTCTCCTTTGCTTTGCTGATGTCCTTTGGCAGCATCGTTTCATTTTCTGGCCAGTAAATTATCCAGGACATTCAGAATGTTGCTCGTCCCATACGAGTAGGACGTCTGACTCAAACTCGCCTTACTGCGGCCTGCAATTCCGTGATTTCTGCGAAACGCAGCCGCCCGAGCAACTTTATCCTTTTTGGCAACGCATTCGCCAATATAGACTTCTTCTATATCTCTGCAAAACCATATATGTCTGTAATTACGCTCCGCACAAAGGGCCTCTATCCTTTCATTATCGTCTCTCTGTGATGGATTCGTATCATAATGATCCGTATCGGTACACACCACCACGGCTGTTTCTCCTGCATAAGCCTTGACACAGTTTCCGATTTCTTTCTGCGTCTTTTTCTGCAGCAGATTCATTTTGGTTCCCATATAAATCGGCCGCAGCCGTACGTTCTTATCCGTATAGAACTGTTGAATTGTTTCTCGAATGTACACCCAATCTGTATCCGCTTTCTGATTCGTTTCCAGGCAAAAGAGAATCTGCACTTCATTCCTCCTTTCCCAGAATTCCTATGAAATCGCTGGCCTCTACATTCAGCGGGCAGCCCTCAATCATTCCGTTTCGATACTGATTCTCCGGTGTAAAATTGCCGCTGACCTTCCAGGAAACAACACGATTGTCCGATGTGAGAAAGTCTATGGATTTTTTCATTTTTTTTAAAAATCGCATAGGGCTCAGATTATGAGCTGTAAAGCACAACTGTCCTTTTCCATATTGGGCAACATACTCAATCAGTTTACACAAATAGACGTCGTTGATATTGGAATCCAGTTCATCAATAAACACAATTCCGCCGCTGCTCACACGGTCGAAGCCCTCAAACATCATCACCAGTTTCTTGATCCCGGTACTTTCAAACTCCTCATTGATCTTATATGTTCCGTAA
>CAVLAW010000298.1:0-2806 GCA_963661155.1 Tidjanibacter massiliensis | reverse complement strand
TTTCTATGCTCCCGTCATACACTTTCGAAAAATAAATCCCGCTCTTTCCCATCAGACTCGAGCCGAACGCCAGCCGCTCTGCCGAATCATGATTGCCGCTGATGATAAAAGCAGGAATCTCCATCTCCGAAAGGCTCGTCAGAAACGCATCAAACACCTGCACCGCCTCTGCCGTCGGAATCGTCCGGTCATAGACATCCCCGGAAATCAGTACCCCGTCCGGCTTTTCCTGCTCCGCCGCACGCAGGATCTGCGTTAAAATATATTTCTGATCTTCGATCATGGAAAATTCATTCACGCGCTTTCCGATGTGAAGATCCGATAAATGAAATAATTTCACGAAAAACCTCCTCTTTCCTCTGTATTCTCTGCTCATTATACTATACCCGCTCAAAAAAAGAAATAAGGCGGTACAGCCCCATTTTTCAGGTTCTGTACCGCCTTATTTCCTGCTTATTTTTTATTCTTCAGAAAGTGCTACTCTCTCTTTGATGATATCGGTCAGCATCTCTTCTGCGTCTGCCATTCCGGTATCTTCCAGTTCTTTGAGCATTGCATCGTAGTTTGCATCGAAGTCCTCTTCGCTTCCGATCACACAGCTTACCAGAGAAGACCATGCAACCTCATCCAGTTTGTTTGCAATCTCATCAAACTCAGATGGTTTTGTGTATGCCCATACTGCGGAGTATTTCGGAACGTCGAACTCGTCTGCCTGCGGGAATACGTCTACCAAAAGGTCTGTTCCCCATGCCTCGCATGCTGCTTTCTGCTCCTCGTTGTACTCAGCCATAACAGCTTCTTTGCTTGCTGTTGTGTAGGTGTTTCCGGTAGAATCCTCTACACCGTTTCCGTAAACCGGGAATGGATAAGCGTGGAAGCCGACACCTGTTTTCTTGGAGTAGTCTTTATCTGTCTTGGACTGCTCAATTTCTTCGTCTGTACGGTATCTCTTGCCGTTCTCATCTACTTTGTAGTTGACGTCTTCGATACCCCAGTTGATCAGAACCTGTCCTTCATCGGAGCACAGATAGTCAAGGAATTTGATGGCAGCAACCGGATCTTCGCATTCGGTTGTGATACCAACTCCGTATCCTGTTGTCAGACCCTGATACATCAGAGTTGCGCATTTGGTGTCTGCATCCATGGTCAGAGGAAGCGGAGCATAGGTCTGATCCAGTTTTCCGTCTGCTTTCAGAACTTTCTCACCATCGCTGTAGTCCCAGTCAGTATCCAGAAGTGCTACCACACGGCCGGAAGCGATTTTTGCGATATAGTCCTCATGTGTCTGTGTTGCAAATTCCGGATCAAGAATACCTTCGTTGTACATTCTGTTCAGCCATTTGAAGTATTCTCTTTCTTTCTCGGAAGTGAATTTGTAGGTTGCATTGTAATCATCATCGATCAGCCACTGGCCGTTGTCCGGTGCGCCATCTGCGATGTAGCCTGCCGGGTTGCCAAGGGTGATCATCCAGTGCCAGTCAGATGCGGAGAGGGAGATACCGATGCGGTCCATACCGTCGTCTGTCTGCGGATGAGCTGCCAGATAATCTTTGATCATGTTCTCATAATCTTCGAGTGTCTGCGGCAGTTCATAATTTTTCTCTTTGAGGGCTGCCCACTGGATCTGTGCTGTTCCGGCGCTCGTGTAAGTGCTTCCGCCTACGGAGTAAGAAGAAAGCTGATAAATGGAAGGATCGTCCTCAGAATATTTTAATTTGTCGAACTCTTCGCCGTACAGTTTTTTGATATTCGGGCCGTACTCTTCGATCAGGTCTGTCATGTCGATCAGGGCACCGGCCTCGATCAGGCTTCCTGCATCACCTTTTGCGAAGATCATATCCGGGTAATTCTGCTCGGCGATCATAAGTGCTACTTTCTGGTCATCGCTGCTTACCGGATAATCTGTTTTCAGTTTTACACCGGTAGCTTCTGTGATTGCCTGTGCAACCGGATCGGTCCACGGATCTTCCTGGCCATCGGCATTGTAGAAGGTCAGTTCTATTACTTCATCAGAATCTCCGGAGGAAGATTTTGCATCACTGGAGCTACTACTGCTGCTGTTTCCACAGCCGGAAAGAGTTCCTGCCGCCAGGGCAAGAGCCAGAAGCCATGCGCTTACTTTTTTCATTTTCATACTCTTGTTCTCCTTTTTCCTGGATTATATTTTCTTGCCGGTGCGCATCAATGGCACACCGGAAAATCCACATATTGAAATATCAGTCTTTGACTGCACCGATTGTCATACCGCCTACAAAGTATTTCTGCAGGAACGGATATACAACCAGAATCGGAACGGTTGCAATAATCGTGATGGCCATACGGACAGACAGCGGGGAAACGGCGTTCTTTGCTGCCTCAGTGTCTCCGTGCGGGTCAATTTTGATCGTTGCTTTTTCCATAATCTCATACAGCACATACTGCAGAGTCGGAAGCTCTCTGGCATACAGGTATGTATCCATGAAGGAGTTCCACTGTCCTACTGCCACGAACAGTGCTACAGTTGCCAGAACCGGTTTGCACAGCGGCAGGATAATTTTGTACCAGATTTTGAAATCATTGGCACCGTCCAGCATGGCTGCTTCCTGCAGTGCCATCGGCAGTCCCTCGATGAAGGAACGAACCAGAATAACGTTGTAAACCCAGATCAGTCCCGGAAGAATGTAAACAGAGAAAGAGTTTCCCATTTTCAGGGTTCTGGTCAGCAGCAGGTACTCCGGTACCATACCGCCGCTTACGTACATGGTGATAACAAAAATGATGGTAAATGGTTTGTTGAAGTAAAAATCTTTCCGGCTCAGTACATAAC
>CAVLAW010000297.1:0-2823 GCA_963661155.1 Tidjanibacter massiliensis | reverse complement strand
TTCTTGTAAGCAGCATCAAGCTTCCCTTTGTATCTTTCAAGGAAGCATTTCCCCACATCAGCTGCTTAGCAATCTCCTTATCGCTGGCATTTATCTTGTCGCTTTCCAGTAGATAGAGATGTTTTTTATATAGTTCCGAGATAACCCATGTGAGCATGTCGTATGCCCCGGTGAAATTCAGACCGTCTACCTGCCGGAACGAAACAAAGACTATCGGATACTGGTTCATCCACTCATCGCACAATGTTTGATTTTTTGCGATTTCCAGCCCTTCAAACAGCTTTCTGCTGTCCTTGCGGATGTCGAAGAAGCTTTCCAGCATACTCATGCCCAGCGTCTTGCCGAAGCGTCGAGGGCGGGTAATAAGCGTTACTTCTGCTTTTTCGTTCAAAATTTCCGTAATCAGACCAGATTTGTCAATATAATAAAATCCGCCATTCCGAATTTTCTCAAAATCCGAAATACCGACCGGAATATTTAGTTTCTTCATCTCTGCCGCTCCTTTCGCGCAGCTATGCACAGACTTTTCACTGCCTCTATGATACCATGAATCCTGTGCTCTTACAAGAAAAACTCCGCTCCATTATAATGGTGTCAGAAAGAGAGTGTCCGAATGAAACTTCTTTTTTCATTCACCTTTGTTTTCCTCTTCAATGATCTGTTCTGCACACTTGCTTGCACTGGCATACTTGAAGTACCTTACCTTGCGGTCATACTTCCGGGCGAGGTCGATGATGTTATAATAAGATTTATGGCCGATGCAGTTGGTCTGAATCCAGACAACATCTGCCCGCCTTATGATTTCCGGGCTGGAAATATCTTCGCCCATGAAACGGACATCCGGCACCTTGAACTTGATCTCACGCAGCCACGAATCATGCCCGCCAAAAGCAAGGATGCGCCGGGTCGTATGATACGGGAATGTGATTTTTATCTCTGTGGCCTTTTCCTCCGTCCCGCTCTGCTGATTGAACACGATTTCACGAAGGTCAGCCAGTTCCTGCGTCATCTCTCCCGCTGCAGCTTCCGACTTTTCCAGCTTTTCTTTCAACTCACGGTTTTCCCGGCTCAAAGTGTAGTTTGCTTTCTTGGCCTGTTCTTTCAGCTGGGCAAGTTCTTTCTTCAGCCGCTCATTTTCCTCTGCGACCGAATCTGCTTTTTCTGTCTTTTCCGGCTGCACGATTGAATCCCAATCCAGGTCTTCTCTGAAATCACCATCGGAGATGTACTCCTGCCGTCTGCGTGCTTCACCTAATACATTCATGAGAGCACACACCATATTGGCCTCAGAGGGTTTCAGCCCTCTCTTTTTTAATGGACGGAACGCATCATCAAAACGGTGCATATTCCGGGGCAGTATCGCCCCCGTGTGCTCGTAGACGATCTGTGCGATGCTCACATCGTGAGGTTCTTCTTCGTCTTCTTCGTACTTATGCCCCGCATACCTGGTTTCATACCATTCCGGGTTCAGCGGCATAGAGGGGATCCATTTGCCATCATCAAACCAGAAACCGTCCTCTTCTTCTTCGTAACAGTCAAGGCCCCACGGAAGCATCGATGCTGCACGGCAGATGACCGCCGTCATAAACGAATAGACCCATGCATAATCGTCGTCCTGATCGAGTAAGTACAGAATCGCAAAGCACAGCTCATACGGATCTTCAACCGGAAAGTTGTACATTGCTTCTGCCAGATCTGCGTCCATACATTTTATCAGTCGATCTTTGCTCATGACAGAAGCCTGAAGCCCTGTAAAACGGAAATCGCCGATCTTGCTGCTGATCTCGTTGTGAGCTTCCTCAGCTTTATCGATCTGACACATCAGCATATCCGCTTCCAGTTTTTGATTTTTTATCGGCGTGTCATCAAGCAGCGGAAGCGGTGCCGTAAGCGGCAGCGTCGGCCTTGCCTGTTTTTTCGGGAAATATTTTTTCTTGATTTCCTCGATCTGTTCCGTCAGGCGATCGAGGTTTTCCTCCTGTCTGCGCATCTCATGGACCAGCGGATTCAGGGCTTTGAAATAGAGATCTGCCCATTCCCAGAACTTTGTCTTCAGCTGGGCAGCTGCTGCCTCTTTTGCCCTGTCTGGAATCATGTCAAGAATCTTATGAAAAACGGAATCATCCTTCTTGGATAGAATGTTCTGCGGAACGACATAGCGGTCTGTTTCGCCATATCGGTTCTGAACCGCCCAGAGCATCCCTTCGATGATCTCATCGGAGAACCGGGTATCGTAGACATCCGGTATGTCCACATAGTCGCATTCTTCCGGCAACAGAGCGCACAATTCCCGTATTTTGCCCGCTTCCCATATCTGATCGAGCATCCAGATCGCTGCGCCAAGACACAAGTTGGATTCTCCATCGATGCTGTCGTAAGACAGGATCGGCAGCGAGGCAATATCCGCAAATTCACTCACGATGTCGACTTCCGGATAGGTTGTAGCATACCGCTCCTGCATCTCCGGCATCAGATGCGCCACCGCCTTCATCCGGCGGGCGCAAAGTTTTTCCGTCAAATCGTACCTTGTAACGATGTCCGACTTGCTCTTACGCTGCACTCTGTTTACAATTTGTAAGTTTTCCTGAAAGATATCCCGGATCATGCTCATAGCCGGATCTGTATGGATGCGCTTTTTCTTATTTCCCAACGGATATCACCTGCCTTTTTATTCTATTATATCTGTTTAACCGACCACCAGTTTGTTGGTCTTTTTGAGAAACTTTGCTGGAATCGGACGATCCAGCTTCCATGTGATGTTCATCGGACGGGAACCTTCATGCTTCACATAGTTCACTGTGCCCAAATAGGTGTAGGCAGCCG
>CAVLAW010000296.1:0-2871 GCA_963661155.1 Tidjanibacter massiliensis | reverse complement strand
CGGAGCAGCGTGCCGCCGGCATGCTCCGGGGACCCGCTTTGAACCGCGCCGCCGACATGCCCCGGGAAACCGCTTTGAACCGTGCTCCCGTTCGGCAGAGGGCATTCCTCGGCCGATCACTGCGCTGTTTCTCCGAGCGTTCGCTCATCGGAACGCATCCTTCGGGCAATTCCGCACACATTCCATGCAAAGGATGCATTCCGTTCCGTTGATCCGCTTTCTGGAGGGGTCCGTCACATCCACATTCATCGGACAGACCTTCTTGCATTTTCCGCAGGAAATGCATTTCTCCGGATTGCATTTGATCCGGAACAGGGAGAAATAACTCATAGGCTTGAGGAAAACTGTGACCGGACAGATGTATTTGCAGAAGGCCCGATTGTCCCGCAGAACAAGAGCCAGGGCAATCCCCACGCCGTAGTAAGCGGCATTCCCGATCAGGAACGCCCGGAACATGATCTGCTCCTTGCCGCCGACTCCGGCGAGGAACAGGAAGGCGACGAAAATCAACGATGCAGCAAAGGTAAGATACCGGATCCAGCCGATGTTCTTTCTGGGATACTGCGGGATTTTATACGGCAGAAAGTCCAGCACCATAGCCGTCCAGCAGGCATATCCGCACCACCCTCTTCCGAAGAGGAGCGGTCCGAAGATCTTGGCCACGGCGTAATGGATTGTCGCCGCCTCGAACACGCCGGTGAACAGATAATACCAGAAGCCTTCGATCTGCATATTCTCCCGGCAGATCAGGCCGAGATAGACCAGCATATATCCGCCGACCAGCAGCTGCACCATACGTCTGCTGTACCGGTACTGCCGGAGGAACAGCAGCAGCCCCAGCGATATCGACAGCCCGATGTAGCTGAAATTGAAAAGATAGAACACATTGTCCTTGGTCAGCCACAGCGTCACCGCCACGGCCTCGAATACCGCCAGCATCAGCAGCGGCAGCAGATATTTTCTCACTCCGACATTCTCCTTGATAACCTGTGGATGCGAGCATTCCTCCCGCCATTCTCCCGGCAAAATATGCAAAAGAGATCATTGGCAGCAGCGCCTGAAGAGCCGCTCCGCTCGCCTGGGAGGCAATTGCGACAAACGTTTCTTCCGCCATCATATCCGCGTTATCTGCGCATTGCAAACCGGGATTCATCCTCTTTTGACAGAACTTTCTTCTGCCAGCTCCATTTTCCGCATTCCGGGCACTTCATGTATCTTGTCCTTCCAACATGCATAGCAAGAGTTGTCTGCCAATAGGACGGGATGTGTCTGTCACCGCATTTCCGGCATTCATAGTAACCGGCGCTCTGTTCGATTCCGACAGCGATAAATGCAACGACAAAAATTATCACAAGAGCAACTACGATCATCGCGATCCGTACCCATACAGCCATCTCTGCGAACGAAGCCACCAAGCACATGAACAGCCCCGCAATAACTGTTGGGAATGACAGCAGATATTCCGTCCTGAGCATCTGCCTGTTCTTCTCTTCCACCTCTCGTCTCATCGCCAGCAGGTTTTCTTCTGCCCTTTTGTCATATGTCTCTATCATAATTCTTTCGCCCGACAGGAGTTCGTTGACATTTATTTTCAAAAGAGCACATAGCTCCAGCATGATTCCGGAATCCGGCAGAGACTTTCCGGTCTCCCATTTTGATACTGCCCGGTCACTGATTCCGAGCTTTCCGGCAAGGACTGCCTGCGTCATGCCCTGTTCCTTTCTGCAGGATGCTATGAATTTCCCAATTTTGATTTGATCCATATCGGGCACCTCCTTTCATGATGCAAGCATAGCCGGTATCCTCAAATTTTTACACGAACCGTCGGTTGATTTCCAATACTTTGCTCCATCGTTCTGTTGGGAATCGTCGCAGATCTGCGCCCATTTCCCCTTTACTGCCCCCATATTTTCGAAAACGCAAAGAGAAAGGGCATCCATCATCTTGTTCATGATCGATGCCCTCTCACTGGATAAATCGATTGATCTGCATCCTTTCGTCTGCTCCTCCTTTCGATTGCTGTATGAAGTTGTCACGAATTCATTTCATCAGGCTCCCATCGGTCAACACCTGCTAAGCGGTAATCAGCTGCCTTCTGCTCTCCTGTTCTCGATGAATCTCCGGTGCTCTGCCGGAACTCCTTCTCAAATCAATGGCTTCAGGCCTCCCTTTTTACTCTTACATCACGTCTCGAAACGTTCTGCTTAGTACATCGGATCGTCCTCTTCTATGAATCGTCTCTGAAAATTTTTCTCATCCTGCGGATGGAAAATCCGCTTGCCGTCATCTCTGACTCTCTGCGGGTAACAGGATTATCGATCTGTGGATCTCTACGTGTTCGTTGGACCGTCCTCCTTATCCTTCATCTCTTGATTTCAAAGGCGGTGGATTTCTCGTCTCCATCTGCTGTTTCCCTTTGATGATTGTATAGTAACCCGGCCGCATTCATTTGTCAATCATCTTTAGATTTATTTTAGAAACTATCTGCATATTCCATGCGAAGTCCAGAATCCAGTACATTATTCAGCTGATGCCGATAAGGAAAGACCCCTGCCGCTTCTGCGGTCAGGATCCCTCTTCCTTTTCTGTCTCCCGCTTGTCTGCGGCGCAGCCGTTGTATCCGGTGTGTAGGGGAGGAACGGAATTTCGACCCACAGGGATGCCTGAGGAGTCTCAAAGACTGCCCTGCGAAGGCTCTGTTTGCCTAGAAATTCCGTTTCCCTATACTCTCGGCATATTCGGAACATTTCCGCTCCCGGTTTTTTCCCATTTTACCGGCAAGGTTGTTCCACTCTCTGTCATTAGAACAAAGGGAACCAGCATCGGTGCATTCTTCTTGTTTTCCTCGAAAACAAACTCTGCGACAAGGTG
>CAVLAW010000295.1:0-2876 GCA_963661155.1 Tidjanibacter massiliensis | reverse complement strand
CTTCTTCTGCAGGTCTGCCGTATGCTGTCCGTCGCGGGACATCAGGTTTTATACATTTCCGGTGAGGAATCCCTGCGCCAGATCAAACTGCGCGCCGTGCGGATCGGAGAATTTAATGAAAACCTGTCTCTGCTCTGCGAGACAAACCTCGATATCATCCGCTCTGTGATGGAAAAAGAAAAGCCAGAGATTGCAGTCATCGACTCGATTCAGACCATGTACAATGAAGAAGTCGGCTCCGCACCGGGCAGCGTTTCCCAGGTACGCGAGTCAACCAACGTGCTGATGCAGATTGCAAAAGGAATGGGAATCTCGATTTTTATCGTCGGTCATGTGACAAAAGACGGTAATGTAGCCGGACCGAGAGTCCTGGAACATATGGTGGATACGGTGCTGTATTTTGAGGGCGATCGCCATGCGTCCTACCGGATTCTGCGCGGTGTGAAAAACCGTTTCGGCTCTACCAATGAGATCGGCGTTTTTGAGATGCAGGCGGAGGGGCTTGTGGAAGTCAAAAACCCGTCGGAATATATGCTGAACGGACGACCGGAAGGTGCTTCGGGTTCTGTCGTCGCATGCTCGATGGAGGGAACACGTCCGATCCTGATCGAGATTCAGGCTCTGGTCTGTCACAGCAACTTCGGAATCCCGCGCCGCACCGCCGCAGGCTGCGATTTCAACCGGGTGAATCTGCTGATGGCAGTTCTGGAAAAACGCGCGCGCGTCAATCTTTCCACAAGCGACGCCTACGTCAACATTGCCGGCGGAATCAAGATGAACGAACCGGCCATCGACCTTGGCATTGCACTTGCGGTCGTATCGAGCTACAAGGATCAGGTGATAGACGAAAAAACAGTTGTATTCGGCGAGGTCGGCCTAAGCGGCGAGGTCCGCGCCGTCAGCATGGCGGAACAGCGTGTGCTGGAGGCGAAAAAACTGGGCTTTGAGCGGGTGATTTTACCTGCTGTCTGCATGAAGTCCGTAGAAAAGATCGGTGGAATCGCGTTGGTTCCGGTGGAAAATATTCAGGATGCGATTCTGAGAGTGGGGAAAAATTAGCGGAAACAACAGGGAGGGAAAACAGATGGAGAAAATCAGAATCGGTGTTGATTATTACCCGGAGCGGTGGGGCGAAGCCATGTGGGAATCCGATGCGGTGCGGATGAAAGAGGCCGGCATCAAAGTGATCCGCGTGGCGGAGTTTGCCTGGTGTAAAATGGAGCCGGAAGAAGGTCGTTTTGAACTGGACTGGCTGGTGAAGGTGGTAAATCTGTTCGGTAGCTATGGAATCAAAACCATTCTCTGCACGCCGACCAACTGTGCGCCGTTGTGGCTGTACGAAAAATATCCAGAGACACTTCAGGTGCAGAGAGACGGAAGACGAATGTACCCTGGTGTGCGCGGCCATCGCTGCTATAATTCACCGGTCTACCGCCTTTTTGCAGAGCGGATCATCAAAAAGATGTGCAGGGTATTCGCGGGAAATCCGAATGTGGCTGCATGGCAGATCGATAATGAAGTGGATGCGGTATTCTGCTGCTGTGATACGTGTGCGGAGAAATTCCGCGGCTGGTTAAAAGAAAAGTATGGAACCGTGGAAGCGGTCAATGCGGCATTCGGCAATGAAGTCTGGAGCGGCAGCTATTCGTCCTGGGGCCAGATCAAGCCGCCGCTCGGCGACCGCCCGCTGGTGCAGTATAATCCGGCATATCTGCTGGAGTTTCAGCGCTTTTCCTCTGACAGCGTGGTGGAATACGTCCGTTTTCAGACGAACCTTCTGCGCAAAACTTTCCCGGATCTTCCGATTACGACAAATACTTGGTACTGTGATTATATGCCGGATTTCTATGAACTGTTTGAAGAGCTGAACGTCTGCTCATACGACAATTATCCGTCGTTTGAAATTCCGGAGGAGGGATATTATTCGCATGCATTCCATCTCGACATGATGCGCGGCGTGAAACAGAAGAATTTCTGGATTATGGAGCAGCTCGGCGGAGCGATCGGCGGCTGCTGGATGCCGATGGGAAAAGTGCCGCGGCCGGGTGTGCTGAAAGGCATGGCGCTGCAGGCGATTGCACACGGCGCGGACCAGGTGCTTCATTTCCGATGGCGTTCCTCCGCGACGGGGGCGGAGATGTACTGGCACGGCATTCTGGATCAGAACAATATTCCGGGAAGAAAATACCGGGAACTCCAGGATCTCTGCAGGACGGTAGAAGGACTGGATGGACTCGAAAAGACGACAATAACATCAAAAGTGGCGGTGCTCTGCGGCTTTGACAGTGAATATGCATGGAAACTGCAGACACAGGCAGAAGGCTTCTATTATCTGGAGCAGCTTCAGGCACTGCATGCGGCATTTTCGCGGTATGGTCTGAATGTCGATATCATCAGTGAGAAAGCGCCGCTGGATGGCTATGACATTGTGGCAGCACCGGCAGTCTATGTGCGGAACAAAAAGACGGCGCGCCAGCTTCATAAATTTGCAGAAAAGGGCGGTACCGTGATTCTGACCGCGCGGAGCGGTGTGAAAGATGAGAATAACAACTGTATTATGGAAGCATTGCCGGCCGGTTACCGGGAAATGACCGGCTGTCAGGTGGAAGAGTATGATGCAATCGGGCCTGATACGAATACCGTGGTCATGGATGAAACCGCGTATCCGGTGACCCAGTGGTGCGAAATTCTGCAGGTGGACCGTGCGGAAGTTCTCGGAACCTATGGCGGGGAATTCTATGAAGGATCTCCGGCAGTGACCAGAAACCGGTATGGAAAAGGCCGTGTTTACTACATCGGTGCGGTTGGAAAACCGTCGCTCTATGAGGCGCTGGCAAAGAGAATGCTGGAGGAGAAAGAAATTCCATTCACAACAG
>CAVLAW010000294.1:0-2880 GCA_963661155.1 Tidjanibacter massiliensis | reverse complement strand
CTCGTGACACATATGCTGATGCAGCTCAGTGGGAAGAAAAAGCTAAAGATCTTGCCGGAAGATTCATCAAGAACTTTGCTAAATACGAAGGAAACGCTGCTGGTAAAGCACTTGTTTCCGCTGGCCCGCAGAAATAATTTTTCTGAATCGATCGCAAAAAGACCCCGGCATGAAAGTGCCGGGGTTTTCTTTTGCAAAAATATGATTAAAATAAAAACTCCCTGTCCGCCATGCGCTTATAGCCTGGGGGGGACAGGGGGTTGATTTATGTATAGAAGAATGATTAACAGGACAGAAGCAGTTCACGTACCATCTCTGCATCAAAGACAACAGAGGAAACGTGATTCACTTCGATCTGATACAGCGCATTTGCCGCGATATGCTCGGCAGCCTGCTCGAGATCACGGATACCGCTCGTGTTTTTATGGCAGGCGATCACAGCGTCGAGTCCTTCCGGCGTCAGAATGCATTCGCCTTCTTTCAGGCCGATTCGTTTTAATACCTTCGGAAGTGCATAACGGGAGAAAATAATCTTCTTTTCTTCCGGCGTGTAGTCCGGGATCTCAATCACAGCGAAACGGGACATCAGCGGAGCGCTGATCTGGTCTTTGTCGTTGGCGGTTGCAATCGGGTAAACGCCGACGGTCGGAATCATACATTCGATGTAGTTGTCGGTGAAGCCAAGGTTGTCAAGCAGCGTCAGCAGTACGTCCGCCGGGTTTCCATTTCCTTTGCCGGAGGCAGCTTTATCCAGCTCATTGATGATAAAGACGAGGTTGGACTCGCCGGCCATGGAGAAGGCATCCATGATGATACCTGGTTTTGCGTTCGCATAGATACGGGAGCTTCCGGTGAGCTGCTCCGGGTCGTTGATGGAACTCATATCGAGCGTCGTCCATGGCAGTTTTAAGATCCGCGCAACGGCGTAGGCGATCTGCGATTTTCCGGTTCCGGCAGGACCGATCAGCAGCAGACCGTAAGCCGGAAGGGTATGGGTACGGTTGATCTGAATGATCGTCTCGATGATTCTCTGTTTTACACGCTCCATGCCGTACAGCTCTTCGTCGAGGATGCGGCGTGCCTCGACCGGGTCGATGGCCTCAAAATAATTGCTCTTCCACTGAATATTCATCATCATGGAGAGGGCACGCTGTGCATGGCGGCGCTCCTCCGGGGAGACTTCGTGGGAGCGTGCAACGGCGAGGTTGCGGCGTGCCCACAGACGGATGTTGTCCGGCAGGGTTCTTCCAGCACAGTTCATGAAATCGGTGATGGACTGGATACTGGTGAGCTTCATGCTGTCGCCGGTTTCCTCCTGATCCTCATCCTCGATTTCCTCTTCCGGTGCGTTGCTGGCAAGGAGACGTTCGATCATAAACTGTAAAAATCCATCTTCAGCAGAGAGCTTTGCGCCGCCGCCGAAGGCGATCTCGCGGATTTTATAGACAGCGTAGCCTTCGGCTGTCTGGACGCCGGAGAGACGGACGTTGATGTGATTTTCGCCGAGCCATTTTAACAGGCTGACAAAACGGGCATCAATCTGGAGAATGTCGGCGATGAAGGTTTCGTCTTCATCTTTAAACTCGAATGATGTGCGTTTTGTCGGGTTCGTAAAAATACCGCATGGATGGTGAGGGAAATCCTTTTCTTTCGTATCCAGAACGAGGATTGGCTGCTCCGGGGAAGTAAACGGTGCGTTCGTGCGGAAAATAGTATACGTACATTCGGAAACTTTTGCTTTTTCCGGTGAATTGCTGAAATCAAAAACAGGCATAACAGACCTCCTAAATATTAAAGTTTCTTATTGAAACAGATAAAAACAGTTTAGCACGAAATACAAAATCCTGCAATCAATATACCAAATTTAGAATATTATCGCTCAGCAGTGAAACACTTGCTGTTTCGCTGCGTAAGAAAGTGATTCAGGTGTGAACGGCCCTCCTTTTGCATAGCAAAACTTTAAATGAGGGCCGCGAATGCTGCAGCTCGCAGGGAACCTGCGGGCTGTAGCAGGATTTTGTATTTTTATGAAGAAATAGAAGTCTTTTTGCGAAAATCCGGAAGCTGTACGAGTACAATCGCCGCAAACATCAGAATACATCCGAAAAGCTCCCGTCCGGACAACGCCTGATGAAGGATGATCCATCCGGCGAGGACGGAGAAAACGGATTCCAGACTCATCAGAAGAGAAGCTGTCGTCGGGTTCAGACCCTTCTGACCGACGATCTGCAGCGTGTATCCGGCACCGGACGAGAGGATTCCAGCATAGAGAATCGGCATCCAGGCGTGCAGCAGATCGGAAAGGTTTAACGTTTCAAACAGAACCATACAGACCGCCGACAGAATCGAACACGTAAAAAACTGAATGCAGGACATCTTCACGCCGTTAACAAGCGGGGAAAAGTGATCGATCACCATAATATGTACCGTAAAGCCAAGCGCACATGCGAGAACGAGAAGATCGCCTTTCTGCAGGGAAAACGATCCGTCCGTCATGCAGAGCAGATAGAGGCCGGCGACAGCGATGAGTACCGCAAGCCATACCTTCGGCTGTACACGTTTCTTAAAAAACAGGCCGCAGACCGGGACGAGCACGATATAGAGCGCAGTGATAAAGCCGGCTTTTCCAACCGTTGTATACTGGATGCCGATCTGCTGCAGTGTCGAAGCAGCAAAGAGAACAATGCCGCAGAGAATGCCGCCTGCCCAGAGCGTTTTCCGTTCCGATTCCTTCGTAACGGAAGTTTTCTGCGCGGAATCCCGTTTTTCCCGTGAAGAGAAAAAGGCGATCAGCGGAAGCAGAGCAAGGCCTCCGAGGAGACTGCGGGCTGCATTGAAGGTAAAGGGGCCGACGTAATCCATGCCGGTCTGCTGCGCGAC
>CAVLAW010000293.1:0-2881 GCA_963661155.1 Tidjanibacter massiliensis | reverse complement strand
TTGCTGTTTCGCTGCGTAAGAAAGTGATTCAGGTGTGAGCAGCCCTCCTTTTGCAAAGCAAAACTTTAAATGAGGGCTGCGAATGTTACAGTTCGCTGGAAACCAGTGAACTGTAACAAATAAAGTGTGAATATTTTGAGAATAGCTTTCCATTATCGGAAACATATGGTAAAATAAGTTTAATTTAGAACAGGAAGAGGAGACCAAAAGGCATGTTGGACGAAAAAAGAATTCGTCAGATGACAAAACTGGCTTTTTTCGAGAAAAAAGAAGAAAAAAATGCCTTGCGAATCGGCCGCTACTTTCGGAGCGATTACATTGGAAAAGAGCTTCTGAAAAACTTTTTTCTGGCGTCAGTCGGATATGTTCTGGTACTTGCGGTTGCGGCCTTATATCATATTGAATGGCTTGTGGACGAGATAGACACGATAGACCTGGAGGTTGCAGCAGGGTGTCTGATCGCGTCCTATCTGTGTTTCCTGGTAGTCTATTCTATTGCAGTCTATGTGATCGGCACGATCCGTTACCAGAGAGCGCAGAAAAAGCTGAAATGGTATGGAAAAGAACTGGATGAGCTGCAGAAAATGTATGATGAACAGGAAAACCGCGGAAAGAAATCCGGGCGCAGGAGGAAAGAAACATGACAGTATTGATCGAACTGAAGGAAAAATTAAAAGAATTTTACGGCTCCTGCAGCGGAATCGTACTCCCGATTGTGAAATTTCTGCTCGGTCTCGCTGTATTTATGAACATTAATTCCAAACTTGGATATCTCAGCGTTCTGAACAGCAGGTATATCGTACTGATTCTGTCCCTGATTTGTGCCATCCTGCCGCTGAACGGAATGGTCTTTCTGGCGATGCTGGTGATCATCGGCCACAGTTTTGCCCTTCACATGGTAGTGGCAGGCCTGACAGCGCTTGTTCTGCTGGTTCTGTGGTTTTTATATCTGCGGTTTGTGCCAAAAGACGCGCCGGCGCTTCTTCTGACGCCGCTTGCGTTCTGGATTCACATTCCGTCAACCGTTCCGGTTGCCTACGGGCTCGCCGGTACACCGCTCTCTGCATTTTCCGCAGCCTGCGGTGTTATTGTCTACTATCTGTGCGAGATGATCCATGGAAAGATTGAACCGCTGGTTCATGCGGCGGAGTCACCGGAGATGGTCACGATTGTACAGGAGTTTTTCAACGGCCTCTTCCGCAATGAGGAGATGCTGCTGACGCTGATTGCCTGTGCATTGACGGTGCTTCTTGTCAACGCGATCCGCCACAGCAGTGCGGACTACGCATGGCAGATCTCCATCGTCGCAGGTTCCGTTGCCTATGCAGTCATCATGATTGCAGGAAGTCTGGTGCTGGATGTGCAGATTTCTCTTCCGGCGGTACTGCTTGGAGCAGCAGCCGGCTGTCTGGTCGGATTTATCCTGGAGTTCTTTCTATTCGGTGCAGATTATACCCGGACAGAATATCTGGAGTTTGATGACGACGATTATTATTACTATGTAAAAGCCGTTCCGAAATTCAGTGTGACAAAGGCACAGCGCAGGGTAAAGTATATCAAGGACGAGGAGAAAAACGAGTCGGATCTGACGGATGAAGAGCTGGACGAACTGGCGAATCTGGGACAGGCGGAAAAAGCTGAAGAGGAAATGGAAGATCCCGAAGAAAATGACGGGATCGAAGCAATAGAAGAAATCGAAGAAACAGAAGATACAGACGAAACAGAAGAAAAATTTCAGACAGAAGAAATCCCGCCGCTGGATAAGGGCGATTATCAGGATGTAGATTATGAGAGTATGCTGGAGGATACCTTAAAGAATCTTTAAAAGACTTTAAAAACGTGAAAAATCCGGCCCGGGGATAAGAAAGGAAGTGACAGTGTGCGTGGCGTGTGGAATTGGCTTGTCACAAGATTGGCAGATTACGGGCTGCCCAAACAAATTGAACTGATAGATATTGTGCAGATTCTGCTGATTGCATTTTTCGTTTACCACCTGATCCGCTGGCTGCAGAATACCAAGGCGTATACGCTGATGAAGGGTATTTTTCTGATTGCCATCTTTGTTGTGATTGCAAACGTGCTGAAAATGCAGACGATTCTGTGGCTGTTCGGAAACATCGGAGGAGCGGCGATTACGGCGGTTGTTATTATCTTCCAGCCGGAGCTCCGAAGAGTGGTCGAACAGATCGGAGAGAAGAATCCGCTGTCTGCCATTTCCTTTGCCGGAAATCAGGAAGAGAATGAACGGTTCAGTGACACAACTATCAATGAACTGGTTCGTGCCAGCTTTGAAATGGGTGAGGTAAAGACAGGAGCGCTCATTGTCATTGAAAAGACCATCACGCTGGAAGAGTACGAGAAGACCGGTATTCCGATAGACGGTATTCTGACCAGCCAGCTTCTGATCAATATTTTTGAACACAACACGCCACTGCACGACGGCGCTGTCATTGTGCGGAACAACCGTGTCACGGCGGCAACGTGCTATCTGCCGCTGTCTGACAACATGGATCTGAACAAAAACCTTGGAACACGCCACCGTGCAGGCGTCGGTATCAGTGAGGTGACCGATTCCTTTACGATTATTGTCTCCGAGGAGACGGGAAATGTATCCTATGCATCCGGCGGAGAACTCCACACGGCCGTAACGCCGAGCGATCTTCGGGAGCAGCTTCATAAACTGCAGCAGCTTGCGAAAAAAACGGAGGAGAAGAAAGGATGGCATATCCGCGGAATCCGTCAGAAAGTGGAGGGTAAGAAGAAATGAAAAAGAAATTTCTGGAAAAACTTCTGAATAACCTCCCGTTAAAAATTCTTTCCGTGGTAATTGCGGTTCTGATCTGGTACGTTGTTGTCAGTGTCAACGACCCGATCGTGAAAG
>CAVLAW010000292.1:0-2902 GCA_963661155.1 Tidjanibacter massiliensis | reverse complement strand
GATGCGTGTCTGCAACCTCGACACCTGCCCGATGGGTATCTGCACCCAGAACCCGGAACTGCGCAAACGCTTCCGCGGAAAACCGGAGTACGTCATCAACTTCATGCGCTTTATCGCAGAAGAGATGCGGGAATACATGGCAAAACTGGGATTCCGTACCGTTGACGAGATGGTCGGCCGTTCCGATCTCTTAAAGAGAAACGACAAAGTGACAAACGAGCACGCAGACCGCGTAGACTTAAGCCAGATCCTGAACAATCCGTTTGCAAAAGCAGGCGAGAAAGTAACCTTTGATCCGAAAGATGTCTATGACTTCAAACTTGGCACAACCCTCGATGAGAAGGTTCTCTTAAAGAAATTCGGTCCGGCGATGGATAAGAAAGAAAAGAAGACCGTAAAAGTCGAAATCACCAACACCGACCGTACCGTGGGAACCATCCTTGGTGCCGAGATTACGAGGAAATTCGGCACCTCCCTGGAGCCGGATACGTACACCGTACAGTGCAAAGGTGCCGGCGGACAGAGTTTTGGAGCATTCATTCCAAAAGGACTGACCCTGGAACTCGAGGGCGATTCGAACGACTACTTCGGAAAAGGTCTTTCCGGCGGAAAACTTGTGGTTTACCCGCCAAAAGCAAGAAAATATAAACCGGAAGAAAACATCATCGTCGGAAACGTTGCCCTTTATGGCGCGACGAGCGGTGAGGCGTACATCAACGGTATCGCAGGCGAGCGTTTCTGCGTCAGAAACTCCGGCGCCTATGCGGTTGTTGAGGGCGTCGGCGAACACGGATGCGAATACATGACCGGTGGCCGCGTCGTTGTCCTTGGCGCAACCGGAAAGAACTTTGCAGCCGGCATGAGCGGCGGTATCGCCTACGTGCTGGATGAAAAGAGCAACCTGTACCGCAACCTGAATAAAGAAATGATCTCGATTGAGACGGTAGAGGGCAAATACGATATTGCAGAGCTGAAAAACATGATCGAAAAACATGTCGCACACACCGGCTCTGAAAAAGGAAAAGAAATTCTCACACACTTTGACGAATATCTGCCGAAATTCAAGAAGATCATTCCGAATGACTATAAGCGCATGATGATGCTGAGCGCACAGATGGAAGACAAGGGTCTCAGCAGTGAACAGGCACAGATTGAAGCATTTTATGAAAGCATGCGTAAGTAGGAGGAAGAAGAATTATGGGTAAGCCAACTGGATTTATGGAATATCAGCGCAAGACGGGAAACACCGTTGCCCCGCTTGAGCGAATCAAAAACTTTAAGGAATTTCATCTGCAGCTCCCGAGAAAGGAGCAGCAGATGCAGGCTGCCCGCTGTATGGCATGCGGTGTACCGTTCTGCCAGGCGGGAACCATGATTGCGGGAATGGCCTCCGGCTGTCCGCTGCAGAACCTCGTTCCAGAGTGGAACGACCTTGTTTATCTTGGAAACTATGAGCAGGCATACCGCCGACTCACCAAGACGAACTGCTTCCCGGAGTTTACCTCCCGCGTCTGCCCGGCACTCTGTGAGGCAGCCTGTACGTGCAATGTAAACGGCGATCCGGTCTGCACAAAGGAAAATGAGCGTGCCATCATCGAGAATGCATGGGCAACCGGGCTGATTTCACCGCAGCCGCCGAAAGTCCGCACCGGAAAACGTGTTGCCGTTGTCGGAAGCGGTCCGTCCGGCCTTGCAGCAGCCATGCAGCTCAACCGCCGCGGCCATTCTGTTACAGTATTTGAGCGCCGCGACCGTGTGGGCGGCCTTCTCCGCTACGGCATTCCGAACATGAAACTCGATAAAAGCGTCATCGACCGCCGCGTGAACCTGATGAAAGCAGAAGGCATCGAGTTTGTGACGAATGCAGATATCGGAAAAGATGTAAAAGCCGACAAGCTCTTAAAAGAATTTGACCGTGTGCTGCTCTGCTGCGGCGCCGCAAATCCAAGAGACATCAAAGCCGAGGGAAGAGATGCGAAGGGCATCTATTTTGCCGTAGATTTCCTGACATCCGTAACGAAGAGCCTTCTTGACTCGAATTTCGAGGATCACGCCTACATCGATGCCAAAGGCAAACATGTCGTTGTCATCGGAGGCGGTGATACGGGAAATGACTGTGTCGGAACCTCGATCCGTCTCGGAGCAAAATCAGTGACACAGCTTGAGATGATGCCGAAAGCACCGGATCAGCGTGCCGAGAACAATCCGTGGCCGGAGTGGCCGAAGGTCTGCAAAACAGACTATGGCCAGGAAGAGGCAATCGCCGTATTTGGTCACGATCCGCGGATCTACCAGACAACGGTAACCGAATTTATCAAAAATAAAAAAGGCGAGGTCTGCCAGATCAAGACCGTAAAACTGAAACCGCAGAAAGACGAGAAATCCGGCCGTATGATGATGGTTCCGGTTGAGGGAACCGAAGAGATTCTTCCGGCAGACCTGGTTCTCATCGCAGCAGGTTTCCTGGGGTCCCAGAAATATGTAACAGATGCATTCAAAGTGGAAGTCAACCAGCGCACCAATGTGAAGACCGACGACGGAAAATACCAGACAACAAAAGAGAATGTCTTCACTGCAGGCGACATGCACCGCGGCCAGTCCCTGGTCGTATGGGCGATCCGCGAGGGACGCGAGGCAGCAAAAGCAGTCGATGAATCCTTGATGGGATACACAAACCTGTAACAATTCAGAGCCATGCAAAATTTCGGAAATAACTGTGAATCCTGCTTGCAGGAATGAACTGTTATTTCCGAAATTTTATATGGCGAGAAGCCACATCGAGATGCAGCGCAAGCGGAATCGTTACTGTTCACTCAGCAGTGAAACACTTGCTGTTTCACTGCGTAAGAAAGTGATTCAGGTGTGAGCAGCCCTCCTTTTGCGAAGCAAAACTCTAAATGAG
>CAVLAW010000291.1:0-2922 GCA_963661155.1 Tidjanibacter massiliensis | reverse complement strand
AGCACACCGTCCGTGCGGCTTCTGATAAAGTTTTCCAGCTTCGTCATATATTCTTCCTGCCGGATCGTCCCTTCCGCCACATACGTCAGCCCCTTTTCCCAGCTGGCCGTCAGCTCCGGGTTTAGCAGCGAACGGATCGAAGAAGCCACAACATCATGGATCATCTCACCCAGCAGCGTCGGTGTGATGATCTGGGTCTTTTTATTCAGGTCGATATATTTGATATTGACCAGCTTTTTCAAAATCTCAGCGCGGGTCGCGCTCGTGCCGATACCGCTACCCTTGATCTGTTCACGCAGCTCCTCATCCTCGATCAGTTGTCCTGCATTTTCCATGGCCAGGATCATCGAACCGGAATTGTAACGCTTCGGCGGGGAGGTCTCGCCCTCCTTGATCTCATAGCCGCCCACCGGCAGGCGCACGCCCTTTTTCAGCCCGGCCAGCAAATGCACATCCAGCTGCGGTTCTTCGTTCTTACTCTGTGCCTTTTCCTTGACAGCCACCGCCAGATACCCTTTCTCGATCAGCACACGGCTGCCAGCAAAAAAGGATTCCTGTCCGATCTGCGCCGTCATGGATATCTTCTGATATACTGCCGGGCCATAAAAAATGCTTAAAAAGCGTCGAACAATAACCTCGTATACCTTCTGGTTTCTTTCCGATACGCTGCGCAGTGCCGCAAGGCCCTGACCGGTCGGAATGATCGCATAATGGTCGGTGATCTGTTTGTCGTTGGTATACCGGGTCTTGCCAATGCCTTTGTAGCTGCCCTTTTCCAGTATTTCTGCTGCAAACGCCTGGCACGGGACAAAGCGGGTCAGTCCCTGCAGGTTTCTGTGGATTTCCTTGGCCACAGCGCTGGACAGCACACGGGCATCGGTACGCGGATAGGTGACGAGCTTCTTTTCATACAGCTCCTGCACAGTCTTTAACGTCTCGTCCGGACTGATCTTAAACATACGGGAACAGTCGTTTTGCAGCTCGGCCAGGTTGTACAGCAGGGGTGGATTTTTCTTTTCCTGCTTTTTCTCAAGCGATACGATCTCGGCCTCCTGCGGTTCGATGCCTTTCAGGGTATCGATCAGGTGCTGGGCTTCTTTTTTCTCTTTAAAGCCGTTTTCCTTATACAGTGCCGGATGACCGTGGTAGGCGCTCTTTGGCGTCACTCGCCACTCTGCGTCAAGCTTTTTGCCTTCGGGCAGCTGTAATCCGGCCAGTACACGGTAAAACGGGGTCTTGACAAAGGTACGGATCTCCCGCTCTCTTTTCACAACCATGCCGAGAACGCAGGTCATGACGCGGCCTACGGAAATGACCTGATAGCGGTTGCCGAGATAATTGGCTACGGAGTTGCCGTAACGCAGGGTCAGAAGACGGGAAAAGTTGATACCCATGAGGTAATCTTCTTTGGCGCGCAGAAAGGCGGCGTCTGCGAGGTTGTCGTAGGCGGAGGCGTCTTTGGCTTCGCGGATACCGCGCAGGATTTCTTCTTCGGTCTGGGAGTCGATCCAGACGCGGCGGCGTTCTTTGCCTTTGACACCGGCCATCATTTCTACGAGGCGGTAGATGTACTCTCCTTCGCGTCCGGAGTCGGTGCAGATATAGATGGTCGTGACGTCTTCGCGGTTTAAAAGGCCGGATACGATGCGAAACTGTTTTTCTACGTCGGAAATGACTTCGTATTTGAAGGTTTCGGGAAGAAACGGGAGGGTTTCGAGGCTCCAGCGTTTGAAGCGTTCGTCGTATTTTTCCGGGTAGCTCATGGTGATGAGGTGGCCGACGCACCAGGTGACTACGGACTGTTCACTTTCCAGATAGCCGTCGCGGCGGGAGAAGGATTGTTTTAATGCCTTCGAAAATTCCTGGGCTACGCTTGGTTTTTCGGCAATGAATAAGGATTTTGACATAAAAAATCGCTTTCTTGTAGGTAGTGAACGGATTGTCGAGTTCTGGCGGGATGAGGGTGCTGCTCTTTTCCCAAACAAGTGCAACGCCCTGCCGAGCTAAATGCTAACTCCAACTAACCCGCTCAGGAATGCCTTCGCGTGCAAGTTTCCGTAAGCATTGGATCTCGTCAGGGCTAAAAGCGCACTTTTAATCGTTTGGGCTAAGAGCAGCACCCTCATCCCACCAGAACTCGACAATCCGTAATTTACGTTATCGAATAATACTACATTATTTTATATTTACTTTGCCTGAATATATCCCTTAGCTTTGAGGGTCTCGGCGCAGAGTACGGCTCCACCGGCGGCACCGCGGACGGTGTTGTGGGAGAGGCCGACGAATTTCCAGTCGTAAACTTTGTCTTCACGGATACGGCCTACGGAGATTCCCATGCCGTTTTCGTAGTTGACATCCAGGCTTACCTGCGGACGATTGTCCTCTTCGAGGTACTGGATGAACTGTTTCGGGGCGCTCGGGAGTTCAAGCTCCTGCGGAAGACCTTTGAAGTTGACGAGTTTTTCGATCAGCTGTTCTTTGGTCGGTTTTTTCTTAAATTTAACGAAAACTGCTGCAGTGTGGCCGTTTAATACCGGTACACGGATGCACTGGCAGGTGATGACCGGTGTGGTGGCCGGTACGATCACGCCGTCTTTGATCTCGCCCCAGATACGCAGCGGCTCCATCTCGGATTTTTCTTCTTCACCGCCGATGTACGGGATGATGTTGCCTTCCATTTCCGGCCAGTCTTTGAAGGTTTTTCCTGCTCCGGAAATAGCCTGGTATGTAGTAGCAACGACTTCATATGGCTCGAACTCTTTCCATGCAGTAAGTACAGGAGCGTAGCTCTGGATTGAGCAGTTCGGTTTAACAGCTACGAATCCACGTTTTGTTCCGAGACGTTTCTTCTGGAATTCGATAACCTCGAAGTGCTCCGGGTTGATTTCCGGAACTACCATCGGAACATCCGGTGTCCAGCGG
>CAVLAW010000290.1:2125-2962 GCA_963661155.1 Tidjanibacter massiliensis | reverse complement strand
GAGCGGACGCGGCGGTCAGCCATCCGGCATTTCTTCCCATAACCTCTACAATCGTCACTGCCTTTTTTTCATATACATGGCAGTCTCTCTCCAGTTCTGCGAACGTTGCTGCCAGATACTTTGCAGCGGAGCCAAAGCCCGGGCAGTGGTCTGTTCCGACGAGGTCGTTGTCGATGGTTTTCGGAGCGCCGACCACATACACATCCTCCACGCCATTCTCTCTGCAGTATTTTGAGAGCTTGTCTACGGTATCCATCGAATCATTTCCGCCGATATAAATGAAATAGCGGATCTCATGTCTGCGAAAAATCCGGAGAATCTCTTCAAAATCCTCCGTATTCTCTTTCGGATCTCCCAGCTTGTAACGGCAGGAACCGAGCGCAGCCGCCGGTGTCTGCATCAGAAGAGAGATTTTTTCTGCTGAATCCAGTTTTTTTCCAAGATCAAGAAATTTTTCTGCGAGCACGCCTTCAATTCCATTTACTGCACCATAAATATGATCTACTTTTCCGGACAGCACCGCACAGGAGACAACTCCTGCCACCGTCGCATTGATTGCCGCTGTCGGGCCTCCGGACTGCGCTACTAACAGATTTCGCATATGATTTTCCTCCATATCTTTCCCTGTGTTTTTAAAACTACTTTTGTACCGCCCTATAGCGTACCATATTTTTATTTTTCCGTACACCCCGTTTTGTGTTTCCGGGAAAAGCCTGTAGACTTTCACAACAGATTCCGAACTTTCCTGTTTTTTTCTTGCAGGATTTCCGGCAAAAAGCTATAATAGAAGAAATGTCTACGAAAATGGGGCAGAAAATACAAGATTTATCAACAAAA
>CAVLAW010000290.1:0-2115 GCA_963661155.1 Tidjanibacter massiliensis | reverse complement strand
CAACAAAAAAACAGGAGGTTTTTCCATGCAGACGAAACAAGACGGCCGCCTCGGCACCGAAAAAATCGGAAAACTGATGCTCGAACTGGCCCTCCCATCTGTGCTTGCACAGATTGTAAATGTACTTTATAACATTGTAGACCGGATCTATATCGGCCGGATTCCAAATGTCGGTTCTCTTGCTCTCACCGGTGTCGGCGTTACGTTTCCGATCATCACGATCATCTCGGCTTTTGCCGGTTTTGCAAGTGGCGGCGGTGCTCCTCTTGCTGCCATTGCGCTCGGTCAGAAAAATCAGGAACGCGCAGAAAAGATCCTCGGAAGTTCCACTTCCCTGCTGCTCTTTTTCTCTGCCCTGCTGATGGCGTTTTTCTTTGTATTCCAGAAGCCGCTCCTCTATCTTTTCGGTGCCAGCGACAATACGATTGGGTACGCTTCTACTTATATTACGATCTACCTGGTCGGAACGGTCTTTGTGGAACTGGCGGTCGGCTTAAATACGTTTATCAGCTGTCAGGGCCATGCGCGCACGGCAATGTGCTCTGTCCTTATCGGTGCTGTCGTCAACATCGGCCTTGATCCGGTTTTCATCTTTGTTCTTCACATGGGTGTTTCCGGTGCAGCACTCGCCACGGTTCTTTCACAGGCTTTAAGTGCTGCCTGGGTTCTGCGGTTCCTAACTTCGAAAAAATCGGGCATCCGCCTTTCCTTCCGCACGATGCGGCCGGATTTTGCCATCTTGGGTTCTGTCATGGCACTCGGTATCTCGCCGTTTATCATGTCCGCAACGGAAAGCGCCATCACGATCGTCATGAACCACGGTCTGCAGACGTACGGCGGTGATCTTTATGTCGGCTCGATGACGATTCTTCAGTCGGTTCTGCAGCTCATCTTTGTTCCGGTCAACGGCTTTACAAACGGAGTACAGCCGATCATCAGCTACAATTTCGGCGCGGGCCAGTTCGACCGTGTCCGCCAGACGATCCGGCGCATGATCGCCATTACCTTTACCGCTGCATTTGTCTATGTTGTATTTGCAATACTCCGCCCAGCTCTCTTTGCCGGTCTTTTCACAACGGACCCGGAGCTGATTGCCATTGTCGTAAAAGTGCTTCCGATCTACATCGCCGGCATGGCAATTTTCGGTCTGCAGAGCGGTGTGCAGAGTTCGTTCCTCGGCCTTGGACAGGCGAAGATTTCCCTCTTTATTGCTCTGCTCCGTAAGGTCATTCTGCTGATTCCGCTTGCGCTTATTCTGCCGCACTTTTTCGGTGTTATGGGTGTCTACTATGCGGAGCCGATCGCCGATACGCTCTCGGTTGTGACGGCAGTGACTCTGTTCTTGTTAAACATCCGGAAGATTCTTTCCAAAGAGATGCTGGCGAAGGTTACTCACACCGAAGCGTGACAGAACAGCCGCTCAGCGACTTTTTCCATGCACCATCCATAATCGATTTTTTCAATTGTTTCGGCGGCGTAGACAGGGTATTCCGCAAGGACACTCCCGTCGATCGAATACGTTACCGAACCGATCTTTTCTCCTTTCTTTACCGGGGCTTTTACGATCTCCGGTAAAAAAATATCTTTTTTCGGCTGTTCCGACTCTTTCAGCAGGACAGGAAGCGAACGCGAAGCATCCAGTGCCGGGCTTGTAAGAGACAGAGCGGCGCTGCTTTTCGTTTGCAGAATTCCGTCGTAAACACCGTCTTCCACCTCAATCTGTCCCGGATTCCAGTTGTGATCCAGCACATCACGATACGTATAGGAATCCAGTCCATAGTTTAAAAGTTTTGCCGCGTCCGCCCACTTGTAATCTTTGTGGTTCGGCCAGCCACAGGCAAGCAATGTCACAATCAGACATTTTCCATCCCTCTCGAGCGCGCCGGTATAACAGTAACCCGCCTTTGCCGTAAATCCGGTTTTGCCCGAGATGATGCCCTCCATCTGGTCCAGCAGAGCATTATGGTTATAGCAGTTGAAGATGTTTTTCTTTTCCAGATCCCAGAAGGTGTAGGATCTCGTCTGTGTGATGGAAAGAAATTCGGCGGCTTTCGGTGAAATCTTAATACAATAGCGCATCATCCGCGCCAGATCGGCGGCCGTTGTGTGATGATC
>CAVLAW010000289.1:0-2973 GCA_963661155.1 Tidjanibacter massiliensis | reverse complement strand
AGTACAAAGCGTGTCATGGGAGAAGAGGGCCTGTACCGATCTTCCTTTGAACATGACAACTGCGGTATCGGAGCAGTCGTGAACATCAAAGGCGAAAAATCCCATGCGACCGTAGAAAACGCATTGAAAATCGTAGAAAATCTTGAACATAGAGCCGGCAAAGACGCCGAGGGTAAAACAGGAGACGGAGTAGGAATCTTGTTGCAGATATCGCATAAATTCTTTTCCAAAGCCTGTTCGACCCTCGGTTTTTCATTAGGCGGAGAACGGGAATATGGCGTCGGCATGTTCTTCTTCCCGCAGAATGAGCTGAAACGGAACCAGGCGAAAAAGATGTTTGAGATCATCGTGGAAAAAGAGGGACTGGAACTCCTTGGATGGAGAACCGTGCCGACCGTTCCGGATGTCCTCGGACATAAAGCAAGAGAGTGCATGCCTTACATCATGCAGGCATTCATCAAAAAGCCGGAAGATGTGGAAAAAGGCATCGACTTCGACCGCCGTCTGTACGTCGTACGCCGTGTCTTTGAACAGAGCAACGATAACACCTACGTGCCGTCCCTTTCGAGCCGTACCATCGTCTACAAAGGAATGTTCCTGGTAGGCCAGCTCCGCACCTTCTTCCGTGATCTGCAGGATACCGATTATGAATCCGCAATCGCCATGGTGCATTCCCGGTTCAGTACCAACACGAACCCGAGCTGGGAGAGAGCACATCCGAACCGTTTCATCGTACACAACGGCGAGATCAACACTATCCGCGGAAATGCCGACAAGATGCTGGCACGCGAGGAGACGATGTCTTCCCCGATGCTGCAGGATGAGCTGCATAAGGTTCTGCCGGTTGTCAACACACAGGGTTCTGACTCCGCAATGCTCGACAACACACTGGAATTCCTGACCATGAGCGGCATGGATCTTCCGCTGGCTGTCATGATCACCATTCCGGAGCCGTGGGCAAACAATGACACGATTTCCCAGGAAAAACGTGATTTCTATCAGTATTACGCAACAATGATGGAGCCATGGGACGGACCGGCATCCATCCTGTTCTCCGACGGCGATGTGATGGGAGCCGTTCTGGACCGCAACGGTCTTCGTCCTTCCCGTTACTACATCACCAACGATGGATTCCTGATCCTTTCCTCTGAGGTCGGCGTCCTCGATGTGCCGGAAGAAAAGATCGTCTTAAAAGAGCGTCTTCACCCGGGCAAAATGCTTCTGGTCAACACCGTACAGGGCAAAGTTTTAAACGATGAAGAAGTAAAAGAATATTACGCCATGAAACAGCCGTACGGCGAATGGCTGGACAGCTATCTGGTACAGTTAAAGGATATCAAAATCCCGAACCTGCCGGTAGAAGAATACACGAAAGAAGAGCGGATGCGCCTGCAGAAAGCCTTCGGCTATACCTACGAGGAGTATCGTTCTTCCATCGGAAAGATGGCATTAAACGGTGTCGAGGCAACGGCTTCGATGGGTATCGATACCCCGCTGGCTGTTCTTTCTCATGAGCATCAGCCACTGTTCAACTATTTCAAACAGCTCTTTGCACAGGTAACGAACCCGCCGATCGACTGCATCCGTGAGGAGATCGTAACTTCCACCAGCGTTTACGTCGGACGTGACGGAAACCTGCTGGAAGAGGAGCCGAAGAACTGCCAGGTATTAAAGATCAACAACCCGATCCTGACGAATACCGATATGCTGAAAATCAAGAACATGAAGGTCGAGGGCTTCAAAGTAGTGACCGTTCCGATCACCTACTACAAGAGTGCACCGCTTGACCGTGCAATGGACCGTCTGTTCGTCGAGGTTGACCGTGCACACCGGGCAGGAGCCAATATCCTGATCCTCTCCGACCGCGGCGTCGATGAGAACCATGTGGCCATCCCGTCCCTCTTAGCAGTATCTGCGGTTCATCAGCATCTGGTTAAGACGAAAAAGAGAACTTCCCTTGCGATCATTCTGGAATCCGGCGAACCGCGTGAGGTACACCATTTTGCAACCCTGCTCGGCTACGGTGCCTGCGCAATCAACCCGTATCTGGCACTCGACACGATCCATGAGCTGATCGAGGAGGGCATGATCAAGAAAGATTACTATGCAGCCGTTGAAGACTACAACCATGCTGTCATTTCCGGTATCGTAAAAATCGCAGCGAAGATGGGTATCTCCACGATCCAGTCGTATCAGGGTTCCCAGATCTTCGAGGCCATCGGTATCTCGGAGGATGTCATCGACAAATATTTCACCGGTACGGTCAGCCGTGTCGGCGGTATTACACTGGAAGACATCGCAAAAGACGTTGACGAGCGCCATTCCCAGGCCTTCGATCCGCTGGAGCTTTCCACCGATCTGACACTGGACAGCCTCGGACGCCACAAAGCAAGAAGCCAGGGAGAGGAGCACCGCTACAATCCGCGCACCATCCATACACTGCAGGAGTCTACAAGACGCGGCGACTACAAGATGTTCAAAGAGTACACAGCCATGGTCGACAGCGAGGAGAGCGGTTATCTGCGAAGCTTGATGGATTTCGATTATCCGGAGCAGGGCGTTCCGCTCGAAGAGGTTGAGAGCGTTGACTCTATCGTAAAACGATTCAAGACCGGTGCGATGTCCTACGGTTCCATTTCTCAGGAAGCACATGAGACACTGGCGATCGCCATGAACCGTCTGCACGGAAAATCCAATACCGGTGAGGGCGGTGAGAGCGATGACCGTCTCGAATCCCCGGAGAGATGCTCCGCCATCAAACAGGTGGCATCGGGACGATTCGGCGTAACGAGCAAATATCTGGTCAGCGCAAAAGAGATCCAGATTAAGATGGCACAGGGTGCAAAACCGGGTGAGGGCGGCCATCTGCCGGGCGGAAAAGTATATCCGTGGATTGCAAAAACACGTCACTCCACACCGGGTGTATCTCTGATTTCCCCGCCGCCGCACCACGACATTTACTCCATCGAGGAT
>CAVLAW010000288.1:0-3007 GCA_963661155.1 Tidjanibacter massiliensis | reverse complement strand
TATGCCTTTTTTATTGGCTGAAATATTGAATTTTCAAGGTTCAACACACCTTATTAGTGTGGGAAGTTTTAGTTTCTAAATCTCCCTGCAAATGCATCCCCCAGCACCTGAAAGCGCTCGGGCCTGGCGGTTTAGGACGGAGGAGAAGGGTGATGAGTGGGATGGTAGTGGCAAGAACCATAGGAAAGTGTAAGAGGAATGTTTTTAAAAGCAGCCGAAAAGATAGCGGGACGAGAGACACGGTAGAAATATTTGAGGCTATCGGAGCCAAAATCAGCAGAAAGGGCGGGGTGGATGGGGAACCGAGTGGGCACGGGCGCATTTGCAGGCGCGGTAAATATCTTAGGCGGCAGGATTTTGCGTTGGATACGGGCGCAGCACTGTCTGAGCACAGCGAGTTTGCGAAGCCCGTATCCGTTTTTAGCAAAATTCTGGCACCTTAGATATTCTTCCGTGCCGAAACAGCGCCCGCGCCCACTCGGTTCCTTGTCCGCCCTGCCCTTTCTGCGTCCGTCTTTATTAAGAAACAAAACTTATAAAACATATAAGATATATTAATTTCAATTATAAAGCTAAATATGCTATTCTGTAACTAACGAAAACTGTGTCCCGATTCTGAGGACATTCATTCACACAATGGAGGATAAAAATGAGTACAGTCAGACGCGTTTATGTGGAGAAAAAGCCGGAATTTGCGATTAAGGCGAAAGATCTGAAGCATGAAATTAAGCACTATCTGAACATCCAGACCGTAACCAACGTGCGGGAGCTGATCCGGTACGATGTAGAGAATATCAGTGATGAAACCTATGAAAAAGCCTGCAAAGTTGTATTTGCAGAGCCGCCGGTAGACATCTGCTACCAGGAAGACTTCCCGCGTGCAGAAGGAGCCCGCGTATTTTCCGTAGAATTCCTTCCGGGACAGTTTGATCAGAGAGCCGATTCCGCTGTACAGTGCGTGCAGTTCTTAAAAGAAGACGAACAGCCGATCATCCGCTCCGCCGTAACCTATGTGATCGAAGGAGAAATGACCGATGAGCAGTTCGCCGCAGTCAAAGCACACTGCATCAACCCGGTAGACTCCCGCGAGACAGGACTCGAAAAACCGGAAACCCTCGTAACCAAATTCGAAGAGCCGGCAGACGTAAAAATCTTCGACGGCTTCATCGACATGCCGGAGGCAGACTTAAAAGCCCTGTATGATTCCCTCGGTCTTGCCATGACCTTCAAAGATTTCCGACATATCCAGAACTACTTCCGCGGCGAAGAAAAACGAAATCCATCCATGACCGAGATCCGCGTGCTGGATACCTACTGGTCCGATCACTGCCGTCATACAACCTTCTCCACCGAACTCACCAACGTCACCTTCGGCGAAGGCGACTACTACGAGCCGATGAAAAAGAGCTACGACCGCTACTTAAGCGACCGCGAGGTACTCTACAAAGGCCGCGATGACAAATTCATCTGCCTCATGGATCTTGCCCTTCTGGCAATGAAAAAACTGAAATCCGAAGGAAAACTCGCCGATCAGGAAGAATCCGATGAGATCAATGCATGCTCCATCGTCGTTCCTGTCGATGTAGACGGAAAAGACGAAGAGTGGCTGATCAATTTCAAAAACGAAACCCATAACCACCCGACCGAAATCGAGCCGTTCGGTGGTGCAGCTACCTGCCTTGGCGGAGCTATCCGTGATCCGCTGTCCGGCAGAACCTACGTATACCAGGCAATGCGTGTGACCGGAGCCGCAGATCCGACCCGTCCGCAGAGCGAAACCTTAGAGGGCAAACTTCCGCAGAAAAAACTCGTCCGCGAAGCAGCACACGGCTACAGCTCCTACGGAAACCAGATTGGACTTGCAACCGGTTATGTCAAAGAAGTTTACCATCCGGACTACGTGGCAAAACGTATGGAGATCGGAGCTGTCCTTGGAGCAGCACCGCGCCGTGCCGTTGTCCGTGAAAATTCCGATCCGGGCGATATCATCATCCTGCTCGGCGGCCGTACCGGAAGAGACGGCTGCGGCGGTGCGACCGGTTCCTCCAAAGTACATACCACAGAGTCCATCGAGACCTGCGGCGCAGAAGTACAGAAAGGAAACGCACCGACCGAGCGTAAACTGCAGAGACTGTTCCGCCGCGAGGAAGTCAGCCTTCTGATCAAAAAATGCAACGACTTCGGTGCCGGCGGTGTTTCTGTTGCTATCGGCGAGCTGGCACCGGGATTACAGATCAACCTCGACAAAGTACCAAAAAAATATGCCGGCCTTGACGGAACCGAGATCGCAATCTCCGAGTCCCAGGAGCGTATGGCTGTTGTCATCGCCCCGAAAGACCGTGAGCAGTTCCTGAAATATGCAGCAGAAGAGAACCTGGAAGCAACCGAAGTTGCAGTCGTAACCGAGGATCCGCGTCTGGTACTCTCCTGGAGAGGAAAAGAGATCGTGAACATCTCCCGTGCTTTCCTTGACACCAACGGAGCACATCAGGAGAATGATGTATTCGTAGAAATTCCGAGAGCAGAGGACACCCCGTTAAAGAGAAGCGGCGACATTGTTGACGTCAAAGAAAAATGGCTGTCCACTCTGTCCGACCTCAATGCATGCTCCCAGAAAGGACTCGTTGAGATGTTCGACTCCTCCATCGGAGCAGCCAGCGTGCTGATGCCGTACGGCGGAAAATATCAGCTGACCGAAACCCAGGCTATGGTCGCAAAAGTGCCGGTTCCGGACGGAAAAACCAATACCGTTACTATGATGAGCTACGGCTTCGATCCATACGTATCAAGCTGGAGCCCGTACCACGGAGCAGTCTATGCCGTAACCGAGTCCCTGTCCCGTATCGTGGCAGTCGGCGGCGATTACAGCAAAGTCCGATTCACCTTCCAGGAGTATTTCCGCAGAATGACCGAGGATCCGCACCGCTGGAGCCAGCCCTTCGCAGCCCTTCTGGGTGCTTACAGCGCACAGCTGGGATTCGGACTGCCGTCCATCGGAGGAAAAGAC
>CAVLAW010000287.1:1199-3011 GCA_963661155.1 Tidjanibacter massiliensis | reverse complement strand
ACAAAAAAATGAAGCTCTGGCCGATCATGTTCTGGCTTCTGGTCTGGCAGGCGGCAAGTGTTTTCGTCGGGCAGGAGATCCTTCTGGCGTCTCCTGCCGCTGTTTTCAAACGACTTCTGACCCTTATGACGGAGCCGGACTTCTGGCAGTCCCTGCTGTTTTCAGGACTGCGCATCGGAGCCGGTTTCCTTCTCGGCGCGGCGGCAGGAATCGCAGGCGCGGCACTTGCCAGTCGGTTCCGCATGGCAGAAGAACTTCTGTCGCCGCTGGTCGCCGCAGTCAAGGCCGTGCCGGTCGCATCGTTTGTGATCCTGATTCTGATCTGGGTTTCGTCGAAGAATCTGTCTGTTGTGATTGCATTTCTGATGGTATTCCCGATTCTCTATGCGAATATGCGAAACGGTCTGAAAGAGCTGAATACAGATCTTGCGGAAGCGGCAGAGATTTTCCAGATCCCGTGGCCGGTGCGGCTACGCTGGATCGTTCTTCCGCAGATTTACCCCTATATCCGCACAGGCTGTTCCCTGGCACTTGGCCTTTGCTGGAAAGCGGGAACGGCGGCAGAAGTGATCGGCATTCCGAACCGTTCGATCGGCGAGCATCTGTATCAGGCAAAGATTTATCTCGACACGCCGGGGCTGTTCGCCTGGACGGCGGCGATCGTATGCGTCAGCTTCTGCCTGGAAAAAGTCATTTTAAAAGGAATGGATCTTGCGGAAAAAAGAATGCTGGTGATGAAATGAGAGAAACTGCGATTAAGATCAGCCATCTGAAGAAATCATATGGAGAACATATCATTTTTTCGGATCTTACGATGGAACTTCCGAAAGGAGCTGTCACCTGTCTGATGGCGCCCTCCGGAGCGGGAAAGACGACGCTGCTGCGGATTCTGGCAGGACTGGAAAGGGCAGACGGCGGAACGGTGACGGGGCTGGAAATGGTAAGAAAGAGTATGGCTTTTCAGGAACCGCGTCTGGTAGAAGAACTGACGGCCGGAGCCAATATCCAGCTTGCGGCAAGGCGCCGTGCATTTGGAAAAGAAAAAAGAAGTGCCCGGGACCTTGTCAGGGATCTGGCGGAGATCAGCCTTTCAGGCTGCGAAAACCAGATCGTATCGGAACTGTCAGGCGGCATGCGCCAGCGGGTAGCGATTCTGCGAGCCCTGCGTGCGGAGGCGGATTTCTTTCTTCTGGACGAACCGTTCCGGGGACTGGATGCGAAGAGCAAACAGCAGACCATGGAATATATCCGAAAAAGAGGAGCGGGAAAGACAATGCTTCTTGTTACGCACGATGCGGAAGAAGCAAGGCAGATGGGCGACTGGATCTGCATTTGCGGCAGACTGGATGGAAATATAACAGGAATCAAAAACAGCACAGAAATCTGAAAAGCCGGGCGGGCCAGATTTCTGTGCTGCTTTTTGAACTCGGTGTAATAAAAGGATTATAACAGATCATCCGGGACAGAAGCAGAACGGAGCTGCTCGTCCATTGTGTCGATGAGACCCATATCTGCCTCAGAGAGTTCAAAGTCGAAGAGATCCGCATTGGAAAAGATGCGGTCCGGCTGCGTGGATTTCGGGACAACGCTGATCCCCTGCTGGACGAGATACCGAAGACCGATCTGTGCCTCGGTGCGCACGTATTTTTCGGCGAGATTCTGCATGATTTCACGGTTCAGATACAGGCCTCTCGCGAGTGGTGCATACGCCTGCACGGCAATTCCGTGGGAACGGCAGAAAGCGATAAGCGGTTTCCGGTTCCAGAGCGGATGACATTCGATCTGGTTGACGGCAGGGACGATACCGGAAAA
>CAVLAW010000287.1:0-1189 GCA_963661155.1 Tidjanibacter massiliensis | reverse complement strand
GAAAACTCGAAGAGCGCCGTCAGATGCGATTCCTCAAAGTTGCTGACGCCGATTGATTTCGCCCGCCCGGACTCGCGGATCTTTTCCAGCGCCCGCCAGGTCTCGGTATAGCAGCCCGGCACCGGCCAGTGGATCAGATAGAGATCAACATAGTCAAGGCGGAGCCGGTCGAGGCTGCGGTTGAAAGCCCCCTAGATATCGCCGACACGCTGTGCCGTGTTCCATACCTTTGTTGTGATAAAAAATTCGCTGCGCGGAATGCCGCTTGAGCGGATGCCGCGTCCGACGCCATCCTCATTTTTATAGGAAGAGGCGGTATCGATCAGCCGGTAGCCGTACTTTGCTGCTGTGACGATCGTTTTTTCTGCTTCTTTATCTGTCCCGGCCTTGTAGGTGCCGAGTCCCAGAAGCGGCATTTTCCAGCCGTCGTTCAGCGTAAGTTCAGGAATAGACAGTGACATAAAAACCCTCCGTATTTTTTATTTCAAAAAAGTTACCGTACTTCAATCGTAATTAATTACAGTATAGCATGAAATTTTAAAGGATTTAGGCCAAATATATTAAAAAAGTTTAACACAATGGGAAAATGAGAAAAAAATAACAAGGTATAAATGAGAAAAAAAAGCAGAAAGAGCGATTTGTACGGCGAATTGTACAGAAAATTTTGCGGTGACTGTATTGATTTTGTGCAGGAAATAGAGTATAATACACTCGAATTGATATTTATTTATCATTCCCTGTGCAAACTGCAGGACGTTTCAGGAAAACAAAAAGCGGACGAAACGAATGGCAGGAAAGCAAGACAGGGACAGAGGAGGCCATATTATGCATTTATTATATGACGAGAATGGAAATCCCATTCCACACGGAGCTCATGACGAGCACCACCATCATCCGGACCATCACCACGAAGGCGAAGAATGCGGTCATGCGTGCAATGCATGCGGTTCTGAAGAAACCTGCAAGGATGAAAATCTTGCACTTTTAACGTACATGCTGCAGCACAACGAACACCATGCAGCAGAGCTGGACGAGATGGCGGACAAGCTGGAGAAAGCCGGTATGGCAGATGCAGCAAAACAGATCCGAGAAGGAGTATCCGATTTCCAGAAAGGCAATATGCGCCTGTCCCTTGCACTGACGCTTGTAAAAGAGCATTTAAAAGAAGTTAAGTAGAGGAGGCGTAAAC
>CAVLAW010000286.1:892-3013 GCA_963661155.1 Tidjanibacter massiliensis | reverse complement strand
GCCATACCAAGATAGAAACCGGCCTCCTCGGACTCTGCAAGGATTGTGACGTCTTTACAGTTCCGAATGTCGTCGATCGGCACCTCTGTGTGGCGGGAATGCGGTGCCAGAAACTCATCATCGAAGCCGCGCACAAGCGGGATCTTGCGGTTGTTGACTTTATGCCAGAACAGACCGAATTTCTTCTCCGGGAGCATCCGTTTTTTCAGTCCATAGAAGTGATACAGGGCCGCCTGGGCTCCCCAGCAGAGGAACATCGTAGAGGTAACGTGTGTTTTGGTCCAGTCCATGATAGTCGTCAGCTCGTTCCAGTAGTCGACCTCCTCAAACTCCATCTGCTCCACCGGCGCACCGGTGATGATCATTCCATCGTAGTAGTTTTTCCTCACCTCATCGAATTTCACATAGAACGTATTCAGATGGCTGGTCGATGTATTTTTTGCCTCGTGGCTTGCTACCATCAGGAAGGTAACATCGACCTGCAGGGAGGTGTTGGAGAGGGAGCGCAGAAGCTGCAGCTCCGTATCCTCTTTGAGCGGCATCAGATTCAGGATCACAATCTTCAGCGGGCGGATGTCCTGGTGAACCGCTCTCGTCTCGTCCATGACGAATATATTTTCGCTTTCGAGTATTTCTTTTACAGGTAAATCTGCCTGAACTTTAACCGGCATATTCTTTTTCCTCGTTTCTATTCTTCTTACTTCTGCCGCGCTTTTTGCGCAGACAGGAAATCTGCTTTTTCCGGCAGGAACAACTGCCGTCTGTTTCCGATTATAGCAGATTCCCGCGCGGGATGCAAACCGCCTTTGCGGATATTTCGTTATTCCATTATTCTTCTGTCATCTTCAGAAATTCCTCTTCTGAGATCACCGGCACGCCGAGTTCGCGCGCTTTCCGGTTTTTGGAGGAGTTTGATGTCGTGTCGTTGTTGATCAGATAGCTCGTCTTTCCGGTTACGCTTCCCGTCGCTTTTCCGCCGAGCTCCTCGATCCGCGCTTTCAGGGCATTCCGGTTCGGGAAATGCTCAACACTTCCGGTGATGACGAAGGTAAGGCCAGCTAATTTCTGTTCTTCCTGGCTTGCCTGCGGTTTTTCGATGGTCAGATACGGCAACAGACGCTCAAGGCGCTCTTTGTTCTCCTCATCTGCAAAGTAATCCACAATGCTCTTTGCGATCACCTCTCCGATACCGTCGATCTGTGCGAAATCTTCTGCCGATGCATTCCGGATCCGGTCAAGATCATAATCGAATGCTTTGCAGATCATCCGCGCATTGGCAAGGCCGATGTTTAAAATGCCAAGGCCGAAAATCAGCCGCGGGAGCGTCGTGTTCTTTGCACGCTCGATGCTGTCGATCAGATTCTGGTATGATTTTTCACCGAAGCCATCCATCTCCACGATCTGCTCACGGTAACGATCGAGACGGAAAATGTCGGCAAACTCACGGATGAAACCGTGGCCGACAAATTTTTCGAGTGTTGCCTCCGACATGCCGTCGATGTTCATTGCATCGCGGCTCACAAACAGAGTGAAGGCTTTCATAAATTTCGCCGGGCACTCCGGGTTAGTGCAGTAGAGGGTCTCGACATCGTTCATCATCTGAATCCGAGTTGCACCGCCGCATGCCGGACATGTTTCCGGAATATCGCGCACACCGCTTCTCGTCAGGTTCTCTGCGATCTGCGGGATGATCATGTTTGCTTTGTAAACGAGAATCTTGTCGCCCACACCGAGATTCAGTGACCGCATGATGCTGATATTGTGGACGCTGGCACGGGAAACAGATGTTCCCTCGAGTTCCACCGGCTCAAAAACAGCAACCGGGTTGATAAGCCCTGTTCTCGACGGGCTCCACTCGATTTCCAGCAGTATCGTCTCCTTCTGCTCATCCGCCCATTTAAACGCAAAAGCATTCCTCGGAAATTTCGCAGTCGTTCCGAGCGATTCGCCGTAAGCAATGTCGTCATACAGCGCAACAAGACCGTCGGATGGGAAATCGTTTGTCTCGATTTTCGTAGAAAAATACTGCATCTCTTCGTCGAGACTGTCTTTTGTGACAACCTTATATTCGACCACTTCAAATCCCTGCTCTTTTAACCACTCCATCTGACGGATTCTTGA
>CAVLAW010000286.1:0-882 GCA_963661155.1 Tidjanibacter massiliensis | reverse complement strand
GCCATAAAGTGCACGTGGCGTTTTGCTGTGATCTCATTGTTTAACTGACGCACAGAACCGCTGCAGAGATTCCGCGGATTCTTGTATTTCGCATCGACATCCTCGATCTCCTCGTTGATCTTCTCGAAATCGGAATAGCGGATGATCGCCTCGCCGCGCAGAACCAGCTCGCCCTGGTACGGGATTTTCAGCGGGATATTTTCAAAAACTTTTGCGTTGTTCGTGACAACCTCGCCGATCACACCGTTTCCACGGGTAACGGCTTTGGCGAGCATGCCTCCGCGGTACGTCAGAACGACAGTCAGACCGTCCATTTTCCAGGACAACAGGGTCTTGTGATCTCCAATAAAACTGCGGAGCACTTCTACATCTTTTGTCTTGTCGAGGGAGAGCATCGGTGACTCGTGCGCTTCTTTCGGCAGTTCATCCATCGCCTCGTAACCGACTTTCGTGGTCGGGCTTCCGGCAAGTGTGACGCCTGTCTTTTCTTCGAGTGCCTGCAGTTCGTCATACAGGGTGTCGTACTCCAGGTTGCTCATGATCTCCCGGTCTTCCTGGTAATACGCTTTCGATGCTTCGTTCAGCTTTCTGACCAGTTCTTTCATCCGTTCTGTCTCGTTCATTGCTTTTCCTCCCCGATCTGCCTTTTGAGTTCTGCTAATTCCTGTTCCGTTAAGGGGCGGTACTCCCCTGTCTTCAAATCTTTCAGTTTAATATTCATAATCCGCACGCGTTTCAGTTTTGTGACCCGGTATCCTAAAGTTTCGCACATTCTCCGGATCTGACGGTTCAGCCCCTGCGTTAAGATGATCGTAAAGCTCTTCTCTCCCGTTTTACGGATTCTGCACGGGCGCGTTACGGTGTCGAGAATTGGCACTGTCT
>CAVLAW010000285.1:0-3014 GCA_963661155.1 Tidjanibacter massiliensis | reverse complement strand
GCCTGCGATGGGGCATTTTATCGTGGAAAGACCGTGGCTGTGGTGGGCGGCGGCAACTCCGCTGCGGCAGAGGCCCTCACTCTGTCCCGCATTGCAAAGCATGTCTATCTCATACATCGCCGTGACAGTCTGCGGGCGGATCAGGTTTATTATCAGCCTTTGATAGATGCACCTAATGTGGAGCTTTGCTGGAACAGCGCGGTCGCTGCCCTGCTGTATGGGGAGCGACTGGCCGGGCTTCGGCTGCGG
Source organism: Tidjanibacter massiliensis (assembly GCA_963661155.1). Taxonomy (GTDB): domain Bacteria; phylum Bacillota; class Clostridia; order Lachnospirales; family Lachnospiraceae; genus Fusicatenibacter; species Fusicatenibacter massiliensis_A. The sequence continues at coordinate 2,765 of CAVLAW010000285.1, read as the reverse complement.
GATGTCCAATCAGGCGTTGAACGGGATATTTCCTGCGATGGCGTATTTATCAGTGTGGGACGCGCCCCTGCCACGCAAATCTTCAAAAATGAGTTGGAGTTGGATCAGTCTGGCTATATTATCGCCGATGAATCTACCCGTACCAACCTTCCCGGCGTATTCGCCATCGGTGATGTGCGTACCAAAGCACTGCGGCAGGTGGTTACCGCTGTTGCTGATGGGGCAATGGCCACCCATTATGCGCAGGAATATTTGACCGGGCAACGGAAACGGAATCCGGTAGTCTGAACCCCACTGTGAAATCGGTGATCGCTATTTGCCCTTTCCAAAGCCGCTGACTGGTTTACCTAAATCGGCTCTGGCCGGATCACCAGAAAGGAGAAGTGGATAGGTGATAAACAAATGATGAAAGCAGAAAATGGTGCCGCTCTTCAGAACGATCCGCACGAAATTTTCCTGATGCGAAATCTCTATGATTCGGCGGTAAAGCAACTGTCGCTTAAATTTGAAATACTGAATAATGAATTCAAGACAATCTACGCGAGAAACCCCATCCGTCACATCGAGGGACGTGTCAAATCCCCGGAAAGCATAGCTGCAAAGCTCTTGAAGAAAGGACTTCCTCCAACTCTTGAAGCGGCGCGGGAGAACATCAATGATATTGCCGGCGTTCGAGTGGTGTGTAACTATATCGACGATGTGTACCGTGTGGCGGAGATTTTGGCGCGACAAAAAGATATCAAGATTGTCAAACGGCAGGATTATATCAAAACCCCGAACTATAACGGCTATCGTTCCCTGCATCTGGATATCTGCGTGCCGGTATATCTGTCCAACCGGACGGAACATATTATAGCTGAGATTCAAATCCGCACGATCGCCATGGATTTCTGGGCCAGCTTAGAGCATGATGTGCGCTATAAAGCGGACAAGTCTGCGCTGCCTGAGGGTATCAACGAAGAAATGCTTATATGCGCCGATAAGATTGCCGAAATTGATCGGCAAATGCAGGATATGTACCGGCGTATCGAGGCGGCAGAAGATGGAGCGGAGATTCCTGATGCATGCACGGCAAATGCGCATGAGCAATAGCTCTCCATATAGAAAGAACACTCTAAATCGCCATTTGACTTGGCAGATTCAGAGTGTTCTTTCTATAAGAGTGTTTGGTATTATGCATTTTCAGCCAAGGCCATAGATCATGACTGAAATTGCGCAGGCAAGCAGACTGACGGTCGAACCGGCTAATAGCTGCAGCAGTGTATGACGAGAGAGTTTCAAAGATGAACGGTATACCGCAACGATCAGCAGTACAGACGGTATGAACATCAGCGGATGCAGCTTCCATGTCAACAGGACGGCCGGAGCCGTCATGCTGCACGCGTGACCGCTGGCACGAAAATGAAAACCTGCATTGAGCAGCAAAAGCAAGGCGATGGAGATCATATAGGATAGAAACAGAATGTGGACGATCCAGGAGCACGGAACCAGCAGCGACCATATCATACCGGCGATGTAACCGACCGAGCTACATATCAGTGCGGTGCGGCGTTGCCCTGTTCGCCGATCCTTTCCAATGTGAAAGATCTCTCGAAGCGGATACGCCGCCAAAGGAATGAGCAGCAAAAATATTTCGCATAGAAGCAGCTCCTGTGGCGTTAAAAGTCCTGCCGGAGCATACATCAGAAGTAATGTTATGCCGATGACAATGGGTGGCAGGGTCAGAATGCGCACAATCAGATACAAAATCCCAGTGACGCTTCTCTTTTTATCTACTGCGCCAGTTCTCATGATTCAAACCCCAGCATAATCCCGCCACGCTCAGCATAGTAGCTGCAAAGTCCACGCAGAGAATAGCTTCTCACATCTGCCTCCGGAAATCGCTGCTGAATCTCAGTACAAAGTTCCGTCGCAAGAGCCATATTCTGACAATGACCAATCCGGACGCTTCCGCCCTTGTAGCCAAGTTCCTCCATTTTGTTTAGCATAAACTGCTGCGATTTCCGACCTCCACGGCATTTTCCAAGCATCTCAAGTGTACCTTCCGCACTGGCCTGCCCGATGGCACGGATTCCAAGGACGCCTGCCACCATTGCCGCAAGCTTACTGATCCGTCCGTTCTGTGCAAGATTGTGCATGGATTCCAGCGCAAAAATCAAGTGGGTGCAGTGTTGGTACACTTTCAGATCTTCACATACTTTATCAAAGTCCGCGCCGGAGCGCAACATAGATAGCGCTCTTTCAATGAGGAGGGTAATCTCCGGGCCTGCGGAAAGGGTATCCACAACATGGATGCGCCGAGTCTGGCTGCGCTCCTCGCAGTTTTTCTTCGCGATACAGGCGGCATTATAGCTGCCGGAAAGGCTGCTTGTAATGGCAAATGCAATTACATCGCCACTCGCCCCAAAAGCATTTTCCCAGTCGGAAACATTCGGACACGCACTATAGGATCGCCCATTCGTGCTGCGGAGCATATTGACCATTGCGTCAACATTAAGAGAAGCATCGTCTCGAAATTCTTCTGTGTCGGTGCGTATTGTGAGCGGAACGCTGACGAAGTCTGCCCCACTTAATGTGAGAAGGTCGCAGCTTGAGTCTGCGACAATGCGAAACTGATTCATTGTATGTCCTCCAAATAACAAAAAGCATCTCACCCGGGCTTGAAAGCCAACACAGAGATTCTATCAGATTTTAATCATCTCGTCAACGGTTTTTGAAAAACCGATAAGAAAATTTTGCAAATCCGTTGAAAACTTAACGAGAAC
>CAVLAW010000284.1:0-3020 GCA_963661155.1 Tidjanibacter massiliensis | reverse complement strand
TAAGAAAGTGATTCAGGTGTGAGCAGCTCTCCTTTTGCGAAGCAAAACTTTAAATTGAGAGCTGCGAAGGTTCCAGTTCGCAGGGAACCTGTGAACTGGAAGCGTATACCGTACATTCTTACAGTTACTGCAAATCTTAGATACGACAAGAGGTGATTGCATGATTAAGAAAGAGATGATAGCAATGCTGCTGGCAGGCGGCCAGGGAAGCCGTCTCGGTGTGCTCACAGAGAAAGTGGCAAAACCGGCAGTAGCATTTGGCGGAAAGTATCGAATCATCGACTTCCCGCTCAGTAATTGTATCAATTCAGGAATTGATACGGTAGGCGTACTGACCCAGTATCAGCCGCTGCGGCTGAATACCCATATCGGAATCGGCATTCCGTGGGATCTCGATAAAAACGAAGGCGGCGTAACCGTTCTGCCGCCATACGAAAAAAGTACAAACAGCGAATGGTATACAGGAACTGCAAATGCAATTTACCAGAACATGGCTTATATGGAAACATACAATCCAGAATATGTTCTGATTCTTTCCGGTGACCACATTTACAAGATGGACTACGAAGTGATGCTTGACTACCATAAAGCAAATCACGCAGACGTTACCATCGCATGTATGCCGGTACCGATCGAAGAAGCAAGCCGTTTCGGCGTCATGATCACAGACGGAAACGGAAGAATTACCGAATTTGAAGAAAAACCGGAGCACCCGAGAAGCAACCTCGCTTCCATGGGGATCTATATCTTCAGCTGGAAAGCGTTAAAAGAATCTCTGACCGCTCTGAAGGACCAGCCGAGCTGTGACTTCGGAAAACACATTCTGCCGTACTGCCGCGACAACGGAAAACGCCTGTTTGCGTACGAGTTCAACGGCTACTGGAAAGATGTCGGAACGCTTGGCTCCTACTGGGAAGCAAACATGGAGCTGATCGATATCATTCCGGAATTCAACCTCTATGAAGAGTTCTGGAAAATCTATACCAAAGGCGATATCATCCGTCCGCAGTATGTGGCATCGGATGCTGTTGTTGACCGCTGTATCATCGGCGAGGGCGCTGAGATTTACGGCGAGGTACATAATTCCGTCATCGGCGCGGATGTGCGCATTGAAAAGGGCGTTGTCGTAAGAGATTCTATTATTATGCGCCACAGCAGAATTGGTGAGGGATCGCAGATCAACAAAGCCATCATCGCAGAGAGCGTTCAGGTCGGCAAAAATGTTGTGATGGGCGTCGGCGAGGAAGCACCGAACGTCTTAAAACCGAATATTTACGGATTCGGACTTGTGACCGTTGGAGAAAAAGCAGTCATTCCGGATGGCGTAACCATTGGAAAGAATGTCTGCATTTCCGGCGAAACTTCCCCTGAAGATTACCCGGATGGCACACTTCCGTCCGGCGGAGCAATTGTAGAAAAGGACGGTGAGTAATATGAGAGCATTGGGAATTATTCTTGCAGGCGGTAATAACAACAAAATGAGAGAGCTGTCCAACAAAAGAGCTGTTGCGGCTATGCCGGTCGCAGGCAGTTTTCGGAGCATCGACTTCGCTCTGTCCAGCATGGCAAACTCTCATATTCAGAAAGTAGCAGTCCTGACACAGTACAACGCCAGATCCTTAAACGAGCATTTAAGCTCCTCCAAATGGTGGGATTTCGGAAGAAAACACGGCGGCCTGTTCGTATTTTCTCCGACCGTAACAGCAGACAATAGCTGGTGGTACCGTGGAACCGCAGACGCCATCAGCCAGAACCTGACCTGGCTGAAAAACAGCCATGAGCCATACGTCGTTATCGCTTCCGGTGACGGCGTATACAAACTCGATTTCAACAAAGTTCTGGAATACCACATCGCAAAACGTGCAGACGTTACCGTGGTATGCACCGAGTCCAGAGAAGCAGATACCAGCCGTTTCGGCGTTCTGAAAATGAATGAGGACTGCCGCATCGAGGAGTTCGAGGAGAAACCGATGGTTTCCAGCTCCAACGTGATCTCCACCGGTATCTATGTCATCCGCCGCCGCCAGCTCATCGAGATGATCGAGCGCAGCGCACAGGAAGACCGCTACGACTTTGTCAAAGACATCCTGATCCGCTACAAGAACCTGAAACGGATTTACGGATATAAAATCAATACCTACTGGAGCAACATTGCAACCGTAGATTCCTATTACAGAACCAATATGGATTTCCTGAAACCGGAGGTAAGAAATTACTTCTTCGATCAGTATCCAGGCATCTACTCCAAAATTGACGATCTTCCGCCGGCAAAATACAATCCGGGTTGCGTAGTGAAAAATTCCCTCATATCCAGCGGCTGTATCATCAACGGACAGGTTGAGAACTCTGTTCTGTTCAAAAAGGTATATGTTGGAAACAATTGTGTGATTAAAAACTCCATCATCTTAAACGATGTCTATCTTGGAGACAACACTCACATTGAGAACTGTATTGTGGAAAGCAGGGATACCATCCGTGCAAACTCCTATCATTGTGGGGAGGACGGCATCAAGATTGTTGTCGAGAAAAACGAAAGATACGCCATCTGATTATGAGGTGAAAGGGGCATAAAAATTTATGAACATTACAGACGTAAGAGTACGCAAGGTAACGAAAGAAGGAAAAATGAAGGCGGTTGTGTCCATCACGATCGATGACGAATTTGTTGTACATGATATCAAAGTGATTGAAGGCGAGAAGGGACTGTTCATCGCGATGCCGAGCCGTAAGGCTACGGACGGGGAGTACCGCGACATTGCACACCCGATCAATTCCAACACGAGAGAAAAAATCCAGACCATTATTCTGAAGCAGTACGAGCAGGCGATGGCGGCAGCAGAAGCAGAGGAAGAAGCAGCAGCGGCTGAGGCCTGAGCGTCGAAGTAAAAGCAAATAAAAATCGGAAGCCCCCGGGCGGAAAGCGTAAGTGGTTTACGTTTTCCGCCCGGGGGCTTTTTAGCTGAATATATTATGAGGTGGGTGTCAAAAGGTCTTTTGACACCTATGATACCAGATTGCTC
>CAVLAW010000283.1:0-3026 GCA_963661155.1 Tidjanibacter massiliensis | reverse complement strand
CTCTCTACACAGTGGAGATCAGTGTTTACGCAAACAACCGTACCGGTCTTCTGGTGGATATTTCGAAGATTTTCACTGAACGGAAGATCGACCTTGCGGCGATGAATGTCAGAACCAGCAAGCAGGGAACGGCTTCGATTGATGTGACCTTCGACGTGCACAACAACGAGGAGCTGAACAGCATCATCGAGAAGGTGCGCCAGGTGGAGAGCGTCATTGATATTCAGAGATCGAGAGGATAAAAAGGAGAAAACGCATGATAAAGGTAAATTACCGGGCGCTCGGAATGCTTTCCACAAACTGCTACATTGTGGAAAATCCGGACAGCCAGAAAGTGCTGATTGTGGATCCGGGCGATGCGCCGATGGAGATCGCGCGTCAGATCGATGAGATCGACGGCGACCCCGTGGCCATCTTACTGACCCATGGCCATTTCGACCATATGCTGGCAGCGGATGCGCTGCGGAAAAAATATCATATCCCGGTCTATGTCCATGAGAAAGAGCAGCACCTGCTGGGCGATGCGAGGGAAAATCTTTCCGGTCTCTGGAGCGAGCCGTACACGATGCAGGCAGACAAAACCGTAAAAGAAGGTGATGTCCTGCATCTAGCAGACTTTACGATCCACGTCCTTGCGACCGCTGGCCACACGGCAGGCGGTGTCTGCTATTATATTCCGGCAGAAAAAGCACTCTTTTCCGGCGACACACTGTTCTGTGAGTCCTATGGAAGATACGATTTCCCGACGTCCTCCGGAAGAGACCTGATCGCGTCGGTGAAGCGCCTGCTGAAAGAACTTCCGGGAGATGTGACCGTATATCCGGGGCACAACGACGAAACTACGATTGAACATGAAAAGAGGTACAATCCCCTTGCTTAACATCAGCCTTTGTTTTAACAGAAAAGATTTTGAATACGATGTGTATTCCCTGATCAAGGCGTTCTATCCGAGTTGCGAGATTACTTCGTGGTACAAAGAGGACGGAGCGCCGGACGGGGAATTTGCATATTATGATACGATCACATATGCGGAGGATCAGATCAGCTTTTCGATTGAAAATGAGAAGCACGAAGAACTCGCCGCAGCGTGTGAAACGGTGGACTATGAAAAAGACCGCCATGAAACGAAAAATGTCCTGAAACGGATGGTGTACCGCACACTTTCACAGGTGAGCGGAAAAGAACTGCCGTGGGGCGACCTCACCGGCATCCGTCCGACGAAAATCCCGATGAAGATGCTCGAAGAGGGAAAACGAAATGTAGAGATCGCCAAATACATGCGCGAGACCTACTACACAAGCCCGGAGAAGACGGCACTTGCCATCACGATTGCCAACCGGGAAAAGGATATTTTAAAAACCATTGATTATGAACACGGCTACAGCCTGTACATCGGCATCCCGTTCTGTCCGAGCATCTGCCTGTACTGCTCGTTCGGCTCTCATGTTTTGAGCCGCTGGGCCCATATGGTAGATCCGTATCTGAATGCACTGATCAAGGAGCTGAACTTTATCAGTGAGCACATGAAAGACTATACGCTCGATACGATCTACATCGGAGGTGGCACGCCGACGACACTGAATGCGGCGCAGATGGAGCGTCTGCTTACAAAAGTGACGGAACTGTTCCCGATGGATCAGGTGCAGGAATTCACCGTGGAGGCAGGACGGCCGGATACGATCAACGAGGATGTCTTAAAAGCCATCCGCAAATTCCCGGTGACGCGTATCTCGATCAATCCGCAGACGATGAACCAGGAGACGTTGGATCTGATCGGCCGTCATCACACGGTCGAGGAGATCGAAGAGAAGTTCCATCTGGCGCGGAGCCTTGGCTTCGACAACATCAACATGGATCTGATCGTCGGTCTGCCGGGCGAGGATAAGGAAAAAGTGGCGCATACCCTGGAAAAGGTCGAAGCGCTGAATCCGGATTCCCTGACCATCCATTCCCTTGCGTTAAAGCGTGCAACGCGGCTCAACCTGTTTAAGGACAAATATCAGGAGATCTCGTTTGAAAACTCTGCCGAGATCATGAAAATGACGATGGACAGCGCACACCGCATGGAGATGGGACCGTATTACATGTACCGTCAGAAAAATATGGCGGGCAACTTTGAGAATGTAGGCTATTCCCGCGAAGGAAAAGCCGGCATCTACAACATCCTCATTATGGAAGAGAAACAGTCTATTCTGGCCGCAGGAGCCGGAGCGTCCACTAAATTCGTGTTTGATCACGGAGAGCGCATTGAGCGGGTAGAGAACGTGAAGGATCTGAAGAATTACGTGGAGCGCATCGATGAGATGATCGAGAGAAAGCGTATCGGAATGGAGAAGTATCTGCCAAAATGAAAGAAAATTCCAAACAGCAGCTTCACATGCTGCGCTACACCCTGACCGAGCAGCTCGTCCACGGGATGGAAGTGAGCAATCTGGCTTATGACGTTGCGCGGGAGCTGGGGTATGAAAAAGAAATCTGCTATGAGCTTGCAAAAGCGGGCATGCTTCACGACATTGGAAAGATTGTGCTGGAGAATTACGTGGAAGAGCAGGATACCCTCGTTGTCGAGGAGATGCGCTTTGTACGGATCCATTCCACACTCGGCTATGAGCTTTTACAGGGGCGCGGGTACTCGGATCTTGTCATGGAGAGCATTCTGTATCACCATGAAAATTACGACGGAACGGGATATCCTTCCAATCTGGCGGGAGAGAAGATTCCGTTTGGAGCACGCATCCTGCGCATCTGTGATGTCTACTGTGCGCTGACCTCCGACCGTCCGTACCGGAGCGCGTTTCCACAGGAGCAGGCGATGGAGCTTATGACAGAAGAAATCAAAAATTTTGATCTGAAAATGTTTCTGGCATTTCAGAGGGTCATCCACAGCGGCAGCCGCAAAGCGATCGAGCTTTCCGATGTCAATGAAGTGCACATTCCTGGTCACTCAGCGGTGAAACACTCGCTGTTTCGTTGCGTAAGAAAGTGATTCAGGTGTGAGCAGCCATCCTTTTGCGAAGCAAAACTTT
>CAVLAW010000282.1:0-3031 GCA_963661155.1 Tidjanibacter massiliensis | reverse complement strand
GCACTACATCACCATGGATGAGCTGATGAATCTGCTGGAGACAGACTTCGAGGGCAAGGAAAATCTCCGTCTGATGCTCGTAAACAAGGCGCCGAAGTACGGCAACGATAATCCGGAGGCTGATAAATTTGCGAAGTTCGTAGCAGAGAGCGCAGACATCGAAATCAAGAAGTTCATCAGCGGCAGAGACGGCACATTCACCTCCTTATGTGCAACCCAGTCCTACAACGTTCAGCTCGGTAAGAACATCTCCGCAACACCGGACGGCAGACACGCCTTCACACCGCTGGCGGACAACGCTTCCCCGATGATCGGCTGCGACACCTGCGGACCGACGGCGGTAGTTAAGTCCCTTGACTCCATCGACCAGAGCCACTATCAGGCAGGAATGCTGCTGAACCAGCGTTTCGACCCGCAAATCGTAGAGGGTGAGAAGGGTATCGACATTCTGGAAACCGTACTGAAGGCTCACTTCGGTATGAGGGGCAGCCATATGCAGATCAACGTTGTTGACGACAAGACTCTCCGTGATGCTCAGGTGCATCCGGATAAGTACCGCAACCTGCTGGTTCGTGTAGCCGGATACTCCGCATTCTTCGTAAGCCTCGAAGAAAATATTCAGGAGAACATCATCGAAAGAACGATCCAGACTGGTCTGTAAAAAGATGCTCATAGTAAAAATAAAAGCAAAAACAAAAGAAACGTAATTTAACTGTATCCATTCTACTGAACAGCACCGTACCGGGTTTCCGATACGGTGCTGTTGTTCTTCGGAACAGAAAATTTAAGAAGGGCTTCTACTGTTCCATTATTCTTCTTCGATATTTATGTAGCTTTGAGCCTGATACTGAATGCCTTCTTTCATGACAAAGGAGCAGTCCCGCAGCGCGTCCGGGTCTGTGAGAAGATTCCGCTTCCAGCCTGCGATATCTGCATATTTCCCCGCTTCCAGGGTTCCGACAATATCATCTACGCCGCAGATTTCCGCATTGTTTTTGGTGGCTGCCTGAAGCGCTCTGAAGGGATTGCATCCGCTGTTAAGCCATGCGTTGTACTCCCAGCCGCTTTCGTATGCATTGTGAACCGTTACGAAGTCTGTGCCGTATCCCAATTTAATTTTGCTGTCTATGATAACTTCTCTGCCCCTTTGCAGCTGAGTTCTGTATTTTTCTGCCTTTTGCTGATAGGTAATGGACTTCTTTCCGAGGTTTACAGGATCAGGATATACGATGTCCTGATACGGGCTGAATGTCGGTACCAGCCAGGTTCCGGTCTCTTCAAAACGCTTTGCGGTTTCTTTGTCCATCATTGCCCCATGTTCCATGCCGTCAATTCTCAGGTCAAGCAGCTTGTTCATCAGCTTTGTGCCGTACACATGAGCGGTTACCGGAATTTTAAGGGATTTCGCGGTGTCCATAATTGCCTTGAGTTCCGCGTCGTTTAGCTGAATATCATCTGGATCATCATAAGGAGTTGCAAATCCGCCGGTTGCCATAATCTTTATAAAATCGGCCCCCATTTTCTTTTCTCTGCGCACAGCCGCAGTGAAAAAGTCAGCTCCGTTCCCGATTCCTGCCGCAAAATTCTGCAATGCGTCAAAGACCTCCGGATTGCTGCGCACAATTTGCGACATATCGCCATGGCTTCCCGTTGTTCCGAGTAAATGCGGCGCAACCAGCATTCTTGCTCCCGGAAGATAGCCCTCTTCAATGGCTCTCTTTACATCAAGCTCATGGGACTCAAAGAAGCTTCCGATAGAACGAATCGTGGTGAATCCGCCGTAAAGTTCTTTTTCTGCCGTAAAATATGTTGCAACCGCCCGGTATCCCGGTGAATTGTAGATCGTATCGTCTCCGAATTTTCTCCAGTCAAAGAAAAACGGATGAACATGGGCATCGATCATACCCGGAGTAACCGTCATGTCAGACAGGTCTATAATCTCCGTATTTTCCGGGCATTCGAGATTTTTACCCACCTCACGGATATATTTGTCTTCAATCAGGATCTCCATATTCTCCTGAAGCTCGGATTTTAACCCGTCATACAGTTTCCCGCATTTTATTTTTATCCACTTCGTGTCTTTCATTTTTTTACCTCTCTAATTTATTTTCTTAAACACTTTCAATTCAATCCAAGAATGGCTTTCTGTTTATTTTTCGTTGCCGCTCTGCTTTTCATTTTTATAATCGAAAAAGTAAAAGACAAAAGCGCTGACAGCCACCGTAATAAGCATATAGTAAGCGCTATTGACCCCTGTGCAATAGCAGAAAAACAGACAGACTGCCAGCGGAATCATGAAGAGCGCCGTCTGCTTGCCTCTCTTCAGAATCGTTTGCGCAATCAAGCCCCCAAACAAAGCCGGTAATGCATAGTTAAAGGCGGGCTGAAGCGCCTCGTTGCTCAGTACAGGCTGTAGCGGAACCGCCAGCAGCATACCGAAGAACAGGACAACAACCGTGGTGATGTTAGATGCGCCGCAGGCAATAATCGACATGGTATGGCATTCGTCCGTATTAGCCTCAAGTCCCAGAGCGTTCATTGTACCTATTGTCACAGGCATTCTAAGATTCGTTACATTTCCCGTAACATACGACAGGTACAACGCTCCCGGACCCATGATCGGCATACACCCAAAGCTTTCTCCCGGAAACCAGGGAATCATGAAAAGAAACAATGCGATGCAAGCAGGCCAAATATCCGAAAATTTAGGCCATACGCCGTAAACTGCGCTGATGGCAACGGGAAAGAGTACCATCAAAGTAAAGAGAACCACGCTGGAGCTGATTCCGAAGCGATAAATCCATTTTGTAAACTTCTTTCTTTCGTCCATTTTTTCCTCCTAACCTATAATACGATGCAAGCCAGAACCATGCCGAACAGCATACAGATTGCCATAAGGAAATCGTTCATCCATGCTATCTTCCATTTCTTATTGCCAAGGGTAAGGATCGCGCCCAATATGAAACTGGAAAGGAATACGATACCCTTTGTGCTCATGGCACTTAATCCGAAGTTTACCGCGGAATATGCG
>CAVLAW010000281.1:0-3039 GCA_963661155.1 Tidjanibacter massiliensis | reverse complement strand
CTTTTTCCTTGCGTCAGGGGCAGTGCTGATATTCACGATCCGACAGCTCTGGAATGGAAAAAAAGAAATGGAAGAGAAACAGGCGTAAAACATCATTGATAAAACAGGAGGAAAAGAACTATGAAAAAACAGCATAAAATCGTATTCTGGGCAGCATCTCTGCTTCTGACAGGAGCTCTGGCAGCAGGAGGAACACTGGCGTATCTGACGGATAAGGATTCCGTGACGAACCAGTTTGTCATCGGAAAGGTAGACATTGAAGGACATGAACCATCCTATACGCCGGATCAGGATGGAAAGACGAATCATATTGTGCCGACACAAGTCATTCCAAAAGACCCGCGAATCGAAAATAAGGGAAAGAACGATTCCTATGTCTATATGGACGTTTCCATCCCGATGGCAAAAGTGATTGTTGCAGATGCAGCCGGAAACCGGTTAAACGGCGGCGCAGCCGTAGATACAGAATTATTTTCCATGAACCAGCTCTCGAAAAAATGGGTACTGATGTACAAGAAAAAACAGAACAGCTCTATGGTTTATACCTATCTTTACAATGAGGTTCTTGCGGCGGGCAAAACGACAGATCCTCTTTTTACGAGTGTGACGGCAGCAAATATTGTGGAAGGACAGCTCGATGAAAAAGAGATCGATATTCCAGTCAATTATTATGCGATCCAGGCATTGAATACCGGAGAGGGGAGTACCGTTGCCGAGCGGGCAGCAAAAGCGTGGGAGAAGTATGTGAATCAGAATAACGGGCAGAAAGGACAGGTGACGGCACCGCAGTCAGAGCCGGAACAGACAGAAGCGCCTGAAATTTAAATGCTTTCCTGGGGGAAAAAGAATGAAGAAAAAGACGAAACGGCTGTTTTTCCTTGCAGGTGCGGCCGGGTGCGGAATGGCAGCGGCGATCTGGCTGCTACCGGGAACTTCGGCGTATTTTACAGATCATGAAAGTGCCTGGAACCGTATGGCGTTCGGGCACAACACAAGTACCATTGATGAAGAATTTCCGATGCCGACACCCGTTCCGCTGGGGAAAAGCGTAATAAAAAAGGTGAAAATCAGAAATGAGGGTTCCGTTGCCTGTTATATTCGTGCGGCACTCGTGTTCAGTGAACCAATCGAAGCGCTGGAGGGACTTGATACAGAAAACTGGGTGAAGGGAGAAGATGACTATTATTATTACAAAAAACCGGTTTTAGAAGGAGAAAGTACAACCGAACTGTTTACGGGAATCCGCGTATCGAAAGCGATGGAACAGAAAGAACTTGAGGTTTCTGTGTATGAAGAATCGGTGCAGATCCAGAAAGGAAACACGATATTCCGCGATTATCAGGAAGCATGGAATGCCTACGAAAGAGGTGATCGGACATGAAGGAGAAAAGTGTCAGAATCGGATGTGCGGTCGCAAGCCTTCTGATGGGGATCAGCGGAACGTATGCGTATTACCGGAGCAGTGCAGAAACTATAAACAAAATTGCTACGGGAGATGTGAATATCGGGATTCAGGAATATGAGGAAGATGAGACAGGGGAAAAGAGGTACGAAGGGCCTGAAAACGGTATCGTACTTCCCTCTCAGGTGATTTCAAAAATTCCGCGGATTACGAATTATGCTGAGCCGTGCTATGTGCGGGTGAAACCGGTGTTTTCAAGTGAGACAGGAGAAGAAGAAAAAGCGGATAAAGAAGAAGCGGATGACGTAGAAAAAGCGGAAGAAGAGGGACAGAATTACCGGCTGGGAGAAGAGGATCTTGGGGGAATCGCTGATGTCTGGCTGAAGGCGGGAGCGTATTACTATTATCCCAAGGTGCTTGAAAATCAGGAGTCAGTTGATTTCTTTCGTACGATTACCATTCCGGCAGCGTGGACGAGTGCGGCCGCCGGGCAGGCAGTGTCGGTTGAAATCCAGGCGGAGGCAGTGCAGGCGGCTAATATAACACCGGATTTTACGGCAGAATCGCCCTGGGGAGAACAACTTGAAATTGAGCAGTGTGTTCATGAAGCGGACAATACGGTTTCTGAGGTTTCTCAGCAAAGCTTTCTTACTGTTTCGTATGAAGGAGCAGCGCGGAATCTGATTCTTGCCCCGGACAATTTTTTTCGGAACTTTTCAGCACTGATGCCGGGAGACGAACGACAGGATACTTTTACCCTGCTGAATACAACAGACAGCAATGCCGAGTTTTTTCTGAGAACGGAAGTACCGGAAAACCTTGGTGAAAAGGAAGAAGAACTGCTTTCCAAAGTCAGCTTGGAAATCTACAGGGGTGATACGGTACTGTATAAGGGCGATCTGAAAAGTGACGGGCTGCGGGAAGCAAGAAGTCTTGGAACATACAGGTCGGGAGAACGGGAAGAAATTCAGTTTGTTCTTCGTGTGCCGTCCGAGCTTGGAAATGAATGGGCGATGCAGAAAAGTGAAGTCAAGTGGATCTTTTCTGTGGAAGGAGAAGATCTGCCGGAAGAAGACGGACCGTCCATCTGGCACAGTGCACCGAAAACGGGACTTCGGGATCCATCGGCGGCCATTCCGATGGGGATAGCGATTACCGGAGCATTTCTGTTTCTTACTGCCGGGCGGTCAGGAAGGAGAAAAGAATGAAAAGAGCAAAAAAGTGCTTTGGGTTTCTTGCAGGAATCCTGATGCTGTTGTTTGGTTCTGCTTTTCGGGACGAAGTGCTGGCCTCAAGTCTTACAAGTCTTCCGTCTCTTTCGGCAGCGGGAATAGGAGAAATTGTCGGGTCGGAGTCGACCATAGATGGACGATATGATTTCACGCCGCTGATTGGAAGTGAAACAAAAATTCGGTTTGGAAGCACAGACGGCAGTTCCTGGGATAATCTGTTCTGTCAGAATGGTGAGAAATATTCGAAATGCTGTTCTGAATGGTGGCCGGCGGCAGATGTGAAGGAGTGGAGTAATCTCCGGTCCTTTACACCAATGGCATCAAAAAAAGGGAAAATGTATGCGGAATACACCAATGTCGGAGAATGCCACGGGGAAAACGTGACGATGCGGATCTGGCTGGAAG
>CAVLAW010000280.1:1520-3054 GCA_963661155.1 Tidjanibacter massiliensis | reverse complement strand
CCATGTTGATCGTATTCGTAACTGTTCCATACCTTCACAGCTACTTGTACCCATATTTTAACATGAAACCGGGAATAAAGGTACCTCTTCCAGACCTTTTTCGCAAATTTCAGAAAAACGTCAGAATTATAACAGAAATTCTTCCGAAAAATGTAACTGTCCGCCATTGAAAGCTTTTTTCAGACACATCGCAGCGGTTCCAGACGGGGATCTTACTTTTTCTCCAGATGAAACCGATTCTTCTCCTGATCCCCTTTATCATAGGACAGGCTGATTCCAATGATTCCCGTGAGGATCACAACCGTGCCCACGATCTGAACCGGGGTGAATACCTCATGCAGAAGGACGACACCGGAGATGATGGCGATGACTGTGCTCAGCGTGCAGGTCGACGCGTACACCGCAAAAGGCAGATTCGCAGAAGCGTATGTCATGGATAAAAACGCAATCACGCAGGATCCGATTCCCATGTAAAGCACCGCGATTTCAAACTGCGGCCACGCAGACCAGAACGAACATAAGCTGCCGCCTCGTCGGGTATTCCTTGTTGATCAGGGCGGAGAAGATCAGCATGACGATAGGCAGCATGCTGTTGTACATGGCGATCTGGGACGTCGGCGCGTAAGATGTGGATGTGGTCTCGAGGATCTGGCTGATCGACGGGTTAAACAGACCGCACAGGATGATCAGACCCACGAATCCCTTTTTGTAGTCCACCTTCTGGATTCCAAGTAAGAGCACCACTGTCATGGCGAGAAAGCCCAGTGTGAACCGGAACGAGAGGAATTTTACCGTATCCTGGTTTACAACCGCCATCCCCATTTTTATAAAGAAATATCCCAGTCCGAAGATCGTCTGGGCCAGTACATTCGCAAGAAGCGGCCGATATGTTTTCATGCATTTTTCCTCCCGGTGTGTTTTATTCTCTCTGCAGCTGTTCAATACCTTCTCAATTCCGCGTGAAAATTCATTCCAAAGCAGCTTTGCCGATGGAATATTTGTTTTTTCGCCGCGTGCTGCGCAGACAATACCCGTTTTTTTCCGCCTGCAGACCATAGTCTTATTTTAACACTTGCGCACATCATAGCGCAAGCTTGCCTGATTTGCAATTTTTTTGTATAATAAATGAGTATGACTTACAGGGGTTATTTATCGAAAGGAGTAACAAAAACATGATTCAGAGTCTGAACGAAGAATTATTTTCTTTTATCAAAAAGAGTCCGACCGGCTTCCATGCAGTGCATGAGCTGGCAAACTACCTGACAGAGGCAGGCTTTGATCGTCTCGCTGAGGGCAATACCTGGAACCTCGCTGAGGGCGGAAAGTATTTCGTAACCCGCAACCAGTCCGCGATCATCGCGTTCAAGGTATCCCGCAGGGATTATTCCGGCTTCCATATCGCGGCAAGCCACAGCGACTCCCCGACCTTAAAGATCAAAGAGTCTTCCGAGATGAACATCGAGAACCAGTATGTAAAATTAAACGTTGAGAAGTACGGCGGAATGCTCTGCGCACCGTGGTTCGACAGACCTCG
>CAVLAW010000280.1:0-1510 GCA_963661155.1 Tidjanibacter massiliensis | reverse complement strand
TCTCATGATCCCGAACCTCGCGATCCACATGAACCGTGAAGTAAACGACGGTTACAAGTACAACATCCAGAAAGATATGCTTCCGTTATACCGCATGAGCAATTCCGGCAAGGCATTCAAAGAGATGATCGCTGAGGAGGCAGGCGTTTCCGTTAACCAGATCAAGGGAATGGATCTCTTCCTTTACAACCGTATGGAAGGTACTGTATGGGGCTGCGACGGCGAGTTTATCTCCGCTCCGCGTCTTGATGACCTTCAGTGCGCATTCGCGTCCACAATGGCTCTCTTAAACAGCGAGAGCGACCGCTGCATCCCGGTCGTTGCCGTATTTGACAACGAGGAAGTAGGAAGCGGCACAAAGCAGGGCGCTGGCTCCACATTCCTTTACGACATCCTCCGCCGCATCAACCGCAGCCTTGGAAGAACAGAGGAAGAATACCTTACATCCCTCGCTTCCAGCTTCATGGTATCCGCAGATAACGGACATGCCGCACATCCGAACTACGCTGACAAGACAGACCCGACAAACCGCACCTACTTAAACGGCGGTCTTGTAATCAAGCACAGTGCAAACCAGAAGTACACAACAGACGCTGTTTCCGCTGCTGTTATGCGCTGCCTCTGCGAGCGCGCAGGTGTTCCGTACCAGGAGTTCTTAAACCGTTCCGATATCCTCGGCGGCTCCACTCTCGGAAACATCTCCAACGCACAGGTTTCCTTAAACACTGTAGATATCGGACTTCCGCAGTTAGCTATGCACTCCCCGTATGAGACTGCAGGCTCCAAGGATATGGGCTACATGGAGAAGGCATTTGAGGAATTCTTCAAATCCGCGATCCGCGCTGAGGGCGACGGTACACTTGTACTTGAGTAATTCTGATAATAAGATCCGCCGGAAAATATTCGCGTTTCCGGCGGTTTTTTTATCCTTCCAGTCCAGTTGACCGTGTGGAACGTTTCTTTTTGCCTTCTGCCACCTGGAAAAACAGTTTTTCCGTATATCTCCGGGTAGCTGCCTCCGACTCTGAAATTTTTCTGCTCAGATTCATTTCTACTGCGTCGAATCTCTTAGGCACTGCGTCCATTTCTGCCCGCATCGCGCTCATATTCTTATCCATTCCTTCCATTCTTGCAAGCATACGATCCATTTTTTCATTTGTTTCGACCCATTTGGCATTCAGTTCCTGTATACTCCTTGTCAAACTGATACGATTCTTCTTTATTTCCGCACTCAGATTATTTTCCACCCTGTCGATCTTTTCATTACATTCTGTAATCTTTTCATCACAGGCCGTGATCTTCTCCTCACAAGACGTAATCTTTTCATCACAAGCCGTGATCTTCTCCTCGCAAGACGTGATCTTTTCATCGCAGGCCGTGATCTTCTCCTCACAGGATGTAATCTTCTCCTCACAGGATGTAATCTTCTCCTCACAGGATGTAATCTTTTCATCGCAAGCCGTGATCTTCTCCTCGCAAGACGTGATCTTTTCATCGCAGGCCGTGATCT
>CAVLAW010000279.1:0-3058 GCA_963661155.1 Tidjanibacter massiliensis | reverse complement strand
CGATGACGGTGAGGTTCCACCTGTTCCCATTCCGAACACAGAAGTTAAGCTCACTCGTGCCCAAGATAGTTCGCTGGAAACGGCGCGTGAAAATAGGTAGTCGCCGACTTGAACACAAAGCCCTCGAGGATTCTTCCTCGGGGGTTTTGTGTTGCCGCTTTTGATTGCCGCTCTGGGAAAATTCCCGGGGCGGTTTTTGTGTTATATGCGAATAGCGGAAACATTGGATGTCTTGTATAATAGAGAAAATGGTGAGGAGGCGCAAGATGACAGAGGCAGAACAGCGCACGGCGGCAAAAGCATTTTCAGATTATTGGAAAGGCAAAGGCTACGAAAAAGGAGAAAGTCAACCGTTCTGGCTTTCGCTGCTTCGGGATGTTTATGGGGTCGAGCATCCAGAACAGTATATCACCTTTGAAGATCAGGTTCATCTCGATCACACCAGCTTTATTGACGGTATGATCCCGGCTACAAAAGTTCTGATCGAGCAGAAGGGCTTGGACAAAGACCTGAAAAAGCCGATCAGACAGTCCGATGGAAGCTTACTGAATCCTTTCAGTCAGGCAAAACGGTATATTACAGAGCTTCCGGTCTCACAGCATCCGCGGTGGGTGATCACCTGCAATTTTTCGACCTTCTTTATTTATGATATGGAACATCCGGGCGGAGAACCGGAGGTGCTTTTTCTGAAGGACTTGGAAAAAGAATATCATCGGCTGGATTTTCTGGTGGATGCGAAGAATGAGCACATTCAAAAAGAAGTAGCCGTTTCCAAAAAGGCGGGCGAGATCGTTGGCCAGATGTATGATGCGTTTGCCAAGCAATATGCGGAACCCAATAGTGAGCACACCCTGAAAAGCCTCAACAAGCTTTGCGTCCGGCTGGTGTTCTGCCTTTATGCAGAGGATGCCGGGATTTTTGGGCGGCACGGGATGTTCCACGATTATCTGGAAAAATTTGATCTTCGAGGAATGCGCCGGGCGTTGGTTGAGTTGTTCCGGATTCTGGACACAAAAGAGGAAGAGCGGGACCCGTATTTGAAGGATGATGACCCGGAGCTTGCTGCTTTCCCGTATGTGAACGGTGGATTATTCGCCGACGAAAACATTGAGGTCCCGCCGTTTACCGAAGAGATCCGGACGCTTCTGCTGAAAAATGCCAGTGAAGATTTCAACTGGTCGGAGATCAGTCCGACGATCTTCGGTGCAGTGTTTGAGAGCACTTTGAACCCGGAGACCCGGCGCAAGGGCGGAATGCACTACACCAGCATTGAGAACATTCACAAGGTCATTGATCCGCTCTTTCTGGATGACCTGAAAAAGGAGTTCTTGGAAATTTCGGCGTTGACCGCAGCGACGACCAAGCAGACGCGGCTGGAGCGGTTTCAGAACAAACTTGCGAGCTTGACATTCTTAGATCCTGCCTGCGGTTCGGGCAATTTCCTGACGGAAACCTATCTGAGCCTGCGTCGGCTGGAAAACCAGACCATTGCCGAGATGATCGCCGCTTCCCGCGAAAAGGGAAAAGCACAGGTTGGCGGTCAGATCATGATGGGCGGTGCCCGCTCCATTGATGTCAAAGTGTCCATCAGCCAGTTTTATGGTATCGAGATCAATGACTTTGCGGTGACCGTTGCAAAAACGGCACTCTGGATCGCAGAAAGTCAGATGCTGAAAGAGACAGAATCCATCGTTTTGATGCACCTCGACTTCCTGCCGCTGAAAACCAACGCCTATATCGTTGAAGGCAATGCCCTGCGGATGGATTGGGAGAGCATTGTTCCCAAAACCAAGCTGTCCTATATCATGGGCAACCCGCCGTTTGTGGGTTATTCTCTCCAGAGTAAGGAGCAGAAAGCCGATATTTTGTCCATTTATGTAGACGAAAAAGGAAAAGCGTACAAAACAGCCGGCAAGATTGATTATGTTTCCGGCTGGTATTTTAAGGCGGCACAACTGATGCAGGGAACATCCATTCGTACTGCATTGGTTTCGACAAATTCGATTACGCAAGGCGAACAAGTGTCGGGTGTCTGGAAGCCGATTTACGACCGTTTTGGCATTCATATTGATTTTGCGCACAGAACATTCCGGTGGGATAACGAAGCAAGCAGCAAAGCGCATGTCCACTGCGTGATTATAGGCTTTAATACTACCCCCCCCCGCAAAAACTTCGACTCTACGTTGAAGATAGAATGCGGGAAGTGAATCACATCAATGCGTATCTTTTGGAAGCTCCGGATATATTTATCGAAAATCGAAACAGACCATTATGTAATGTGCCAGAGATGACCACTGGCAATCGTCCGGCGGACGGCGGAAATCTTATCATTGAAGAGGAAGACTACGAAGACTTTATTAAAAGAGAGCCGAGGGCAAAGCCTTATATCAAAAAGTTAGTAGGCGCGACAGAGTTTATCAATAATAAGAAACGATGGTGTTTGTGGTTAGTGGGAGTGAGCCCTTCTGAGCTTCGGAAAATGCCGTTGGTTATGGAAAGAGTAGAACGGTGCAAGGCGGATAGGGAAACTTCACCAGATGCAGGACGTAGAAAACTCGCAGAAAAGCCGATGCTTTTTCGGGAAACGAATAATCCTCAATCTTTTATCATAGTGCCAAGTGC
Source organism: Tidjanibacter massiliensis (assembly GCA_963661155.1). Taxonomy (GTDB): domain Bacteria; phylum Bacillota; class Clostridia; order Lachnospirales; family Lachnospiraceae; genus Fusicatenibacter; species Fusicatenibacter massiliensis_A. The sequence goes on along the minus strand of CAVLAW010000279.1, from coordinate 436 downwards.
AACATCTGAACGAAGAAGATATATTCCACTTGGATTTTTAAATGGAGAAACAATTTCAACGAATCTTAACTTGATTATTGCAAATGCAACAATTTATCATTTTGGCGTTTTAACGTCAAATGTCCACATGGCGTGGATGCGAGCAGTTTGTGGCCGATTAAAGAGCGACTACCGTTATTCCAAGGATATCGTCTACAACAACTTCCCTTGGCCGACCCCGACCGAAGCACAGAAGGCCAAAATCGAGCAGACAGCGCAGGCCATCCTCGATGCGCGGGCATTGTACCCGGATTCGAGTCTGGCCGACCTGTACGATGAAGTGACGATGCCGCCGGAACTGCGGAAGGCCCACCAGCAGAACGACCGTGCTGTGATGGATGCTTATGGATTCGTGAAGGGCACCGAGGCGCGTACAAGCGAAAGTGCCTGTGTTGCA
>CAVLAW010000278.1:0-3061 GCA_963661155.1 Tidjanibacter massiliensis | reverse complement strand
CGCTTCTTTTGTACTGATCAGCTCCAGACTGAAGGAACTCTGGCTGGAGAAAGATATTCTGCAATTTCCTGTATCTTATCATCCGAATATTGCAGCAGTTCTTTCGCCTGCCGGATCTTTTCTCTTAGAATGTAGGTTTCCAGAGAACAGCCTTCCTGCTGTCGGAACAATCTGCACAGATAGTCTCCATTCAGATTTGTTTCTTCCTATACCTGATGAAGTTCTACATTGTGAAGGTGTTTATAAATATAATCCTTTGCTTTTTCGACATGTGGATTCCGTTTTTCTCCCTGCCGAAAAAGCGCTGCCTGTTCTGCTTTCATCCTTCATTCTGCTTTGTTCTCCATGTTTTCTCTACATACACAGGATTTCAGACTGCTTTTTTCCTTCGGTTCCATCGGTATGTGCAGAATATGAAGCAGCACTCCCGCCGCGCGTTCCATTGCTGCCGGGTCGACGGAGGAATAGTTCATAACGTATGTATTTTCCTGTTTGGCCGCTTCGGCTGCATCCGCGTAATAGCCGGAGAGCGACTTTAATTTTACCCCGCGCGACTTCGCCTGGGTGACGACCTCTTCTTCTTTCAGATCGGTATGGAGGTGCATCAGGAAGTGAACGCCTGCTTCCTCTTCTTCGATCGTCACATAATCGCCGAGCGGTTTTTTCTCGAGTTCCTGCAGAATCAGATCGCGTTTATTCTGATAATAGTTCCGCAGCCGGTTGATATGTTTTTCGAAGCTGCCGTTTTCAATAAACTGGGCGAGGGTGTACTGTTCGAAGTTGGAGACCGTGCAGGAATAAAACGACAGCTCGCGGTAAAATTTCTCCGCCAGTGTCTGCGGCAGCACCATGTAGCTGATACGCACCGTGGATGCCAGTGTCTTCGTAAACGTATTCATATAGATCACCTTGTCCGAAACATCAATGCTCTGCAACGTCGGAAATGGTTTTCCGGCCAGGCGCAGTTCGCTGTCGTAATCGTCCTCGATGATGTAGTGATGCTCCGATTTTGCCGCCCATCCGAGCAGCTCATAGCGTCGGCTGATCGGCATAATCGTTCCGGTCGGAAAGTGGTGGGATGGCGATGTATGGATAATGTCAACCGCCCGCTTTTCCAGCTCCTGCACCGAAACACCCGATTGGTCGAGCGGCACTGACTCATACCGCACCTTCATGCTCTCATAAATCCGCGCGATTTTATGATAGCCGGGATCCTCCACCCCGTAGACCAGATCGTCGCCGAGAAGCTGAATCAGAAGCCCATGCAGATACTCCGTTCCCGCTCCCACGATAATCTGCTCCGGCAGCACCTGCATCCCGCGGAACTCCCGCAGATATTTCGCAATCGCCCCGCGCAACTCCGGAATGCCGGCGCACGGGGAATTGATCATGAGCTGAATCCGGTTGTCATTTAAGACAGCGCGCACCGTCCGCGTCCAGATCGTGAACGGGAAAATCTCGCTGTCCGTCTGATTACTGGAAAAATCCGCAAAATACGATGTCTCGCCGTTTGCCATCCGAAGCATCTCTTTCGGAACCGTCTCATGCACCGGGGCGGAGCCTTCCAGATCGGCCGCATAAAACCCTCGCTTCGGCATGGAATACAGATAACCTTCTGCAACAAGCTGCGCGTAGGCATTTTCGACCGTGATTACGCTGATACCCAGATTTTTCGCGAAAGCGCGCTTCGACGGCAGTTTCTCCCCGGGGCGGATATTCCCCAGTAATATGTCGTTTTTGATGCATTTATATAAATATTCATAGAGGGAATCTGACCCTATATTAGAAAAGTTGTACGTCAGCATACCACCATTCTCCTCTCATCTGACCTTACTGAATATATTTATTTTGGCAATTTTTTTATAGCCACTTTACCAGTATACTGTGAAGCAGAGCAAAAGTAAAGCTAAAACATATCAGATACGGAGGAACTTATTATGACAACAGCAAATGAAAGATACAAACTGAACAAAGAACTGGCACAGATGTTAAAAGGAGGCGTCATCATGGACGTTACCACACCGGAGCAGGCACACATTGCTGAGGAAGCCGGTGCATGTGCTGTTATGGCGCTGGAGCGGATCCCGGCAGACATCCGTGCAGCAGGCGGTGTTTCCCGTATGAGCGATCCGAAGATGATCCGCGGCATCCAGGAAGCCGTTTCCATTCCGGTTATGGCAAAATGCCGGATTGGTCACTTTGTAGAAGCACAGGTGCTGGAAGCCATCGAAATCGACTACATCGATGAGAGCGAAGTTCTCTCCCCGGCTGATGATGTTTACCATATCAACAAACGCAATTTTAAAGTACCGTTTGTCTGCGGTGCAAAGGATCTCGGTGAGGCACTCCGCCGAATCAATGAGGGCGCATCCATGATCCGTACCAAAGGCGAGCCGGGAACCGGCGATATTGTACAGGCTGTCCGCCATATGAGAAAGATGAACAGCGAGATCCAGAAACTGACCTCGATGCGTGAGGATGAGCTGTTTGAGGCAGCCAAAGTGCTGCAGGTTCCATACGATCTTGTGCAGTATGTCCATGACAACGGCCGTCTCCCGGTTGTCAACTTTGCAGCCGGCGGTGTGGCAACTCCTGCCGATGCAGCGCTGATGATGCAGCTCGGAGCAGAAGGTGTCTTCGTCGGATCCGGTATCTTTAAATCCGGCAACCCGGCAAAACGTGCAGCTTCGATCGTAAAGGCCGTTACCAACTACACCGATGCCAAACTGATCGCAGAACTCTCCGCAGATCTCGGTGAGGCTATGGTCGGCATCAACGAGCAGGAAATCGCCTTGCTGATGGCAGAAAGAGGAAAATAAGGATGAAAATTGGAGTGCTTGCACTGCAGGGTGCGTTTGCAGAACATGAAAAAGTATTAGAGCAGCTTGGAGCCGAATGCATCGAACTACGGCAGGCCCGCGACCTTACTGAGTCGTACGATGCGCTTGTGCTGCCGGGCGGTGAGAGTACCGTTCAGGGAAAACTCTTGAAAGAGCTTGGCATGTTCGATACGATCAAAAGTCAGATCGAAAGCTGCATGCCGGTCCTCGCTACCTGTGCC
>CAVLAW010000277.1:0-3092 GCA_963661155.1 Tidjanibacter massiliensis | reverse complement strand
TCTGATTTTAATATAACTAAACTGGATACAAAGTTAGAGTAAATACCCCCCCCCCCAATGATTTTTTATTATATTTTTTTAATATTTTATAATGGTTATTGCGTCAGAATGTAAACAAGAGTTAGCAATGGCAATATTGTAGATGTCGGAGAAAAGCATTAACTTTGCCTTGTGTAAAACCAAGAAACAAAGTTGCACAAACCGACATAAAAGCAATCAGAAATGACTAACCATGATTTTTGGATGTCCATTGATGGCATTATACACGACGGCTTTACACCAGAAGGTCTTATAAAATTAGATGACTATGCAGAACAATTCAGTGCTGGGAAAATTCTATATAAACGATTTTCACCGGCGGAACAGTATGGGTGCAGTCAAGGAGGTAGAGTCCATGTTGTTGCATCCCTACTCGCGGGAGCAGAAATTAGCCCAGATCAACTCACTGCACCAGAGAGCAGTTTCAAAAGAGAACAGCAACTTGGAAAGATCCAAGAGGAACGTATAGAATGAAGTCGAGTTTGCAAAAAACTGATTTTTCTTTTGCCCAATACCTCAGAAGAAACTCGGCACACAGCAATTACAAAAGCCCAAATGACCACCATAGTTTTCAGGGCGGACATTGGGCCGGAAGCAGGAAGAGGGCGGACTGACGCCTAAATGGGAACAAAAAGAAAAAGGATACCCCTACCCTTTGCGGTAAGAATATCCTTTTTGTGCGGTTGTCGGCGGCGGTCAAAACGTGAAGTCACGCCTTTGCCATGCCCGACCGGACTTATTCAGCTGCTTCGGAAGCCTCTGCAGTCTTGGTCGCCTTGCGGCTTGCGGAACGCTGACGCTTCGGTTTCTCCTCCACTTTAGCCTCTACTTCCACTCCGGCAAGTTCCGGATCGACGAGTATACGGCCGCAGTACTCGCAGACGATGACCTTCTTGTGCATCATGATGTCTATCTGGCGCTGTGGTGGAATCTTGGCAAAGCATCCGCCGCAGGCGTCACGCTGCACATAGACAATGCCCAGTCCGTTGCGCGCGCTCTTGCGTATGCGCTTGAAAGCGGTGAGCAGACGCGGTTCGATCTTCACCTCCAGCTCATGCGCTTTCTCCCGGAGGCTCTCCTCTGCATCACGGGTCTCCTGCATGATTTCGTCGAGTTCGGAACGCTTCTGGATGAGGTCCTTGGTGCGTTCTTCTATCATCTCAGTGGTCTTGGCAAGCTCTTGCTTCTTCTCTTCTATCTTGATTTGGGCTTCCTTTATCTTCTTGTTGCACAGCTCAACCTCCAGTGACTGGAACTCTATCTCCTTGGTCAGGGTGTCGTACTCACGGTTGTTGCGCACGTCGTCGAGCTGTTTCTTGTAGCGGTCGAGGCTTTCCTGTGCCAGCTGGATGTCGCCCTGCTTCTTGTCTACAGCGTATTCGTAGTCCTGGATCTCGCTCTGAATCTTGTCGCGGCGTGTGTTCATGCCCTCGATTTCGTCCTCAAGGTCTTTCACTTCAAGCGGCAGCTCACCGCGCATGGCACGCTTCTCGTCAATCTCGGAGAGTGCCGTCTGCAACTGGAAAAGGGTTTTGAGCTTCTCCTCAACATTCATCTCTGCTTGTTTCTTTGCCATAATTCTATCTGTTTGCTATTTGTTTGTCTTTCGTCTGTGGTCTATGCGCATCGCATAAAACAGGCTTGCAATGTCTAAAAGTACATTATCGGGTTGGTGTTTACCTCCGACATGCAGCACTTGACGCCCAATGGTTCTATCACCGAGCGCAGCACCTCGGCAGTGAACTGCTCGCTCTGGTAATGGCCTATGACAGCTATCTGCAGTTCATCGTCGTGTCCGAAGAACTCGTGATAGTGCATCTCGCCCGTCACGAACGCATCAGCTCCGGCGCTTATGGCGTCGTCGAGCAGGAAAGAACCTGCCCCTCCGCACACTGCCACCCGGCTTATCGGCCTCTGGAGCGGACGGTTTGCCTGCACGCACTCCACGTGGAAAGTACGCTTCAGCATGACGATGAAGTCGTCGGCAGCCATTGGTTCGGCGAGCGTGCCGATAATTCCGGATGAGCCATTAACGCCGTCGACGCACTTTATCCCGCCTATTCCGGCAAGCTGGTGCAGCCCCATCTTCTCGGCAATCTTGTGGTTCACTCCGCCTTGGGCAGAGTCCAGATTGGTGTGCATCGACACTATCGCGATGTCGTTTTTTATGCTTTTCGCCACGCAACGCTCCACATAGGTGTCGCCAGTGACGTGAGCCAGTCTGCGGAAAATGAGCGGATGGTGCGACACGATGAGGTTGCAGCCACGGCGCAAAGCCTCGTCCACCACAGCCTCAGTAACGTCAAGACACAATAATACCCCTGATACTTCCGCTTCTGTAATCCCAATCTGCAGGCCGGCATTATCGTAGCTCTCCTGCAGAGGCAGAGGCGCGAAACGTTCAAGGGTATCAACCACTTCTCTTATTTTCACGCTATAAGATGTTTACATGCATATTATCGCACTACAAAGTTAGTGCTTTTCAGGTGCTTTACGGCAGCACGGACTTGTTTTTTAATTATTCTTAATATTTCCGAACTTGTCGTAGCACAGTCTGCGGGCAGCCAAAAGCATGATGAACAGACCAAGATTGACGGCAATAAAGACGGTCAACAGCATGAGCGCTACCAGCAGCAGGGAGTCTATCCACCCTGTTCCCAACAGCAGAGCGACAAAATAAGACACGGTGAAAACGCCGAAAGCCTCACGGAAGACCTTGCGTTTCAGCCAAGCCCTCACGGCCTTTTTCACTTTCTTCTCATAACCGTCGACAGCCACAGCCATCTCAGCTCCATTGCCAAGTTCATAGAGATACTCTGCAGTGTGGTACTTCCGGGCGTTGGTATAGACCCAAGCTCCACGGCGAAGTGCCGGCACTACCGCCAGAAGAAGTATGCCCGAAACGGCAACAAACATAGTAAACTTGGAAACCGAAGGCGTTCCGGACAGAAAAAGAAGAGCCAAACCGCCAACCACAACCCATGCTCCGAGTATGCCGCAAAGCATAGGCAAGGTCATCTTCTTCGATATTTTCGTTTTCATAACATATATCC
>CAVLAW010000276.1:0-3093 GCA_963661155.1 Tidjanibacter massiliensis | reverse complement strand
GAGCAGGTAGAAGTTCACAACGGCGTTGTTCATTTCGATCACGTCAACTTCCGTTACCCGGGCGCAGAGGAAGATGTGCTGCATGACATCGACTTTGTTGCTGAGCCTGGCAAGACGACCGCGATCATCGGAAGCACCGGCTGCGGAAAATCGACGCTGGTCAACCTGATCCCGCGTCTCTACGATGTGACGGGTGGAAAGATTACGCTCGACGGAAAAGACATTCGCGACATTACGATGAAGGATCTGCGCGACGAGATCGGTTTCGTGCCGCAGAAAGGCGTGCTGTTCTCCGGAACGATCGCATCCAACCTGCGTTTCGGCAAGGATGATGCGACGGATGCTGAGATTGAAAAGGCAGCAGCGATTGCGCAGGCGACGGAATTTATCGAAGCAAAAGATGACAAATACGAGACACCGATCGCACAGGGCGGAAGCAATGTGTCCGGCGGACAGAAGCAGCGTCTGGCGATTGCGAGAGCCATTGCCAAAGATCCGAAAATCTTTATTTTCGACGACAGTTTCTCTGCACTGGATCTGAAAACGGATGCGGCGCTTCGAAAAGCACTGGCAGAGAATGTCAAAGACAGCACGGTGATCATCGTGGCACAGCGAATCAGTACGATTCTGCACGCAGAGCAGATTCTCGTTCTGGACGACGGAAAGGTTGTCGGAAAGGGTACGCATGAGGAGCTGCTGAAGAGTTGCGAGGTTTACCAGGAGATTGCAAAATCCCAGCTTTCCGCGAAGGAGCTTGGAATGGAAGAAAGTGAGGTGGCTGACCATGAGTAATGAGATGAACCAGCAGCCGCGCAAACGAGGACCGATGGGACGGATGGGCCGCGGCATGCAGCCTGGCGAGAAGCCGAAGGATCTGAAAAAATCGATCAAACAGCTTGCCATGTACATCGGAAAATACAAAATCGGCATTTTCATTGTTATGATCTGTGCCGCCTGCTCGACCGTGTTCAACGTTGCCGGACCGAAAATTCTCGGAAAAGCCACGACGGCGCTGTCCGAGGGACTGATGAATAAAATCCAGGGAACGGGAAGCATTGATTTCGGAAAGATCGGAACAATTCTGCTGTTTGTCCTTGGACTGTATCTGATGAGCGCCCTGTTCAGTTTCATTCAGGGATGGATCATGACGGGAATTACCCAGAAGGTGTGCTATCAGCTCCGGAAAGAAATTTCCGAGAAGATCAACCGCATGCCGATGAAGTATTTCGAGAGCCGCACGTACGGTGAGGTGCTCTCACGTATCACAAACGATATCGATACACTTGGCCAGGGACTGAACCAGAGTATCACGACGATCATCACATCGGTGGCAACGCTGGTCGGCGTTCTGATTATGATGCTGAGTATTTCCCCGCTGATGACGTTGATTGCGCTCGTGATCCTGCCGATTTCAATGGGACTCATCGGACTGGTGACGAAGAAATCACAGAAATTCTTCCGTTCTCAGCAGGAATACTTAGGCCATATCAACGGTCAGGTGGAGGAAGTTTACGGCGGTCATCTTGTCATCAAGGCGTTCAACCGTGAGAAAGATACGATTGAAGAGTTCGAGAAGACCAACAACATTCTCTACGATTCCGCATGGAAATCGCAGTTTTTATCCGGTATGATGCAGCCGATTATGACGTTTGTCGGAAATTTGGGATATGCGTGTGTGGCGCTGACCGGAGGACTTCTGGCGATCCGAAATATTATCACAATCGGTGATATTCAGGCGTTTATTCAGTATGTGAAGAACTTTACCCAGCCGATCCAGCAGATTGCGCAGGTCATCAACATGGTACAGTCGATGTCGGCGGCATCCGAGCGTGTCTTTGAGTTCCTGAACGAGGAAGAGGAAGATCAGACTGTGGAGCATCCGGCGGACATTAAGACGGTGACCGGAGCGGTAACATTCGACCACGTACATTTCGGTTACAACCCGGATCAGATCATCATCAACGATTTCAGCGCGAAAGTTGAGCCGGGCCAGAAGATCGCCATCGTCGGCCCGACCGGAGCAGGAAAGACGACCATGGTCAAACTGCTGATGCGTTTCTACGATGTCAACAGCGGAGCGATCCGGCTGAACGACCACAACATCAAAGACTTCAACCGCAGAGAGCTGCGCGATGCCTTTGGAATGGTTCTTCAGGATACATGGCTGTTCAAGGGAACGATCATGGAAAACATCCGCTACGGCCGGCTCGATGCAACGGATGAGGAGGTTATTGCAGCCGCAAAAGCCGCAAGAGCCCACCACTTCATCCAGACCCTGCCGGGCGGCTACCAGATGGAACTGAACGAAGACGCCAGCAACGTGTCTCAGGGCCAGAAACAGCTTCTGACCATTGCGCGTGCGATCCTTGCAGACAACAAGATTCTGATCCTCGACGAGGCAACCTCATCCGTCGATACCAGAACCGAGATCGAAATCCAGAAAGCAATGGATAACCTGATGAAGGGCAGAACGAGCTTTGTTATTGCACATCGACTGTCCACGATTCGGGATGCGGATCTGATTCTGGTTATGAAAGACGGAGACATCATCGAGCAGGGTAACCACGAAGAACTGCTTGCGAAGAACGGTTTCTATGCAAATCTTTATAATTCGCAGTTTGAGGATGTGGTAGCGTAAGAGCTTTTGCGGTGCCAGTGAGGAGCTACTCGTTCAGAACTTGCAGGCAATAAAAATACAAGGAAGCTCTCTGCCTATGGAGATCATAGGTCCGCTCCCGGAATTGCAATTCAAAAAAGAAAATGAATGCCTGAGCTTAAGTGCCCAGGCATTTTTTCTTACGGGAAAAAGGCTTGAGAGGCAAGAAAATTTATTTTATGATAGGGCAGTAACAAAATTCAATAAAAAAGAAGCGCGTAACCCACTCAAGACTGAGAACAGCCAAGTGGCAAAAACCGCTTCTTTTGGATCTATGTTATCATTGGAAAAAACAGAAGTCAAGAAGCAGTCATGAGAGGGCAAAGCAGGCGTTGTATGATGCATACGTGGAAAGCGAACGTTCACTGGATGAAATCCTTGACTTGATTCGGAATGCCGATGAATGGATATAAACTGGATTTAGTTGTAAAATTTCT
>CAVLAW010000275.1:0-3098 GCA_963661155.1 Tidjanibacter massiliensis | reverse complement strand
TATGACCCTCTGCTTGTAAGGCAGATGCTCTCCCAGCTGAGCTAAGATCCCATATCTTGTTTTTCATCAGCGCTTATGTCCCGCTGACATTTATAGATTCTAGCACTGTTCATTCGATTTGTCAACAGCAATTTTTAAAATTTTTCAAATTTTTTCTTTTATTTCTACAATAGTGCCGATTTCCCAACGTTTTTATTCTTTCGAAGCATTTAATTTTGCGATTCCATGCTGAATATTTAGGCATGCTTCACCAATATCAATTTTTTATTGATGAAGAACAAGCGCAAAAATTGTTGGAGGTGTATCACTATGAATGGAATGAAACCTAACTTTATGAAAAAGGTAAAATTGGCACCTGGTTACTATAAGCAACCTGATCCATACAAAAGCGCCCCGTCCTGCCATGTAAATCCGCTTGAATTATCTCGATACGCTAAAAAACATGGCAAAAAATTAGTTGATCTTACATCCGAAGAAATCAAAAAATTCTCAATATAATATTTTCTTTTAAGTAAATAGAAACGTCTGAGCAAAATCGAATTGTAATACGTCAACTCGATTTTTCCTCAGACGTTTTCACCAAACTACTCTATTCCCTTCCAATCTGGTAATTACTCCAGACAATTAATTCCTCTTTTATCTTCTTCGCATCGACCCTTCCCGCTGACCGTACCTTATCCACCGCGATCTCGGGTCTCTCTCCCGGCATTATTTTCATATAATCCGTTACTTTTCCTTCCATTTTCTGACACTTCTGCGGAAATCCACTTTTTTCGCGTTCCTTCATTGCGAATTTTCCACAGGGATGATATAATAGCCAAAGTCAAAAGAGCGAACCCGGCGACAATCCAACAAGCCGTCCCGGGAATTATGGCCATCCCCAGGACAAAAGACGGGGATATGTCCCATCATTTCGCGGGACATAAGAAAGGAGTAACATATGCCTTATGATGACGTACAAAAATTTTCAGAGGCAGCAGTAAACAAAGCAAAACTGTTGAAAGAGCACCCGGGGAAATTTTTCCTGCGCGCTGTTATGGCGGGATTTTTCATCGTCGTTGCCATGATCTTTTCCAATGTCGTAGCAAACACCTTCCAGAGCTCTGATCCGGCCTGGGGCAAGCTGCTCGGCGGTATTGTTTTCGCCATCGCGGTTCTTCTGATCGTATTCATCGGCGCAGAGCTTTTCACAGGAAACAACCTTGTTATGGCATTCGGCGCTTACGATAAGAAGGTTTCCTGGGCACAGGTTGGAAAGGTATGGGGCGTCAGCTACGTCGGAAACTTCGTCGGATGTCTGATCCTCTCCGTTATCTTCGTGCTGGCAGGAGCCTCCGGCACCGCTGATTATTACGCCAGCTTCATTGGAAACAAACTTTCCATTCCGGCCGGAGAAATGTTCTTCCGCGCCATTCTCTGTAACTTCTTCGTCTGCCTTGCCGTAACCTGCGGTATGAAATGCAAGAACGAAGTTGCTAAATTTTTCATGATCGTACTTTGCATCACCGGATTCGTTGTTGCCGGTTTCGAGCACTGCGTTGCCAACATGGCGACCTTCGTCACCGCAGCCCTTCTCGTTCCGGGCGGCATCTCTCTTACCGCCGCGCTGAAAAGTATGGTAATCGTAACTGTTGGAAATGCAATAGGAGGCGGACTGCTTCTTGCCTGGCCGCTTCGAATGATGAGTGCAGATAAATGACAAAATCCTTATACATTGCGGAGAAACCGAGCGTTGCTCAGGAATTCGCAAAAGCATTAAAACAGAATATGCAACGCAGGGATGGATACTTAGAGTCGGAAGAGTCCGTCGTAACCTGGTGCGTCGGTCACCTGGTTACGATGAGCTATCCGGAGAAATACGATCCCGCGTTAAAAAGGTGGAGTCTTGAGACCCTGCCTTTTTTGCCTGAAAACTTTAAATATGAAGTCATTCCCGAAGTCAAAAAGCAGTTCAATATCGTAAGCGACCTGCTCCATCGTGAGGATGTCGAGACGATCTACGTCTGTACCGACTCCGGACGCGAGGGAGAATATATCTATCGTCTTGTCGCACAGATGGCAGGCGTTAAAGACAAGAAACAGAAACGTGTCTGGATCGACTCGCAGACAGAAGAAGAAATCCTGCGCGGCATCCGCGAAGCGAAAGACGAAAGCGAATACGACAATCTGTCCGCTTCTGCCTACCTCCGCGCTAAGGAAGATTACCTGATGGGCATTAACTTTTCCCGTCTTCTTTCCCTGAAATACGGCAATGCTGTCGCTTCGTACCTCGGTACGAAATACCAGTCCATCTCTGTCGGCCGCGTTATGACCTGTGTGCTCGGCATGGTGGTACGCCGCGAACGCGAGATCCGTAGTTTCGTAAAAACACCGTTCTACCGCGTGATCGCCGGTCTTTCCTTAAACGGACGCAATTTCGAGGGCGAATGGCGCGCCGTGAAAGGAAGCCGCTATTTCAACTCTCCGCTTCTCTATAAAGAGAATGGTTTCCAGAAAAAAGAGGATGCACAGAAGCTGATCCATGAATTAAAAGCACAGAATCCGCTGATCCCGCTTGTCCTGAAAATGGAACGAAAAAAAGAGAATAAAAACGCGCCGCTTCTCTACAACCTGGCGGAGCTGCAGAACGACTGTGCCCGCTTTTTCAAGATCAGCCCGGATGAGACACTGAAAGTTGTCCAGGAGCTGTACGAGAAAAAACTCGTCACGTATCCGCGAACCGATGCCCGTGTACTCTCTTCCGCCGTTGCGAAGGAAATCAGCAAGAACCTGCGCGGTCTGCAACAGTACGGGATCTGCCGCGATCTGGCCGGGGAAATTCTGCAGGGCGAAAGCTGGAAAAAGATCGGTTCCACCCGCTACACAAACGATAAACAGATCACCGACCACTACGCGATCATTCCGACCGGACAGGGAATTTCGAGTCTTCGGAATCTCTCGGAGCTTTCCGCAAAGGTTTACGAGACGATTGTCCGACGGTTCCTTAGTATCTTCTATCCGCCTGCCGTTTACCAGAAAGTGGCGCTCGTCACGGAAATCGGCGGCGAACAGTTCTTCTCGAACTTCCGCGTTCTTGTGCAGGAGGGCTATTTAAAAGC
>CAVLAW010000274.1:0-3112 GCA_963661155.1 Tidjanibacter massiliensis | reverse complement strand
CGTATCGGGCGAAGAACCGTTTTGCAGCGCAAGTTCCCGTTCATAGGTCACACGGGTGACTTCGGTAATAAAGGATTTCTCTTTCTCGGATGCGTCTGCCCAGTTGATATGGAACTTCCGGCACATCTGAAAGAAAATGTTGTAATATTCCCGGTCGTTTGCGGCATCCCGGAGATAATCTTCACAAAGATTGCTCGAACGAATATCCATCAAATCACCTCATTTCAAATAGCTGAAAAAGATGTTCTTGGCGGGTTCTCCCTGTATCAGAAAACGGGGAGCGGCACTATTTCCGAACGAAGGAAGTTCGATCCCGCCAAAGTCATTTTTGTAATGAGCAGCGAGTGCATCCGTTTTTGCCTCAAGGACTACATCGCCGCCAAAGCCATTGTCAATGGAAAGCTTGATGCCGAAGGCAACCAGCAGCTTTCCGATTCCAGTATATTTGCGCTCCGAGCCGGAAATGGTCGGATTGCTTTCCGGCTGTGCTTCCATATAGACGATCCGCACGGCAAGGGCATGGTCAAGAATCTCGTACATTCCAAGTGCAACAAGTTCACCATCAGCGGTATGGACGGCGTACTTGTGGCAACTGCTTTGCGAAATATAACTGCTGGTCCAGTCGCTCTGCCAACGAGGGATGTCGATCGTTTTCTGTGCATCAGCCTTTCGCATCCGGTTGATCTTGACCGGTACGACCTCACCGGAAATAGTTGAAATATAGGGGGCGAAAACCACTCTGCTCACCTCAGATATAGTGTACCATTTCTGCAAAAAAGATGCAAGATAGAACCTATGGACGTTGTTTCAGAGAATAGACATACCGCTCCTCGTCCGCTTTGACAAACCCGAGGGCTTCAAACATTTTCCGGGACTGGATGTTGAACGGATAAATCTCGGCATAACATTGCGAAAAGCCTTTTTCCGCAGCAATCGCAAGCATTCCCCGAATGACCGCCCGCCCGATGTGACGGTTCTGATATTCTTTGCAGATCACGATGGACAGCTCACCGGTCTTTTGCAGACAGACATCGCCGCAGAGTTTTCTATCGTAGGCAATGTAAAATAGATCCCCGTGGGTGTCGAGGTAATGATACATCTGGTTGAGCTTGTCGAGATCGTAAACCGCATCAATGTTATCCACTTGTTTGCAGAGTGTTTTGTCCTGATACCATGCAAGCGTCGTTTCGCTGGCTGGATAATAGGGGATGAGAGTGATTTGGTCAGTGAGGGGAATGAACATGGCGGTGCTCCTTTATAAAAATCTTGAACATACGTTTGTTTTGTGATATACTAATAAAAAGGGAGGTGCGATTATGGCAACATCGAGTATTTTTACAAATGTGAAGATCACGGATCCGAAAAAGGCGGAAGCATTCATCAATGCGCTGGATGCGTCGGCGAACGAGCCGAGAAAAGCAAAGACTGTTGCCGAGCCGTCGCTTGTCACCGACCTGAATGAACTTCGGCGGATGATGGCGAAGAGGGCGCAGAAACAATGAGCGAATATAAAATCGTCAATCTGCTGGATTTGCTGGATGCGGTAGGCGAAGCACAGGTGCAGCAGCTTTTGGCAGAGTTTTCCTGCTCGAAAAATCTGGAAATTGAGCTGTTTATCCGAAAAAATGCGCTGGACTTTTCGCGGCGAAAAATGTCGATTACTTATTTGGTGGCCGATGATGCAATGAACATTGCAGCAATTTTTGCATTGATGCATAAGTGGTGGAGTTGTCTATCTTGAATGTGAGGACAAAGAGCCATTGCTGAAATTTTATAACAATGAGTCAAATCGTTTTCGGGTATTCGACGAGCGATATTCGTTGACCGACAACACAAAGTATAAACAACTTGTTCGTTTCTTCTGAGTAGAGTACAACCCCGTTCTTGTGGCGCAAAACCACCGGAGCGGGGTCGTTTGTTTAGTCGAGGTAATGGTCGATGGCATCTTTGGATGCAGACAAGATCTGCCGCAGGGCGAGGAGCTGGGCGTTGGTGCAGCCTTCCAGCTCGAGCGCGATCTCTTCCAGCAGTTCGTCTTTTCCCATGGTGTCCTTGTCAAAGATCAGGTCATCCGTGCGCACGCCCAGCGCGCAGGCGATGTCCACCAACACCGGCAGGCTGAGTTTGGTGTTTGCCGTTTCAATGTGACTCATGTGGACGAGCGAGATGCCGGCCATTTCTGCCAGTTCTTCCTGCGAAAGTTCGAGTTTTAACCGTTGTGCGCGAATACGCTTTCCAATCCCGACATAATCCATTTGCAGTCACCTCGTCTATACAGTTTATAATTATCTTAATTGTATAGGCGAAAATTGCCTGAATATATAAATTAAATAGACTTATTTGACTGTTTAATATAAAAACTGCCTTGCTATCCGAATGACCATGTGCTACAATAAAATTAGATTATAAAGTCTTATATGACTGTATAATTTAAAATTTGGGCGTTTGCAAATTTGAACAGGAGGTACTTCGATGAAAAACAAGGTATCGCGCCGCGACTTCATGAAAGGTGCGGCAATCGTGGCGGCGTCCGGCGTCTTGGCAGGCTGCGGCGGAGCACCGGCATTATCCAGCCCGGCAAACAGCAACAGCACAAAGCCGGAAAATCCGAGTGATTCCAATAGTTCTTCAAGTTCGTCCAGCAGCTCAAGCAGTTCGACGGACAATAGCGGCTCGACGGTTGGTGTCAAATGGAAGTATACAAAGGTACAAGGCGACACGATTAAAATTACGGGCTATACCGGAAAATTACCGCAAAGCCTGACGATTCCCAGCGTCATTGATGGGAAACAGGTGGTTGCAATCGGCGGAGAAGCACTTGAAAAGACGAAAGAGATCGTTACGGTTGTTGTGCCCGAAATGGTTACGGAAATAGGCGGATATGCGTTTTCGGGGTGCACGAATCTAAAATCCATCCAACTTCCTGCGGGATTGAAAGAAATTGGCTATGCGGCATTTGAGGACTGTGCGTCGCTGGTTTCGATTCAAATCCCGAAAGGCGTGACGAATCTTTATGCGGTTACGTTTGCAAATTGCACAAGCCTAACGCGTGTTGAATTGCCAGAAGGATTAAAAACGATATACATGGGTGCATTTACAACGTGCCCGAAGC
>CAVLAW010000273.1:0-3114 GCA_963661155.1 Tidjanibacter massiliensis | reverse complement strand
GCTTCGTCCTGCTGGAAAACAAAGATCATTTTCTGCCGCTGGCAAAAGGAAACAAAGTAGGTCTTTATGGAGCAGGCGCGATCCGCACCATCAAAGGCGGCACCGGTTCCGGCGATGTCAACGAGCGTGACAGCGTCAACATTTTCCAGGGAATGAAAAATGCAGGCTATGACGTAACAAGCAGCGAGTGGCTGGAAGATTACGACAAATGCTACGTACAGGCAAGAATTGACTGGAAAAATGAGATTTTCGAGAAAATGAACGGAGACGACACCAAATTCTTTGATGTTTACTCCGCAACCCCGTTCTTTATGCCGGCCGGAAGCCCGATCGACGAGGAGAAAGCTGCAGCTGACGGCGCAGACACCGCATTCTTCGTTCTGGCCCGTATCGCAGGCGAGAACAAAGACCGTTTCGACACCGAGGGAGACTACTTCATCTCCAAAGAAGAGAAAGCCATTCTCACACAGGTTTCCAGATGCTACAAGAACGTTGTCCTTGTCATCAACACCGGCGGTCTGATGGATTTGGCATTCGTAGATGAGTTTGACAATATCCGTTCTATTTTACAGTATGTACAGGCAGGCCAGGAAGGCGGAAACGCATTCGCTGATGTTGTAAGCGGCGATGTTACCCCATCCGGAAAAATGACCGATACCTGGGCAAAAGATTACTATGATTATCCGGGCGCAGACGTTTACAGCTACAAGAGCGGCGACCTCATGAAAGAAAAATATGAGGAAGGCATCTTCGTTGGATATCGTTACTTCGATACCTTTGAAGTTCCGGTTCGCTATTCCTTCGGTTATGGTATGTCCTACACCGATTTCGAGATCAGAACCGACGATATCAAAGTAAGCGGCCGCGGCATGATGGATCCGAAAGTAAGTGTTACCGTTACCGTCACCAACACCGGCGACACCTATGCGGGAAAAGAAGTCGTGCAGATCTACGCTTCCTGTCCGCAGGGAAAACTGGTCAAAGAGTTCCGCCGTCTGGCAGGCTTTGGAAAGACAAAACTGCTGGCTCCGAAGGAATCCCAGACCATGACCATCACCTTCCCGCTGTATCAGCTTACTTCCTATGAAGAGGAGAGCGCATCCTGGATTCTGGAGCCGGGCATGTACGGTATCTGGGTTGGAAATTCCCTGAACACTTCCGTTCTCTCCGGCGCTCTGGAGCTGGACGAAAAAGCAGTCATGACCGCATGCGAAAACATCTGCCCGCTGAAAGAGGAATTAAACGAGATTTCTCCTGCAGCAGAAAAAGTACAGGCAAGAGAAGCTGCATGGCAGAATGAAGTAAAAGAAAAGAGAATGAGCGTGATCGAGCTCAAAGCAGCTGAAATCCCGACCGAGAAAGTAGACTACCAGCCGGTACCGGAAGAGCTTCCGGGAAAAGCAGGAAAGATTGTCGATTCCCTGTCCGTTGACCAGCTTGCACTTCTTGCAACCGGCGATCCGGGAAGAGCACAGGGCAATGCACTTGGCTCCGCAGGAATCTCCGTTCCGGGCGCAGCAGCAGAGACTTCTCCGTGTGCATCCGAGGAGCCGTGGAATGTAACCACGATCGCTCTGGTAGACGGACCTGCAGGTCTTCGTCTGAAGAGAGAGTATCAGGTAGACAACGGTGAGATCGTACCGGGCGATTTCCTGGCAGCACTGGAAGGTGGATTCTTCTGCCCGCCGCAGGAAAAACGCGGAACCACCTATTATCAGTTCTGTACCGCAATTCCGGTTGGAACCCTTCTGGCACAGAGCTGGGATGTTGACCTCATCAAGAGAGTCGGCGAGATGATCGGTCATGAAATGGAACTGTTCAACGTTACTCTTTGGCTGGCACCTGGTATGAACATCCACAGAAATCCGCTCTGCGGAAGAAACTTCGAGTACTATTCCGAGGATCCGCTGCTTGCCGGCATGATGGCAGCTGCCATGACATTCGGTGTACAGAAAGTTCCGGGCTGCGGAACCACGATCAAACACTTCGCATGCAACAACCAGGAAGACAACCGTATGGGTTCCGATTCCATCCTGTCCGAGCGTGCACTGCGTGAGATCTATCTGAAAGGCTTCGAGATCGCAGTCAAAGATGCACAGCCGATGTCCATCATGACATCTTACAACCTGATCAACGGCGTACACGCTGCAAACTGCTACGATACCTGTACGAAAGCGGCAAGAGACGAGTGGGGATTTGCAGGAGCCATCATGACCGACTGGACTACCACAAACGTACAGATCCAGGGCGAGTGCACCGCAGCAGGCTGCATGAGAGCCGGAAACGACATGGTAATGCCGGGTCTTCCTGAGGATCACGAGAACATCAAGAAAGAACTCGCCGACGGAACACTGACCATGGCAGAGCTGAAACGCTGCATCTACAATACCGTAAACATTGTACTGCAGTCCAACATGTACGAGGGCGCAGTCAGCTACCTCGACCAGTTCGATGATCTGGATACCTATCTGACTGTAAAATAAATAAAAAACAAGCATGATGATGTAACGAAAGTCATCTTATGGGGTAAAAAGAAGATCAGGGTTTGAAATTGACAGAATTTCCGGTGCGTGAGACATTGGGGGGACCCTGGCAAGAAAAAAGAAGTGCCGTTCGCGGATGGGGGTCTGCGGATGAGCACTTCTTTTTGCTGCGACGCGGAACACATATTGCCCGAAGCATGCGCATACACTGGCAATAAGGCAGAAAAAAGGGGGCGCGGGCGAATGGGAGAACGGGACGAAAGTGCATACATCCGCTTTTTTGCCCTCTGGTTTGCGGCGGGCATGGCGATCGGCGTTCTGCTGCTGATCGCGGCGTCCCATACCGGAATGAAAGAGGGAAATATGGTCCGTCTGTTCCAGGTCGAAGCATTCCTCGGCAGAAAGACATCCGCGAAAGCCTGCTTTTCCTATTTAATGAAAGTCCGTATGGCACCCGCGTTTGCCGGCCTCCTGTTTGGCCTGACGGTGATCGGAGCCTATTTTGCCGCCGCAGCTGTCCTGGCATACGGCTTCCTGTGCGGTGTTTTTCTTGCCGCTGCCTATCTGCAGAACGGCATGGCAGGCCTTCTATTCTTTTTTCTCGCCCTCTTTCCGCAGATCTTCCTCTATC
>CAVLAW010000272.1:0-3117 GCA_963661155.1 Tidjanibacter massiliensis | reverse complement strand
AATTTGAATCCGTGCTCGGTATCCACGGCATCGACGAGTACATCCGCTACGGCGGCACCATGAGTCTCGGCGGCGTCCACTACAACGAGACCTCCACGTTTGCCAGCAAGGAAAGCGCCGACGAGTATGTGGACACGGCCATCGCCCGCAACATCCAGCATTCTCTGCGCTGCTATCAGTACGAGGGACATTTCCGCCATCTGCGGGATTTGTACGACAAAAATGAATTGACCAGCGCCATCAACCGTGTGGTGGAGGACATCAACCACCGCTTCACGTTGGAGGTGCTGACGCAGGATTGGAAGTCCCATGACCTTGGCATTTCCGCAAGCAATCTGCGCCGGGATCGGGAGAACCCTACGGACATCCTCGACCGTGTTGACCTTGCGGCTGTCACCGATAGTCTGCGAAAACTGCTGGAGATCCGCAACAAGGCGGAACAAACCGTAAAACTGGACGATGTACACGCGGCGGAGATCAAAGAATATCTGGATTTGCTGGATTTAACGCGGGAGATCGATGTGCTACACCTGCCGGATGTCAGCACGAAGTCCAGCCGCACGGTGATCGCACAGCCTGGTCTCCGCTATGCACAAGCGGACGCACTGATCCGCGGTCTGCTGCTGGATGAGACATTCAGCGCTCTGTCTCTGGTGGAGCGCACCGCCGTGCAGGAGCGCATCCTGACGGAAATCAAGGGGCGGATGCTGGAGGACATTGTCCGGCTGGAAACCAAGCTGGCGAACCCAAAGGAGCAGGTATTTGTCCTGCAATTCCCCGTGGGCGAGTTTGATATGGTGGTGTTTGACCCGGAGGCGGGTTCCTGCCGGATTTTCGAGATCAAGCACAGTGAGGAAGCCGTCCCGCAGCAGTATCGCCATCTAATCGATGCGGAAAAATGCGCGCAGACGGAGCATCGCTACGGCCCGATCACAGGGAAATTTGTCCTTTATCGAGGGGAAAGCAAAGTGGTAGATGGCTTTCAGTATCAGAACGTGGAAGAATATCTGCGAAGCCTTGCATGACGAAACCGCCGTCCCGATTGAAAATCAGGGCGGCGGTTTTATGTGGGCAAAAAACGGATAAACTCGTCATACGACAAGTTATACGCTGAAATCAACTTGACGTATGACAAGTAAAAAGATATAATGATTTTGAGGTGAAGGTACACATGCAGTTAATGAAAGAAAAGCAGGACCTGACGTATTTGTCGTGGTCCGTTTACCGCAATTCTTCCGGCACCGCCGGTTCTTTTCTGAAAGCGTATTCTGAACTCGGCGGAACAAAGACTTACTATAAGCTTTCAAACTTTGATAAAGCACGCGGCATCATTGGGCATGAGTGTGTGAATGAGCTGATTGTTGACCGGTTGCTGACAATACTGGGAATTCCGCATTTGTCGTACCAACTGATTCATGCAGATGTGGTCGTAGATGGCAAGGCGCATGAGGTATATCTCTGTGCGTCGGAGGATTTCAAGGCAAAGAGCGAATCAAAGATTGCCTTGGATGCCTACAAGGAGTTGGAGGCTTTGCCGGATGAATCTGCGTTGGAATTTTGCACTCGCATGGGCTGGGAAGACTATATTTATCAGATGCTTGTCGTGGATTATCTGATTCTGAACCGGGATCGCCACGGCACCAATATCGAGGTGCTGCGCAACAGCCGAAAGAAGACGGTTCGTCTGGCACCCCTGTTTGACCACGGCCTTTCGCTGCTTTGCAGCTGTCCCGATGATGCTGCGGCGGCAAAATTCGATGTGATGGCTGACAAACCCTGCAACAACTATATTGGCTCAAAGTCCACATGGGATAATCTGCGTATCATTCCGAAGGACAAAATGCCGAAGCTTACGCCGCTTCAAGAGAGCGACAGGCTGGCTCTGCTGGAAGGACTGGACGGCGTGATCTCTCAGACGCTTCAGGAGAAGATATGGGAAATGATCTGGAAAAGGTGGTGCGCATATGAAGATTTTTGCCATTCGAGATGAATCGGCACAGGAGCAGAAGGATCTGGCGTACCTCCTGTATTACGAGCAGGAAAAACGATTCTACATTGAGCTGCCTGAGAACGCGGACGCATGGGAAACGCCTCTACTACTGGATTCCTTTGTGAAGCGCGGGGAAACCACCGTCAATTCCTATTGGAGCAGAATCTGGGTGGAGCAGCGGATTGTTCCGCCCGACCGTCAGAATATCGGAGAGATTCTGCGCGATAATCATCTGAAAGAATACGACGAGTATGCACTCCTGATGTTGGCAATGGGACGATGCGCACAGGATGATTACTATCTCGTTCCCATTGATGAAAAAGAGCTTCCGGAAGAAATTACGAAGCGCTTCTCAAAGCGAATTGAAGATGTACTGCCGCTGGAGAATCATTGCCTGCTGGTGTTTTTCCGGGATGGTTCTGTAAAGAAATGCGATTTGCAGAAGCATTTTGAAAAGACGAAGGCGTTTCAGATTCTTCTCAAGAAGCCGGACTATTTTCAGCATGTGCAGATGCAGACGGGCGGATACGGCGTTGCTTGGGATGTGAACATGACCGTTTCGGATACGATGCTCTACCGGATCGGCAAAAGCGTTCCGCTGACAATGGAAGACTTCCGGAACTTTGCCGCCCACAGAGTCATCAACGCGGCGGAAGCGGCGGAGATATTGGGCTGCTCCCGGCAGAATGTCATCGACCTGACGAAACGCGGAAAGCTTCATCCGATCAAGACGTCGGAAAAGAGTACGCTGTATCTCAAAAGTGAGATCCTGAAACGGAATTGGCAGTGATCATGCCCTATGCAAAATGACTTGTATAGCACGCATCGCTCATTCCATCAATCATATTTTCAACTCGCATGAGCGATGCCCTCAAAACTGTATCATTTAGGGTGCAAAAGCCTCTGCTTTTTCCTCTCAGACCGCCGCGAGCAGGCAGGCGTGGGTGTTTTCCTATGGAACACATCCTAGAGGCAAAACAGAGGCTTTTTTCGTGGAAACCGACATTTTTCAAAAAAACGGAGAAAGAGAGCATTTTTCTCAGAAATATTTTCAGATTCTTCTCTTGGCACCTTTTCAAATAGATTCCAATCCGTTATAATATATCTACCAACCTAACGAATAACGC
>CAVLAW010000271.1:0-3149 GCA_963661155.1 Tidjanibacter massiliensis | reverse complement strand
GCTTTACAATAACCTCTGCAACGGCGCTGTCCAGCAGTTCTTCATTGATCTGTTTCTTGAAATCGCATTTATGTCCGCGCGTCATTGTACGGTGCTTGCAGCCATAGTAATAAAAATCCTTGTATTTTGAGCCATCCGCCTTGTGTTTGATGCTTTTGTTTCCGTACATTCCCACGCCGCAGACCGGACATTTTACAATACCGGACAACAGATGAATTTTGGTGTCCTTGCCCCTGTTGACGTGTTCGTATTTCTCCGCTTGTGCCAGCAACTTGACCTGTGCCTCGTGCCATAGTTCTTCGGAAACGATTCCCTCATGCAGGCCATCCACCAGCAGATAATCGTCCTGTTCCACCATGCGATAATCATTTCGGGTGCCATGCACCTTCTCCGTCCGACGTCTGCCATAGGCGATTTTACCGCAGTATACCGGATTTTTCAGAATTCTGCGGATCAGCGCCGCATCGAATAAGGGATTTTTTCCGTTTTGCCTTTGGATTTTGTGAATCCCGTGGGTTGCAAGGTATTTTGCAAGACCGTTTGCGCCGGTATCCGTATGCACATACTGGTCAAAAATCACGCGGATTGCCGCTGCTTCTTCCTCATTGATGAAAAGCTGTCCCTTTTCCAGCCTGTAGCCATAAGGTGCAAAGCCACCGTTCCATTTTCCCTCACGGGCTTTCTGGATTCTGCCCTCCATTGTCTGCACACGAATATTTTCACGCTCAATTTCAGCCACAGCCGAAAGAACGGAAATCATCAGCTTTCCCGCATCCTTGGAGGAATCAATCCCGTCCTCCACGCAAATCAGGTTGACGCCAAAATCCTGCATGACCTGTAAGGTAGACAAGACATCTGCCGCATTTCTGCCAAAGCGCGAGAGCTTAAACACAAGTACATAGGACACGCCGTCTTTACCAGACTTGATATCCTCCATCATGCGGTTAAACTCTACACGCCCTTCAATGGACTTGCCGGATTTTCCGGCATCCTCGTATTCGCCCACGATCTCATAGTCATTGAACTCGGCATAGGCTTTCATTCTGGATTTCTGTGCATCCAGAGAGTATCCGTCAATCTGCATGGCGGTGGACACGCGAGTATAGATATAGACTTTTATCTTTTCTTTTTTCATCATATCTTCTCTGCCTCAGTCTACTTTTTATCTGTTTTCTGCTCCAACAGCTTGATGGAATCCAGATAATCGCGCTCAACTTCACTGAGGGTACGGGCTTTGTATTTCCTGTACTCGCCGGTTGCCTTGTCAATTGCCTGCTTATGGCTGACACTTCCGTTGCCAATCAGCAGTTGCTCTCCGCTCATGGTCAGAATCCGATCAAGATGCTCCGACCAGTCCTGCATGGTCATTGCCTGCTCTCGCTCCGCCTGTCGTTCCGCAAAATCCAGATAGCCGGACACAAGCTGCCCCATAGCACGAAGCTCTTTCTCGTTCAGATAGTTCTTGGCAACTACCGCCTCTTTCAGCGTGGGCTGACTGCCCGCAAAGGTGGTCAAGCCCATAAATTCTTTCTCCGCATCGGCGCGTGTGTAAATGACCTCCGCCGCGGTTTGTCCATGAATGGCATAATGAATCTTGTTTTGGACTTTCTTGAAAAACTGAATGGAGATTTCCGCCTTGGGGTCATAGTCAATACTGGTCGCGTAGATTTCAAGCACCTGACGGTAAAACACCTTTTCAGAAGCCCGGATATCGCGGATACGCTCCAGCAGCTCCTTAAAGTATCCGCCGCCACCCAGATTTTTCAGGCGCTCATCATCCAGAGCAAAGCCTTTTCGCATATACTCCTTCAAAATTCCCGTTGCCCAAATACGAAACTGCACACCGCGCTGAGATTTCACACGGTAGCCGACAGAAATGATAACATCAAGATTATAATAATCGACATCATACACTTTTCCGTCGGCGGCAGTATGGGCAAATTTTGCCCATACTGCTTCCTTTTGAAGCTCTCCTTCTTTGAAAATGTTTCGCACGTGCTTGCCAATCACACTTCTATCACGCTGAAACAGCTCTGCCATCTGGTCAATGGACAGCCAAACCGTATCGCCGTCAAAGGTCGTTTCAATTTTTGCCAATCCATCTTCTGTTGTATAGATAATCATCTCGGACTGATTGTTATCTTTATTCTTTCCGTTCATGTCATTCACTCCATCAAGTTTATGTACCTCAATGCAGGGACACTTTCTTCTCTCTGCATTGAGTTTGGACATCAATTACACGATAATTATATCATGCCGTTTCTGTATTTTCAACGTCATCCTCAGAATGTTCCAAATTATTTACACTTTCTTTGCCACCCAAAGAATACGGCGGTTCCGGAAGGTTGTCCAAATCCAGAACCGCTGCATACTTTTCTATCAGGTTTGCAAGCAAATCGGCAAGGCCGCTCCATTCATCCTTATTCCAGTGCGCTATACTGATCAACCTTCCTTTCCCGGTTGCCCCGCTGTGCGTATGCCTTGATAATATCCGGTGGAATCCGCTCAAGAACAGCCTGCGCCGCCGCGTAATCACTTTGCAGTTTGGCATCTTGCAGTTTCTTGATGGTACTCTGCTGCTGACTTTTTTCCAACTTATCCGTTAAGCTCTCGTTTTCTGCTTTTAATACCGCCTTTTCCGCTTCCGCCGTGGCAAAACATTTCTGATACTTCTTCATCTGTGTCTCCATTGCGGCAACATCCGGAATATACTTGTCCAGAAACGCCATGACCTGCGCTGTGCGCTCCTTGTAGTTGCTGAACTTCACGTCTGAAAGCAGTGCATCCAGCCGCTCCGCCTGTTTCGTCAAACGAGCCATTTGCTTGAACACCCTTGGCGGGATATGGTCACGCCCGGTTTCGCTGGCGCTCTCGCCGCGCTCCAAATCAGGGTATTTTTTGACCATATGCTCCCAAAACCTGTCCTGCCACTGTGTCAGCTTTTTCTTGTTTCCAACGATCTCTTTGGCGCAAAGCCGTCCATCCTCTGTCAGCGGGACAAAAGAAAGGTGCATATGGGGCGTTTTCTCGTCCATATGCACCACAGCAGATATAATGGTTTTCGGGTCTTGGTGTTCCCGGATAAAGTCCAATGCCTCCTGAAAATAGGCTTTGATTTCAGCTTTCTTCTTGCCCTTGAAGAACTCCGG
>CAVLAW010000270.1:0-3216 GCA_963661155.1 Tidjanibacter massiliensis | reverse complement strand
GTGTGAAGCGCAGTGTGGCAAACGGCATTCTGCTGTCTCTCATCTTCACGGTACTTCTGACATCCTTAAGTATGCTCTCGATGCACCCGCTGCTCCGCCTGATGAATACGCCGGAAAACATTTTCGACGACGCTTATACGTATATCATGATTATCTCCGGCGGCCTGGTTACCACCATTTTCTATAATCTGTTTTCCTCGTATCTGCGTGCCGTTGGAAACAGTCAGATCCCGCTTGTTTTCCTCGTTTTTTCCGCTATTCTGAACGTGATCCTGGACCTTCTGTTCATCATCCGTTTTCAGATGGGCGTTGCCGGAGCCGGATATGCAACGATTCTCTCGCAGGGAATTTCCGCTGTGCTCTGCCTCATCTACATCTACCGTCTGATGCCGGATCTGCGGCCAGAAAGACAGCACTGGGCACTGCATGCGGCTGATTCCCGCCATCAGCTCTCGATGGGCATTCCGATGGCGCTCCAGTTTGCCATTACCGCCTCCGGTACGATGATCATGCAGGCGGCAATCAATCTGTTTGGTTCCGAAGCGGTCGCAGCTTTCACCGCTGCCTGCAAGCTGCAGAACCTGGTAACGCAGGGCTTCCCGGCCATGGGACAGACTATGGCGACCTACAGTGGACAGAACTTCGGAAAGGGCGATCTTCCGCGGATTAAGAAGGGAGTACATGCTGCGCTTCTGATTTCCATCACGTATGCCATTGCGGCCGCTGTTCTTGTCTTCCTTCTGCTGAAACCATCCCTCGGACTCTTCTTCACCGGTGATGTTGATATGGCTTCGATGATGCCATGGGCGAAAACATATTCCTATATGTGTGCGCTTTTCTATATCCCGCTTTCTACGATCTACATCTTCCGCAACACGATGCAGGGCTGCGGTTACGGCTTCCTGCCGATGATGGGCGGTGTCTCCGAGCTGCTTGCGCGCCTCGTTGTAGCTGTCATCGCCATGAGTCTTGTCAGCTACCCGCTCGCCTGCTTCTGCGATCCGGCAGCGTGGGTGGCAGCGGCCGTCTTTACCGGTGTTTCGTATCTGTTTGTCATGAAGGATATCGTCAAAAAGTATGGAACAAAGACACCGACGGCTCCGGCCAATTAACAACTTTTTTATAAGAAACGCAAAACTGCGTGGGATGCACTATTAGGGAATGCATTCCACGCAGTTTCTTTTTGTCTTCACAGGATTACGGATTCCATTTTGCTTTCTGCAGACTTACACAAGAACGGTTATACGTAAGAGTCATCGTCAGATAAACGACACCCACGACAATGACATCACAGACCTGTGAAATCACATTACAGTTCATCAGCATCGCGCCATATTTTTTTCTTCATAGCTTAAAACTTCGTACTGCTCATCCTCGGCCTCTTCCAGGCCTTTCAGTGTATTCTTTTATTTCCGGCTGTAAAATTTCCATCAGCACAACGCTTACGATAAAGATTACCGCAATCACCGGCAGTGCCAGCGGGCGGAACAGATCACTCAGATCGCTCACACCGTTTATTACCACAATGTCATTTCAAACTCCCGGTTGATTTGTGGGCTGAAATGTACTAAACTAGAGGTATCTATTTTCGTAACTATTCAAGCCGCAGAAAGGACAGAATCTATGGAACAGAAAGACAGCCGGTTTGCCGTATTGATCGATGCGGACAATGTTTCCCCGAAATACATCAAATATATCCTGGACGAGGTTTCGGATCAGGGCGTTGCTACTTACAAGAGAATCTACGGGGACTGGACCGATATCTCGAAGAAAAGCTGGAAGGAGCAGCTCTTACGCTACTCGATCAACCCGATCCAGCAGTACAGCAATACGAACGGAAAGAACTCGACCGACTCCGCGATGATCATCGATGCGATGGACATCCTCTATTCCGGAAATGTGGAGGGCTTCTGCCTGGTCTCCTCGGATTCCGACTTTACGAAGCTGGCACAGCGGCTGCGCGAATCGGGGATGTTCGTGCTCGGAATGGGTGAGCAGAAGACTCCATCGTCGTTCCGTGTCGCGTGTGATGCGTTTAAAATTCTTGAGGTCATCTCCCAGAATGAGGATGATATCTCTCCTGCGATTCCTGCTGTTTCGGAGAGCTCGGCGCGCTATGGATACGGTGCTTCGCAGGATGAGGCGATTACGAGCAAGGCGGAGATTGAACGGACGGTTTCCCGTGTGCTGACGGAAAATAATGACCACGGAAAGAATACGACGCTCAGTGAGATCGGCAGTATTTTACAGAAGAAATTCTCGGAGTTTGATGTTCGAAATTACGGCTATTCAAAGCTTTCTACGTTTCTGGAGAGCATGAACGATATTGAGGTGCTGAAGACAGGGCATAATTACCTCGTAAAAGAGCGTCAGAACACCGTATCGCGCCAGCAGATCGAGAAATACATTACCGACCTGATCTGCTCCAACGGCGGCCATATCGACAACCTGAGCATCATTCACGACGCTCTGCGGAACCGCTTCCCGGGCTTTGATGTGAAGCAGTATGGGTACAGCAGGATTTCGAGTTTTATCAACAGTTTTAAGAAATTTAAAATCACAAATAATACAGTTCAAATGAAATAGCACAAAAAATCCCGGAAACACCATTTTTACTTTGATGTTTCCGGGATTTTTCTATATCAATCCATATATTAGATTTACTGTTTTCCTGTGCTTCCGATTCCGCCGCGATCCTCACCGTTTAAGTGATCGACTTCTTCAAAGTTGATCGTCGGCTGATGTTTCTCGATGCGGAACTGGCAGATGCGGTCGTTGACATGGATCACGGTGTCGCGCAGTGCATATGCCGGCATGTAGAACCAGTCGTTCGGTCCGCAGTAGCTCTCATCGATGATTCCGCAGTGGTTCGTCTGAATAATGCCGAAGTTCTTAAAGGTACTGCTTCTCGGCACGATATGCGCCTCATAGCCTTCCGGGAGCTGCATGGCAACGCCGAGGTGAATCAGCTTGAACTCTCCGGCCTTTAACTCTACTTCCTCCGCCGCGCGCAGGTCGATCCAGTCGGACTTTCCGTCGATATAGCGCAGGCGCTCAATTTCATCGTTTAAATACTGAATTTTAATGGTTTCCATCTAAGCGTCTCCTTTTCTATGACTCTTCAGAGCCAACGCTCGATTTCGCTACGCTGCATCTCGCTATGGCTTCTCGCCATATGAAATTCCAGAAAAAAGCACTCATTCATGCAAGCATGAT
>CAVLAW010000269.1:0-3254 GCA_963661155.1 Tidjanibacter massiliensis | reverse complement strand
GTTTTGCTTTTTGAATTTCTATTTTTTTACTTTTTTCTGCTGAAAGCTTTCGGCAACGAGTAAATCCTCCGGTGTTGTGATTTTGATATTTTCATAACCGCCTTTTACCATCACCGATGATATTCCCACCTCCTGCTCCACAACCATGGCATCATCCGTGATTCCTTCTGTGGAATGCTGCATCAGTTTTTCGAACGCGGCAAAGAGAAGCTCCGCGGCAAACGCCTGCGGGGTCTGTGCCTGCCAGACGAGGTCTCTTCTCGGACTTTCTTTGATTCTGCCGTTCTCATCGGTAATTTTAATCGTGTCTTTTACCGGCATGCCGAGAACACAGGCTTTCTCCTTTTCCACACCTGCGCAGAGCCGTTCCAGCATCTCTTCGCTTAAAAACGGGCGTGCGCCGTCGTGGATCAGGATATAGTCTGTTTTTTTCTCAGCTTCCTGCTCCAGTTTTTTTAATGCCTGCAGCGCTTTCCAGACGGACTCATACCGTTCTCTTCCGCCGGCGCAGACGAGAACGGTTTTGCTGATTCCGTATTTCTCAATAATTTCTTTCTGGCAATATTCGATTTTATCGACTCCGGTCACAAGAATGATCTGATCGACCCGATCAGAATGCTCAAAAGCCTCCAGCGCATAGACTACGACCGGCTTTTCCCCGATGGTAAGGAACTGCTTGGCAACACTTGTTCCCATTCTGGTTCCTTTTCCTGCAGCCAGAACGACCGCGGTGTACTTTTCTCTTTTCTCGTTCATATTTTTACCGTTCTCCCAGTTTCAGGTTTGGCACTGCGTTCAGATCCCAGCCGTGGCGGGTTCCCTTCTGGTATTCATAATAAGCCGCTACGCCGATCATGGCTGCGTTGTCGGTACAGAAAATCGGTGACGGACGGTAGAAACGGATGCCTTCTTTCTCACATGCGGCCTCCATGGCTGCGCGGAGTGCTCCGTTCGATGCAACGCCGCCTGCGATCGCCAGACGGTCCATATGATAATCTTTTGCCGCGCGGATGGCATTATCTACCAGAACGTCCACAACGGCCTGCTGGAAGGACGCAGCGATGTCTGCTTCGACAATCGGCTCGCCCGTCATGCGGCATTTGTTCAGATGGTTTAAAACGGCGGATTTTACACCGCTGAAGCTGAAATCGTACGGTGCATCCTCCATATGGGCTCTCGGGAATTCGATGGCATGCGGATTTCCTTCTTTTGCGAGCTTGTCGATCTTCGGGCCGCCCGGATAGCCAAGGCCGATGGCGCGGGCTACTTTGTCGAACGCCTCTCCGGCTGCGTCGTCTCTCGTTCTTCCGAGGATTTCAAAAGAACCGTAGTCTTTTACGATGACCAGATGGGTATGACCGCCGGAAATGATTTCGCACAGGAACGGCGGTTCCAGATCCGGATGCTCGATATAGTTTGCCGAAACGTGGCCCTCGATGTGATGCACGCCAACCAGCGGTTTCTTTTTGGCATAGGCGATGGCTTTTGCTTCCGCTACACCGACCAGGAGCGCGCCGACAAGACCCGGTCCGTACGTAACGCCGACCGCGTCGATATCATCCAGGGTGACGTCTGCTTCTTTTAAGGCAGCTTCCACGACCTGATTGATCTTTTCAATATGTTTTCTTGATGCAATCTCCGGCACAACACCGCCGTACAGGGTGTGGATGGCGATCTGGGATGAAATGATATTGGACAGCACGCACCGTCCGTTTTTTACAACAGAGGCTGCCGTTTCATCGCAGGAGCTCTCAATTGCAAGAATCAGGGTATCTTTTTCACTCATTTTTCGTTTCCTCTTCAAATAACAATTCTACTGACCTTCCGTCTTTTCCAAGCTCTGCGGCCGGGAAAATCTTCTGTACGTCGTCCATATAGCGCTGCGGGCCTACGAGCGACGGGGAAAAGTGGGTCAGCCACATCTGGGCAACATCGGCATCTTTTGCCAGTTTTGCCGCCTCATAAAAGGTCATATGCTTAAATTCTTTTGCTTTCGCCTGTTTCTCCGGCTCTCCGTACATTCCCTCGCAGATGAAAAGGTCGGAGCCTTTGGCATGCTCAGAGATCGACGGAATCGGGCGGGTGTCGGTGCAGTAGGTCACTTTCAGGCCTTTTCTGGCAGGTCCGAGAACCATATCCGGTGTGTACGTCTTTCCGTCCAGGGTGACGGTCTCGCCTTTCTGTAGCGGGTTCCAGCATTTGATCGGGATTTCCTGTGCTTTGGCGCGCTCCACATCGAATTTGCCCTTGCGGGAGATTTCCAGGGAATAGCCGTAGCACGTGATGTTGTGCTGCACGCGGAAGGCTGTGATTTTGTAGCCGTTCATTTCTATGACTTCCTCCGGGCCTGTCACCTCGTGGAAGACAATCGGGAACGGCAGCTCCGGGCAGATGACGCGGAGTGAATTGACGACACGTTCGAGGCCTTTCGGGCCGATCATCGTGAGGGGTTCTCTCCGGTCGGTGTTTCCCATCGTGAGGAGAAGTCCCGGAAGGCCGCTGATGTGGTCTGCGTGGTAATGGGTAAAGCAGATTGCATCGATCGGCTTGAAGGTCCAGCCTTTTTCTTTGATGGCAACCTGGGTTCCCTCGCCGCAGTCGATCAGAAGGCTGCTTCCGTTGTATCGGGTCATCAGGGCGGTAAGGCGTCTGCCTGGCAGAGGCATCATGCCGCCTGTTCCCAGTAAACATACATCTAACACGTTTTTCCTCCATATTCTATCCGGCATATCTCTGCCGGTCTGGTATTTTTTCACTGAAAAAGCGTGTCCAAAACGACTCGTTTCAGACACGCTCTCATCTTAACACAGTTTTTTCAAACACGCAATGACGCGGGTTTTATTTATTTGCCGTCATGACAGCCTCTTTCATCATGCGGACATACGTATAGATATGCTGCTCTGCATGGGTTCCATACTGAGCGATCATTTTTACGATGGCACTTCCGACGATGACGCCGTCCGCAATTTTCGCAATCTTTGCCGCCTGGTCGGTCGTGTTGATACCAAAACCTACGGCTACCGGAACCTCCGTTACTTTGCGGATCGCTTCAATCATGGAATCGAGGTCGGTCTTGATCTCGCTTCTGACACCGGTTACGCCCATGGACGATACGAGGTAGATAAAGCCTTCTGCGTCTGCGGCGATTTTCTGGATACGCTGCTCAGAGGTCGGTGCGATCAGGGAAATCACGTCTACCTTATGGCTGCGTGCAATATCATTTAATTCGCCCTTTTCCTCGTACGGCATATCCG
>CAVLAW010000268.1:0-3255 GCA_963661155.1 Tidjanibacter massiliensis | reverse complement strand
GAGCGGAATACCGATCACGTTGACACGCGGAGTGAAAATCTCTGCCGCCTCCATCTCCATAAAGCCGATCGCATTCTGAATCAGATCGCCTTCCTGGTCATCGATGTCGCCCTCCTGGGTTGCCTCCTCGACGATGGTCATCAGCTCCTCATCGGTGATGCCGTGGCTTCCCGAAGATTTGAAGATGCGGGAGAGCAGCTTTTTCCACTGGGAAAAGAGGAACGTCACCGGCGTCAAGATCACCATCAGAATATGAAGAAACGGCGCGGAAAATTTGGCGAACGCTTCCGGGGATTCTTTGGCAATGCTTTTCGGAGAAACCTCGCCGAAGATCAGGACGACAATCGTAGAGACAATCGTGGAGACTGTCGCGCCCGAGTCGCCGCCGAGGAGCTTGATAAAGAGCACCGTGGCAAGGGAGCTGAGCCCGATGTTGACGATGTTGTTTCCGACGAGAATCGTGGAGAGCAGTTTATCGAAGTTTTCGAGAAGCTTCAGCACCAGTTCCGCCCGCTTGTCGCCCTTTTCCGCCATGTTTTTCACACGGATGCGGTTCAGAGACGTAAAAGAAGTCTCTGTCGCCGAAAAGTAGGCGGACAGCATGACGCAGATAACAATAATTATGAGTGACACAATGTCGCTGTTCATTTGTTTTTCGTTTTACAATCCTTTCATTGAACAATAATTTCTTACTATTGTACGGTATGCAGAAAAAATTGTCAATAAGGCGGCCGGAAATCACAGGAAATACGAAAGCGCATTGTTATAGCTGATATTTTCCACCATTTCTTTCAAAAATTCCATATTTGCCGGGTACTCCCCGTTCTCTACCCAGTTTCCGATCTGATTGCACAGAATCCGGCGGAAATATTCATGGCGCGGGAAGGAGAGGAAGCTGCGGGAGTCGGTCAGCATGCCGATAAAAGTGGAGAGCATGCCGATGCTGGAAAGCGTTGCAAGCTGGTTTTCCATGCCGTACTTGTGATCGTTGAACCACCATGCCGTTCCGAACTGTACCTTCGAGCGGATGCCCGGTGCGGCGAAGTTTCCGGCCATGCTCGCAAGCATCGGGTTGTCGCCCGGGTTCAGGGAGTAGAGCACGGTTTTCGGCAGCGCGTCGTCCTCGTCCATATCGTTTAAGAAAGCGCCGAGCATCGGGGCAAACGCGAAATCGTTCATGCTGTCAAAGCCGGTATCAGCACCGAGTCGGCGGAACATGCGCTTCGAGTTGTTGCGGAGCGCCTTGATATGAAGCTGCATCGCGATATTGTGCTTGTGATACAACCGTCCCAGGTTCGTCAGCAGGAAGCCCTTGTACATGCCGAGTTCTTTTTCGGTGAGCACACCGCCGTTCATACGTTTTTCAAACACATCATTCACTTCGGCGGCCGTACACGGTACGTAGAAGCAGCCCTCCAGACTGTGGTCGCTGACGACACAGCCGGCGGAGAGGAAGAAATCGAGACGGCAGGAGAGTGCGCGTACCATATCTTCCGCGGATGCAATCGTCCTACCGGCTGCAGCGGCGAGTTTCTCAACATATTCCGGAAAATCCGGTTTTTCCAGATAAACCGCACGATCCGGCCGGAAGGACGGAAGTACATGGCAGGCAAAGTCTTCTTTCTGTAATGCCAGATGGCAGTGCAGATCATCCGCAGGATCATCCGTCGTGCACAGATGTGTCACATGTTGATTCAGAATCAGATGGCGCACCGTAAAGTCCTTCGTCTGCAATTTTGCATTCGCCTCATCCCAGATTTCCTTCGCCGTTGCACGGGACAGAGGTGTCGTAATGCCGAAATACCGCTGCAGTTCCAGATGCGTCCAGTGATACAGCGGGTTGCCGATCGCATTTTCAATCGTTTCGGCAAACGCCAGATATTTGTCGTAATCGTCGGCATTTCCGGTGATCAGATCTTCGGAAAATCCCATGGCCCGCATCGCCCGCCATTTATAATGATCCCCGCCGAGCCAGACCCGCGTCAGGTTTTCCATCTGGCGGTCTTCGAGGATCTCCTGCGGATTCAGGTGATTGTGATAGTCAAAAATGGGCATATGTTCTGCCGCTTCGTGGTACAGCGTTTTCGCCGTATCGGTCTGCAGCAGAAAGTCAGCATCCATAAAAGGTTTCATATGTAAATACCTCCCGAATATAAGTCAGAATGATCGAATGCTTCTGGGGCTGGCGGCAGGGTACCGCCAGGCAGCCAGAAAGCAGAGAGTTAGAAGCTTTTTGCCAGCGCAGCAAGTGTATTCGCTACAGCGCCAGGTCCCTGAAGCATGGAAATAAATGCGTCCAGCACGCGTTCAGAAAGTCCGGCGGAAGTCAGATTTACGCCGAAAATGGAAGCATCGGAGAGCAGCGGAGCCAGCGTCTCTGCAAGCGCCTCACGGTCAACCGGCGCGCCGAGCTTTACGTTCTGCACATACGGCCGCACTGTGGCAAGCAGCGGGTCCGGGCTCAGCTCAAACGCATTGCCGCTGTCAGCCACGCCCATCAGATACCGCAGCCATCCCGCAAACACGACCGGAATTGCCTTTAAATCGGAGAGCGACAGCTCTGCCGAAGCCAGATATGATTTGATCGTCTCTCCAAACCGAATCGACAGCTTCTGTGACGTATCGGTTGCAATCCGCTGCGGTGTATCCGGCATGAACGGGTTCGGAATGCGGATATTCAGCACTTCATCGATAAACTGCTTCGGCGAAAGAATCCCGGGATTGGTGACAACCGGCAGTCCCTCGACGTATCCGATGCGCTCCACGAGCTTTTTCAGCACCGGATTTTTCATCTCCTCGCTGATGAGCTGGTAGTCCAGCAGGCATCCGAACACAGCAAGCGCAGTGTGCAGCGGATTGAGGCAGGTGCAGACTTTCATGCGCTCTGTCTTGTTGACGGTCTCGCGATCGGTGAACATCCATCCGCTCTTTTCCAGCGGCGGCCGTCCGTTCGGGAAATGGTCTTCGACGACGAGATACTGGCATTCCTCCGCATTGACAAACGGGGCAACGTAGGTGTGGCAGGAGGTGATGATCGGTTTTGCATCGGCAAGGCCGTCTTCTTCCAGCAGTTTTTCAATAGAAGCGTCCGGCCGCGGCGTGATTTTATCAATCATCGTCCACGGGAAGCTGACCTTCTCCGGGGTCTGCAGATAGGCAAGAAAGCCCGGCTGTACCAGATCCTTTTCCTCCCAGGCAGCAGCATAGGCCGTCAGGGCGAGGAAAAGTTTTTCACCGTTGTGGGAGCAGTTGTCG
>CAVLAW010000267.1:0-3267 GCA_963661155.1 Tidjanibacter massiliensis | reverse complement strand
CTGCAATGATGCCCAGCACAGACTTGTCGGACCACGCATTCTGCAACGTGAACCACGGCGAATTGCCGATATTCAGACCGAGGAAATTGTTGTACTGCTCCAGCTTCGCCACCGTTGTCTGAATTTCACCGGAAAGATTTCCGAAGTTGTCGGCAAGAGCAGACCAGTCCGCCGTAGAGAAACGGTTGAGAACATCGATATAAACATTCTGCACCGTAGATGTGACACCGTTTACGAAATCCTCCGATTTGAACGAATTCGCAAACTGTGTGGCCGCAGACGTTGCCTGAAGGTACTCTGTCGCTCCCTCAGAGCTCATCAGATTCGATACCAGAGGGAAGAAGGCGTCCTTCACAATTCCGACATAAGCCGGAATATTGTAAATGACACGGTACAGAGCGAACAGGATCGGCATCTGGATCAGAAGCTGAACGCAGCTGCCCATGGGAGATACGCCGTACTTCTTATACAGAGCCTGCTGCTCCTCGTTCATCCGCATCATGGATTCCTGATCCTTGCGGTTTTTGTATTTCGCCTGAATTTTCGCGAGCTCCGGCTGCATCTTCTGCTGAAGCTTGGAGAATTTCTGCTGACGGATGGTGAGAGGCATCAGGGCCATGTAGATGACAATGGTGAAAATAATGATGGCAAGACCGATGTTGGGAATGCCGATCTTATCCAGGACCCAGAAGATCCCGTCCATAAGGTATCCCAGGAGCTTTGCGATGGGACCTATCAGAAAGTTACTGTTGGCTGTCCATGCCATAGGATTCTAATCCTCCTTTGGTTTTGCGTCAGGGAACCGGATCATAGCCCCCGTGTGAAAACGGATTGCAGCGAAGAATTCTCCATATGGTCAGAAGCCCCCCCTTGACCGCCCCGTATTTCTCAATCGCCTCCAGTCCGTATTCCGAACAGGTCGGCGTATAAGGGCACCGGGTTCTTTTGAGAGGAGAGAGGTATTTCCGATAAAATCGGATTCCCGCCAGCATAATCCCTTTAAACATCGGCTGATTCCCCATGATAAATTCCGGCTTTTCTCAACAGGAAGAGGAGCGCTCTTTCGATCTCCCAATAACTGGCACCGTCTGCCGATCTGCGCCCGACAACTGCAATATCCGAACCGCTATCGAATGAATGCTCATGCAGTCTGTAGCTCTCACGCACCAGTCTCTTAATCCTATGCCGCACAACGCTGTTCCCTACCTTCTTGCTGACCGATATTCCGATTCTGCTGCGGTCCGTGCCATTGTCCATGACATACACGACCATGTACTTGTTGGCATAGGATTTCCCGAGCCTGTAGCACGCCCTGAAATCTTCATTTTTCCTAATCGATTCCACAGTTCCCCTTAATGTAAGCCGGATAAACAAAAGGACCGCATTGCTGCGGTCCCGGATGGATTAAACAGTTAACTGTTTTCTTCCCTTTGCTCTTCTTGCTGATAAAACCTTGCGTCCGCCAGCCGTTGCCATTCTTGCACGGAAACCGTGAACCTTGGAACGCTGTCTCTTTTTCGGCTGGAATGTCATCTTTGCCATTTCAGTTCCACCTCCTTCATCGAATTATCAATTCTACATCGCACCGCGGGGGTGACGATCCATTGCTCTGTCATAACAGAATCATGATACGAACAGCTATCACATTATATTGTAAGAGAAGATTTACTGTCAACACCAAAAAACGTCCTGTTTTCGGGCTTTTTCCGGCCCTTTTGGGCGATACAACATATTGAAAAAATAAAAAAAGTGGAACCATATTTGGTATCCACATTTTATCCTCAAAACGTGGACAGTGAAAAAGTTATCCACATTTTGTGGATAGGATGTGGATAAAATTCGGATTTCCGGCGGATATTATGTTTTTATCTTTGCAAAACCCCTTTGTTTTTGCGGATTTATTTCTGTGGATGAGCTATCCACTAAGTTATCCACATTTCCACAATTCAGTATTTTTCTGCCGGATCCGCCTCGCTTATCCACCGTTGTCCACAGTTTGAAAGATGCTCTCTTTTAGTATAATATTACTTCTGCGCCGCCGGAAAACGCCTTGTTTTAAAGGATTTTCTGCATCCCGCAGGGGTTATGCACATTTTCAGCGGTGATAAAAAGGTTACTGTTCACTGCAGAAGGCCACCGGTCATTGTGGAAAAGAGTGGACAGCAGCGGAAAAGTCTTATGTGAGGGGATAACGGGCCATGAATCTGGATGAGCTGAGGCGGAAATGGAATGACATCAAGGAGGGAATCCGGGAAATCTATCGAATTTCGGATGTTTCCTATAATACCTGGATCAAGGATCTCGAAATCGGCAGTGCAGAGAACGATGTCCTCACCATCTGCATCCCCAGCGACAATCCGCTGATGCTCTCCTATTACGATAAGAAATATCGGGAGCCTCTTCAGGCCACCATTTCCGAAACGGTGGATTATCCCTTCCAGATCATGTTCGTGCTCAAGAATGATCAGAAAACCGAGGATCAGCAGGCCGAGCTCCAGAAAAAGGCATCCATCAATGTAAAGGCTGAGGATGCCAATCTCAATGTGAAATATCGTTTCTCCACCTTTGTCGTAGGCGCCAACAACCGCTTTGCCCAATCTGCCTGCGTGGCGGTGGCCGAAACCCCCGGCTCGGTGTACAATCCGCTCTTTCTGTATGGAGGTGCAGGACTGGGCAAAACGCATCTGATGCATTCCATCGGGCATTATGTTCTCGAGCAGAACCCGGATGTGCGCGTATTGTACGTCACCAGTGAGCAGTTCACCAACGAAGTCATCGAATCCATCCGCAGCGGCAATGCGCAGTCCATGACAAGGCTCCGGGATAAGTACCGCACCGTCGATGTCCTTCTGATCGATGATATTCAGTTCATTATCGGCAAGGAATCCACACAGGAGGAGTTTTTCCACACCTTCAACGAGCTCCACGCGGCCGGCAAGCAGATTGTTCTCTCCTCCGACCGTCCTCCCAAGGAAATGGAGACGCTGGATGAGCGCTTCCGCTCCCGCTTTGAAATGGGACTGATTGCGGACATTCAGGCGCCTGATTATGAGACAAGGATGGCCATTCTCCGCAAGAATGCCGATGAACAGCACCTGGATGTAGAGGATGAGATTCTCGAATACATCTCGACGAACATCAAGTCCAACATCCGTGAGCTGGAGGGTGCCTTCAACAAAATCATCGCATATTCCAAGCTCAACAACATCGAGATCAACCTCACCATGGCCCAGGATGTACTCAAGGACATTATTTATCCGAACGCGG
>CAVLAW010000266.1:0-3363 GCA_963661155.1 Tidjanibacter massiliensis | reverse complement strand
ATCGTTATTGTAGTTGTTTCTGTAGTCCATCATAATAAATACTTCCTTTCTGGTAGCTGTATTTTAAACTGTGTTCCGGAATCGGCTTCCGGTTTTGTCTGCTTTCTTTTTTGTTTCTATGCTTTGCAGTATAATGGGAATCTGTGATGGAAATGTAGCAAAAATGTGAAAAAAATAAGTCCTGCCAAAAGAAGAAAACGTGTTACAATAAAAGAAGCGGATCGTGAAAGAAACGATCAAAATCAGCAGAAAATGAGGAAGCTATTATGAATAGAGGAATTACACAGAAACAGTATCTAAAGCTGGACCCGCCGACGGAGGACGATGCCCGCTCCAGCCAGATGCGGATTCTGGATGCATTAAAAGAGAGAAAAATTGTTGCTGCATTTACCCTTCCGGCGCTGCAGAAGCTGTATCCCGTCTGTGAGGAGAAAGACTATCAGGTGACGGTATCCCTCGCCTGGGATGGAAACATCTGGCGCGCCGTGGACCTGGAAGCGGGAGATACGACAGGGACACATTACGGCTATGCCGCCGATCTTGGAAGCACGACCGTGGTTCTGCGCCTGGTGAACTGCCGTGACGGCACAATTCTTGCCGAGGAGAGTGAATACAACCGCCAGACTGCCTACGGAACCGACATCCTGACCCGCATTTTCGCCTGCAAGGACAAACCGGAGGTACTGCAGGAAATCCGTGCGTGTACGATGGAGACGTTTGAACTCCTTTTTGAAAAAATCCGGGAAAAAACAGGAATTGCACCATCCGATGTTCTCTCGATGGTGGTATCCGGCAACACGACGATGATTCATTTTCTTCTGGGACTGGACCCGTTTTGTGTCTTTTCGTCCCCGTACGCCGTGCGCGCCGACCGCGTCGGATTTCTTACGGCAAAAGAGATGGGATTTCCGATGAAAGGCTGTGTCTACTGTGTACCGGGAAAATCCAATTACCTGGGCGGAGATATTTTAAGCGGCATGATTGCAACGGAGCTCTACAAGAAAGAGACGATCAGCGTCTTTTTTGATATTGGAACGAACGGCGAGCTCGTCGTCGGAAACCGGGAATTTCTGCTCTGCGGCGCAGGTGCAGCCGGCCCGGCGCTCGAGGGCGGTGTCGTAAAAACGGGAATGCGCGCGGCAGAAGGGGCTGTTGATACGGTAAAAATAGAAAACGGCGAAATTCAGTGTCATGTGATTGGGGACGGGAAACCGAAGGGCATCTGCGGATCCGGTATTATTGACTTGCTTGCAGAATTGTTTTTAAATGGATGGATCAATTTGTTCGGTACGCTTCAGCCGGAGAAGTCCGAAAAAATCAAAGAAGACCAGGAGGAAGGAGAGTGGTGTGTCGAGTACAGCAAAGGACTGTGCTTTTACCAGAGTGATATCGCTGAATTCCTGCGCACCAAATCGGCCGCCTACACGATGGTCGAATATATGATGCGCGAATCCGGCATTTCCATGGATGAGATTGACCGGTTTTACGCGGCTGGAGCGTTTGGGAAACACGTCTCAAAAGAATCGGCGATCACCATCGGCATGTACCCAGACATGGACCGCGACCGCCTGATCTGTGCCGGAAATACATCACTGGAAGGCGCAGAGAAGATTCTGCTTGATAAAAGTTGCATCGAGGATATTGACCGGATTCTCGATGAGATGGTCTACATCCAGTTCGGTCAGGTCGCCGACTTTATTTTCATGATGGCAGCCGCCCAGGCGATCCCGCACACCGATCTGGAGCGTTTCCCGAGCGTACAGAAAAAACTGGAGGAAAAACAAAAAGAGAAATAAAGGCAATTGCTTGACCGCAGTCGAATCGTGTCATATACTTGCTATTGATAATGAGAATCAATAAGGAGAGAAACATATATGACGTTAAAGGAACTGCCGATCGGCAAAACGGCGACCGTACGCACGGTAGGAGGGGAAGGCGCGCTGCGGCAGCACTTCCTCGATATGGGAATTATTCCGGGTGCAGAGGTGACAATGGTAAAATATGCACCGATGGGAGATCCTGTCGAAGTGCGGATTCACAGCTATGAACTGACACTTCGCCTTGCAGATGCCGGACGGATCGAAATTACGGAAGTGCGGGATGCCGTAAAGGAAAAAGAGCAGCCAGACGCAAAGGCAATTCCGCATCCCGGCTTTGGAGAGGGCGGAAAGTATCACAACAAGGCAGAGGAGCATCCGTTGCCTGAGGGGGAGCTTTTGAGCTTTGCGCTGGCCGGAAACCAGAACTGCGGCAAGACAACCCTGTTCAACCAGTTGACAGGATCGAACCAGCACGTCGGAAATTTTCCGGGTGTAACGGTGGACCGGAAAGACGGCGAAATCCGCGGGCAGAAAAATACGCTGGTCACGGATCTTCCCGGCATTTATTCGATGTCTCCGTATTCGAGTGAGGAGATCGTAACACGGAATTTCGTCCTGAATGAGCATCCGCGCGGCATCATCAACATCGTGGATGCGACGAACATCGAACGAAATCTGTACCTGACGATGCAGCTGATGGAGCTTGATGTTCCAATGGTTCTTGCTCTTAATATGATGGATGAGGTGCGCGAGAACGGCGGGTCCGTGCTTGTCAATCAGATGGAAGAGCGTCTCGGCATTCCGGTCATCCCGATTTCGGCAGCAAAAAACGAGGGAATCGAGGAGCTGGTGGCCCATGCGGTTCATGTGGCAAAGTATCAGGAAAAGCCGGGCAGAAAGGATTTCTGTGAGGCGGACGACCACGGCGGAGCCGTTCACCGGGCACTGCATGCGATCATGCATCTGATCGAAGATCACGCCGCGCGTGCGGATATTCCGGTTCGCTTTGCGGCAAGTAAGCTCGCGGAGGGAGATTCTCTGATTTTAGAGCAGCTTGCGCTGGATGAAAATGAAAAAGAAATGCTGGAACATATTGTCTGTCAGATGGAGACGGAGCGTGGACTGGACCGCGCGGCGGCGATCGCAGATATGCGTTTTACCTTTATTGAAAAGATCTGCCGCGAGACGGTAGTAAAGCCAAAGGAGAGCCGCGAACACGTACGAAGCACGAAAATTGACCGTGTGCTGACCGGAAAATATACAGCGCTGCCATGTTTTGCGGGCATTATGGCGGCTGTCTTTTTCCTCACATTTCATGTGATCGGTGCATCGCTGCAGAAGGTGCTGGAGATTCTGATCGGAAAACTGACCGAAATCGTGGACGGTGCCATGACAGCATGGGGTGTCAATTCGGTTCTCCATTCCCTTGTGATTGACGGCATTTTCAATGGAGTCGGAAGCGTCTTAAGTTTCCTTCCGATCATCGTCACGCTGTTTTTCTTCCTGTCCATTCTGGAGGACAGCGGTTATATGGCGCGTGTGG
>CAVLAW010000265.1:0-3378 GCA_963661155.1 Tidjanibacter massiliensis | reverse complement strand
GTACAGCTTTCTGCCGCAATCAAAGAAGGAAAAATGACCGTATCAGACGCGGTGGAAGCGTCCCTTGCGGCAGTCAAAGCATCAGAGGAGAAGATTCATGCGTTTCTCCTCGTCGATGAAGAGGGTGCGAGAAAACGTGCGGCAGAGGTTCAGAAAAAAATTGACACAGGAGAGCTTACCGGACCGCTTGCCGGTGTTCCGATTGCAATCAAGGATAATATCTGCACGAAAGGCCTCGCGACAACGTGTGCATCGAAGATCCTGCAGAATTTTGTTCCGACATACGATGCAGAAGTTATCACACGGCTCGAAGAAGCAGGCGCCGTCATCATCGGTAAGACAAATATGGATGAGTTTGCGATGGGAAGTACGACCGAGACTTCCGCATACGGCGTGACGAAAAACCCTTGGAACACCGAACACGTTCCGGGCGGCTCCTCCGGCGGTTCCTGTGCGGCCGTTGCAGCGGGAGAGGTGCCGATGGCACTTGGTTCCGATACCGGCGGATCGATCCGTCAGCCAAGTTCCTTCTGCGGCGTGACTGGTATGAAGCCGACGTACGGCACTGTTTCCCGTTACGGACTGATCGCCTACGGTTCTTCTCTCGACCAGATCGGACCGGTGGCAAAGGATGTCACCGACTGTGCGGCTCTGCTGCAGACCGTTGCTTCGTATGATGCGAAGGATGCCACTTCGATGAAACGCGAGGATTACGATTTCATGAGCGCCTTGAAAGAGGATGTCTCCGATCTGAAAATCGGTATCCCGAACAGCTATCTTGGAGAAGGCCTTGATCCGCAGGTCAAAGAAGCGATTCTGAAAGCTGCCGATGTGCTGAAAGCACGCGGAGCGCAGGTAGAATATTTCGATCTTGACCTCATTGACTATGCGATTCCGGCGTATTACGTCATTGCATCTGCTGAGGCAAGCTCCAACCTGGAGCGTTTCGACGGTGTGAAATACGGCTTCCGTGCGAAAGAATACGAAGGACTTCACGATATGTATAAAAAGAGCCGTTCCGAGGGCTTCGGTCCGGAGGTGAAACGACGGATTATGCTGGGAAGCTTCGTCTTAAGCTCCGGCTACTATGATGCGTACTATCTGAAAGCACTGCGCACGAAAGCACTCATCAAACAGGAATTTGACCGTGCGTTTGAAAAATACGATATGATTTTAAGCCCGGCGGCTCCTTCAACGGCGCCGCGCCTCGGCGATTCGCTTTCTGATCCTTTACAGATGTATCTGGGAGACATTTACACCGTATCCGTCAACCTTGCCGGCCTTCCGGGCATCACCGTTCCGTGCGGCATGGATGACAAGGGTCTTCCGATCGGCATGCAGCTCATCGGAGACTGTTTCTCAGAGAAAAAACTGTTCCGCGCAGCGTATACCTATGAGCAGGCACGCGGTGCGTTCGGGCAGCCAGAAGAATAAGGAGGAAGCAAAACAATGTCAAAACAGTATGAAACCGTTATCGGACTTGAAGTACATGTGGAGCTTGCGACGAGAACGAAAATTTTCTGCGGCTGCTCTACCGCATTCGGCGGTGCGCCGAACACCCACACCTGTCCGGTCTGCACCGGTATGCCGGGATCTCTTCCGGTATTAAATAAGAAGGTTGTCGACTACGCGCTGCGCGTCGGACTGGCTGCAAACTGCAAAATCAACCAGCTCTGCAAATTCGACCGGAAGAACTATTTCTACCCGGATAACCCGCAGAACTATCAGATTTCCCAGCTCTAT
This sequence comes from Tidjanibacter massiliensis, assembly GCA_963661155.1. Taxonomy (GTDB): domain Bacteria; phylum Bacillota; class Clostridia; order Lachnospirales; family Lachnospiraceae; genus Fusicatenibacter; species Fusicatenibacter massiliensis_A. The sequence continues at coordinate 1,635 of CAVLAW010000265.1, read as the reverse complement.
CTGCCAATCTGTCACGATGGATACGTGGAGATTGACACGGCTGCCGGAAAGAAAAAAATCGGCATCCATGAGATCCATATGGAGGAGGATGCCGGTAAGCTGATCCACGATGAGTGGGAGGACTGCTCGCTCGTCGATTACAACCGAAGCGGCGTTCCGCTGATCGAGATCGTATCTGAGCCGGATATGCGTTCCGCGGAAGAGGTTATCGCCTATCTGGAAAAGCTTCGTATGATGATTCAGTATCTTGGTGCGTCTGACTGTAAGCTGCAGGAAGGATCGATGCGTGCTGATGTCAACCTTTCGGTCCGCGAGGTCGGAAGCGAGAAATTTGGAACCCGTACCGAGATGAAGAACCTGAACTCCTTCAAAGCGATCGGAAGAGCAATTGAGGGAGAGCGGGCAAGACAGATCGAACTGATTGAGGAAGGAAAAACCGTTGTGCAGGAGACACGCCGCTGGGACGACAACAAGGAGTATTCCTATGCTATGCGCTCGAAAGAGGATGCAAAGGATTACCGCTACTTCCCGGACCCGGATTTGCCGCCGGTACACATCTCCGACGAGTGGATCGACCGCATTCTGAAATCGATGCCGGAGTTCCAGCCGGAGAAACAGGCGCGCTACGTGGAGCAGTACGGACTGCCGCAGTATGATGCGGGCATTCTGACCGGCTCCAAAAAGCTGTCGGATCTCTTTGAGGCGACGACGGCACTCTGTGACAAACCGAAAAAAGTCGCAAACTGGCTGATGGGCGAGACCCTGCGGCTCTTAAAAGAGAACGGCCAGGAGCCGGAGGATCTGCAGTTTTCACCGAAGCATCTGGTTTCCCTGATTGAGCTGGCAGAGAGCGGAGCCGTCAACAATCAGGTGGCAAAAGAGGTTTTCGAGCAGATCTTTGCAGAGGATGTCGATCCGGAAGCATATGTCGAGGAGCATGGTCTGAAAACCGTCAACGATACCGGACTTCTGGAAGAAACTGCAAGAAAAGTTCTCGAAAACAACCCGGGACCTGTAGAGCAGTACAAATCCGGAAAGACCAAAGTCCTCGGATTCCTCGTCGGTCAGGTCATGAAAGAAATGAAAGGCAAAGCAAACCCGGCAGCGGCAGGAGAGCTGCTGCAGAAGCTGCTGTCTGAGTAAAGAAATTAAGAATAATGCGAATGGAGGTCTGAAAAAGGCCTCCATTTTTCTGCCTGAAAAATCAAAGAAAATGCATAATCTGCCTTCTTCTGGGAAATGCTTTATAAAGAAACCGGAAGTGATACAAAACCCGGAAAAAAGGAGGATGTTTTACATGAAAGGACTGGATTACACCGCACTTACCGTTGCCATTATCGGAGCCGTCAACTGGGGCCTGATCGGATTCTTCCGCCTCGACCTCGTCGCCCTGATCTTCGGCAACATGACGTGGCTCAGCCGCATCATCTACGCAGTCGTCGGCATCTGCGGACTGTATCTGATCTCTGTTTACGGGAGAATTTCTGACCACGTACTGGGACAGGCGTAAAACAAGAAACCCTCTCATGGACGCAGGAAAAGGCGGACATGAGAGGGTTTTCTTTTGGGGGCAGAGAAAAAGTGCAGGATTTCCCATAAATGAATAGTAACGATAGAAGAATTATGCTATAGTAA
>CAVLAW010000264.1:0-3378 GCA_963661155.1 Tidjanibacter massiliensis | reverse complement strand
CTTGAATTTCAGCATGTAAAACCTGGTAAAGGAGCTGCATTCGTAAGAACAAAATTAAAAAATGTCATCAACGGTGGTGTTGTAGAGCGTACCTTCCGTCCGACTGAGAAATTCCCGCAGGCACGTATCGAACGTGTAGACATGCAGTATCTGTACAGTGATGGTGATTTATTCTACTTCATGAACGTAGAGAACTATGAGCAGATCGCTCTGAACGAAGAGACCATCGGAGATGCTCTGAAATTCGTAAAAGAAAACGAAATGGTTAAAGTATGTTCCTACAACGGAAATGTATTCGCAATCGAGCCGCCTCTGTTTGTAGAGCTTGAGATCACCGAGACCGAGCCAGGCTTCAAAGGAGATACCGCACAGGGTGCTTCCAAACCGGCTACCGTTGAGACTGGTGCTACTGTAAGCGTTCCGCTGTTCGTAAACCAGGGAGACAAAATCAAAATTGATACCAGAACAGGTGAATATCTGTCCCGTGTTTAATTTACGCGAGCAGTGAGCCAAAGTCCGTGCTTGCACGAGACCTTGGCGATTACCGCGATAGATATAAGAAATTCGCGAAGCGTGTTTCTTATATCTAAGACTGTTCCCATCGTTGTCCGTCGCAAGTGAATTGCGGCGGACACGGTTTTATAAAATAATTGAATAGTTACTTGAAAAATGGATTGTAAAGGCTGTCGGAAGCAGCTTAAGTCTGTTTTTCTCATCGTTCGAAGTTCCGCGAACCAACGAATCTCTGTTTTGAGCAGAGGTTTCTTATGTTGTGTTTTCCGGGGCTTTTTTTGTTCCGTAAAGCAAAAATACAAAAAGAAACAAATCAGGAAAGGTGGGAAAAGATGGACTGCAAAATGTTCAAGGAGCAGCTCGCCGGGCTGCTGAAAAGAAAAGTCGGCAATGATTTCGAGGTGAGGATAGAATCGGTGCAGAAGCTGAACGGCATCGAAAAAGAGGCGTTTGTCATCAGCCGGAAACGGGACTGGATCGCGCCGACGATCTATGTGGAACTTCTGTATGACTGCTATCGGCGGGGCGTACCAATGTCGCAGATCGCGGACCAGGTGCTGGAGCAGTACCGAAAAGTGGAACAACAGGCGAGAAGGCCGGAAAAGGCTGCCTTTTTCACAAGCTGGGAAAATGCCGCGCCGCACATCTACTGCGAGCTGATCCACGCGGAGAAAAACCGCGCGCTGCTGGAAAAAGTTCCGCACAGAAATTTCCTCGATCTCGCTGTCGTGTACTATTATCAGATGAAAGGAAACCGGATGCCGGATGCAACGATTCTGATCCACGAGACACATCGCGAGCTGTGGGGGATTTCCCAGGAAGTGCTTGATGCACGCGCCTGGGAAAATACTCTGCGGGATCTGCCAGTGCGGACAGACAGCCTGATGGTGTATTTAAAAGAGGAATACGGCGTTGCAATCCCGCTGTTGGAACTCGGGCCGCTGGCAGAACAGTTCTATCTGGTCAGCAACCGCAGGGGAAAACTCGGTGCCATCTGTATGTGCTACCCCGGTGTGCTGGAGGAACTTGCACAGCAGTTCGAAGCAAGCCTCTATGTGATTCCGAGCAGCATCCACGAGTGCATGGTGATCCCGGACTACGACGTTTTCCCGGAGGAGTGCCTCTCGGATATGGTGCGCGATGTGAACGAAAAGACGGTTAAGCCGCAGGAGGTTCTGTCGGATCATGTCTATTATTATCATCGGGAGAGCGGCGAAATGACGATGTGCGAAGAAAAATCATAACAAAAAAGTGGGCGGTTGGGTGGGAAAAATACTTTACAATTGCAGGAGTCTGTGGTAGAATATCATAGTGTGGTTGAAAGATCACTCAGCGTCTGTAGCTCAGGGGATAGAGCAACGGTTTCCGGTACCGTGTGTCGGGGGTTCGAATCCCTCCAGACGCGTTTTTGCTACATGGCATGCTGCGGCGGGCAGAACCGGCGCGGGACAAGGAAAGCCCCTGCTTCTAGGTGAAGTAGAGGCTTTTTACGTATTGTTCATTCAGCAATGCTTAAGGAGGAAAAAATATGGCAAAACCAATGACAACGAAAGATAAAATCCGCGAATGGATTTCCGATAATCTGCGTTACATGCTTCTGATCGGAGCGATTATTCTGATCGTGATAGCGGTTCTTCTGGTCGTCCATCTCGTATCGTCAAAATCGGAGCCGAAATCAAGCGGCGGAACGATAACGAGCAGCAGCACAGACAACCGTGTGCCGGACAAGAAGACCCAGGTAAAAGCAGACAGCAAGGCAGATTCCGAGGATGGCACAAACAGCGCATCCGATGCGTCGGATGTAAATGCTGACAGCGCTTCGGGCACGGAGTCAGAACCGACGAGTGAGTCGGAGACTGCGGATCCAGCAGAGAATACCGAAAATACAGAGAATACGGATAATACAGAGAATACGGACAATACCGAAAACACAGTCGCTTCCTTCACCGCAGGAAATGTCCCAGAGACGAGCACGGTGCTGGAACAGTATTATGCCGCACTCGGTGCGAGAGATATCAACGGAATCCTTTCTGTGACAGACAATCTGACCGCAGAGGAGCAGGCACAGATCGAGGCGGAGAGTGATGTGGAGTCGTACAGCGATGTGCAGACCTACACAATCAGCGGCCCGAGCGACGGAACGTATATCGCATTCGTCAGCAGCAGATGCAAATATCTGGGAATCAACCAGACACTGCCGATGCTCTCTGAGTATTATCTCTACACCGCAGAGGACGGCAGCCTGAAAATCATGGACGACACCGACAGCGATGCTTCCGTGACTGAGGCGATGAAAGCCGCGCTCGAAAATGACGAAGTCCAAAACCTGATCGCTCAGGTTCAGAACGAGTACCAGAATGCGCTGGACGCAGATGCTTCTTTAAGAGCGTATGTGGAGAGCATTCAGTAGGAACAATAGAATAATACAAAAAGAAAAAAGCAGTTTCTGGTTTTTATGAAACTGCTTTTTTGGAAGGATAAATCATGCGCTTAAACAAATACTTAAGTGATGCGGGTGTCTGCTCACGCCGGGAGGCGGACCGGCTGGCAGAGGCGGGAGAGATCACCGTCAACGGAAAACGCGCCGAGACCGGCATGCAGGTAGAACCAGGCGATATTGTTGTCGTAAAGGGCAAAACCGTCGTTCCTGAGGAGAAAAAAGTCTATCTCGCGTTCAACAAGCCGTGCGGCATTGTCTGCACCGCAGAAAAACGTGAGAAAAACAACGTCATCGACTATCTGTCCTACCCAGTGCGCATTTACCCGGTGGGAAGACTCGATAAAGATTCCGAAGGCCTTCTTCTGATGACGAACGACGGCGCCATCGTAAACGGCATCATGCGCGCCCGCAACCACCACGAAAAA
>CAVLAW010000263.1:0-3380 GCA_963661155.1 Tidjanibacter massiliensis | reverse complement strand
GTATGATAGGGGTCTCCAAAACCTTTGGTGGGAGTTCGATTCTCTCATCCCCTGTAATAAAAAGAGTGAAGATTAGATTCTTCACTCTTTTTTCGTTATTACGAATAAGAAAAGAGGTGTTAATGAGTGGAATATTGGGAACGACTGCGGGGTCTGCGGGAGGATCGGGATCTTACGCAGGCGGAGGTTGCGGAATATCTGCATATGGCGCAGAACACCTATTCGCAGTATGAGAGGGGAAAAAGGGAGATACCGGTCAGTGCATTGGTGAAGCTGTGTCGGTTTTATCAGGTTTCGATGGATGAAGTAGTGGGACTGGTTGAGTGGAGAAAATAAATAGATAGAAAGAAAGCCGTTTTCATTTCGGAGTGACAGAAAATATTCTGTTCCGGAAAGAAAGCGGCTTTTTATAAAAGAGAAAAGATCAGCAATCCCAGTAAAAGATAATATCGGCTTTTCCTTCCTGTTTTGTTCCTTTATAGACATTCGTATCGAGTCCGCCGATCACAAAGCCATTGTGCAGATAGAACAGGCATGCCCCCGGATTGTTGTCCTGGCCCTGTGTGTAGATGCCGCGGTAGTTTTTTTCGCGTGCAATTTCAGCCGCTTTTTCCATCAGCTTTTTGCCGACATGCTGTCCGCGGTACGCCTGATTGACTTTCAAATCGAGCAGATACAGATAAGCGAAAAAGCCTTCCTGCAGAACGGCAACGCCGATACAGGTGCCGTCGTCATAAGCGCCTAAAAATACCGTGTCTTTACTCATCTCCTCAAAGTCATACGGATAATCCGGAAAGCACATCGTAGAGACTTCATCTTCCTGAAACTGGATCAGCTCATAACTCCACTTCTCATCCTGATAAGAAGGAACCACCCGTCCCCAGAGAGAAAACGGCTCGTTTGGAATATTGATATCCTGTTTGTGTGCTGCATCAATTTTTTCAATATGAATCATAGAAATACCTCACAAAATATAGGAACAAGTAACACATTCAGTATAGCACGGAGAAAATGAAAAGTCTAACCGAACTGTGTTTACAGAAATTTAAGGGATTTTAGGAAAACAAGACTATTCTTTATAAGGAAAGTACGTTACAATAGAAGTATGATTCTTATAAAAACTAATGAAAAATGAAATAAAAAATGAGAAGGGAGCAGACAGGTAATGAACAGAGAAAAAAATGGAAGCCGCGGCACTGTGAAGGCGGTCATTTATCTTCTGATCGTGGTGGTTCTCGCCGGAATGGTCGTTTATCTGACGCAGTCGCTGCGGCGGGACCGGGAGCCGGAGATTACGGGAAGTTTTATTGACAGCAAGCTGGAGGCCGCGGGGGAGCTGACGTCGGCGAAGATGATTTATAATGGGCTGATCCATTACTCGGACGGGTCGATTCCGCTGCTGACGCAGAAGGCGTTCAACATGACGTACCGCGCAGAGATCCGTGCGGGGGTTGATCTCTCGAAGGCGAAGACGGATGTGACGGACAGCGAGGTGACGGTTACGCTTCCGGTGGTGGAGATTCTGGATATTTCGATTGATGATGATTCCATTCAGTATTACGATGAGAAGGCAGCACTTCTGAACTGGGAACGGAAAGAAGATGCGCTGGATGCAATCGCGAGTGCGAAGGAAGATGTGGAACAGCAGACAAAAGAAATGGACGATCTGGAATCGATGGCACAGGAGCAGGCGAAAACGCTGATTACGGGAATGCTTTCTGAAGCAATTGGAGATAAGACACTGGTTGTGAAATTTGAAGAATAGTACATAAATGAGATGCCGGCACTTCTTTTTTTACGATAAAAAAGGAGGGCCGGTATTTCTTCTGGCTGAAATACCGGCATTATGAAAAAGAAAAATCTATATAAATTGGAAAGAATATTAGGTGAGGACAACGGTGAAAAGATGAAGGATGATGATTTGTTGTCCCTTTGTTTTGATACGTTTAGTATAATTGTCATATGTGAGGAAAGTGTGAATGGATTTTGAAAAAACTTTGAAAAAACAGTTCACTCGTACAGCCTCGTGGGCAAATTTCATGCTTGCATGAAAATTTGTCTATGAGACTGTACGAAGAGAGCGCCTGATCATGAGCAAAAAGGAGCTGCGTGAGCAGCGGATAGCGCTGAAAGCGCGGTTTTGCGAATGGCGCGGGTGAACGTCCGTGAATTGCATAGAAATTACTTGAATGTGAACACTGCTTTATGATACAATCGTTTGGCATGTGTGAAACAGGAATTACTTTTGAGAGGATAAAGAATTATGGACTATAAACTGCTGCTGGACACCGCCGTCATGGCAGGGGAGATTCTGCTGGAGAGTGGGGCGGAGACGTGGCGGGTGGAGGATACGATGCTGCGGATGCTGCGCATGTCCGGCCTGAAAACGGCGGATGTGCTTGCACTGACGACCGGTTTTATGGTGACGCTCGACGACCCGTCGATGGATTCCATGACCGTCATGCGCAGCGTGGAGAGCCGTGCGACCGATCTTAACCGGATTCATGCGGTCAACCAGCTTTCCCGCGATTTCTGTGAAGGAACGATCGACCTTGATACACTGTTCCACCGGGTGCGCGACATCTACCGCGCCAAACCGGAAATCAAAAAAAATCTGCTTGCGATGATGGCGACAACCGCAGGCTTTGCAATCATGTTCGGAGCAGGCTTCTACGAAGTTCTGGCATCTGCCCTTGCCGGATTCATGTCGGGAATCGGCGTTTACGGCGGAAAAAGAGCCGGCGTGCAGTCATTCCTTGTGAACTGCATCGGCTCGTTTCTGCTGGCCATTACCGCAATTCTCTGCGTTCATTACCTGCCGGGAACCATGGATCTGAACGTCATCATCATCGCATCGATCATGCCCCTCGTGCCGGGCGTGGCGATCACAAATGCAGTCTATGACACACTGCACGGTGACTACATCTCCGGCGCGGCGCGGATGCTCGAGGCTTTTGTGACGGCTGCCGCGATTGCGATCGGCGTGGGACTCGGAATGCTGCTGCTTCGGCCGCTGGTACGATAAAAGACGTGGAAAAAATGAGGTTTAAAATAAGATGAGAATAGCAGGTGAAATTATCTTAAAATCCCTGGGAGCCTGGGTTGCCATCTGGGGATTTTCAAGACTGTTGAATGCGCCGAAAAAGCTCGAATGCTACACCGCCAGTGTCGGCATGATCGGCTGGGCGGTCTATCTGATCGTGGAAGTTTTCAATGACGGCATTTTGATGAAGAACTTTCTCGCCGCCGTTGCAGTCGCCCTGGTTTCCCAGGCGATGGCGCGCCATTTCAAAGCTCCGGTGATCCTTTTCGTGATCCCGGGCATTCTCCCGATGGTGCCGGGAGCCGGGATGTACCGTATCGTCTACGCGATCGTTATG
>CAVLAW010000262.1:0-3397 GCA_963661155.1 Tidjanibacter massiliensis | reverse complement strand
GTATACGGATGTCCGGAATGCTCTGCACGACAAACTGATGGCGCATATGAACGACACGCGCGATCTCTACCGCGGCTATCAGTGGGGCATGCGCCCGTGGAGAACGGATTTTATTCCGAACTGGGAGAATGACAGATATACGAGACAGCGCGAGAACGAAGAGTATGAGCCGCGGCAGCTCGACTACGATACCGGACTGCCGATGGTGACAGCGGTGAGAAAGAAAAACTGACGAGGATTTCCACGGGATAACGGAAATGAGTTTCTCACAGTTTTTCGTGCAGAACCGGCGCGGAGATGGTAGAATAGTGACAACAGAAAAAAATGAGGTGAAAAAACAATGGAGTCAAAACGTAAGGTACTGCAGAAGCTGTTCCTTTCCACGCTGTATTTGAGTGCGTTTACGTTCGGCGGCGGTTATGTGATTGTGACGCTGATGAAAAAGAAGTTTGTGGATGAATATCACTGGATCGAGGAGAATGAGATGCTCGATCTCGTGGCGATTGCACAGTCGTCGCCGGGGCCGATTGCGGTGAACGGGGCGATTGTCGTCGGATATAAGCTGGCGGGGCTGATGGGTGTGCTGGTGGCGATTATTGGAACAATCATTCCGCCGTTTCTGATCATTTCCGTGATTTCCGTCTGCTATCAGGCATTCCGTGACAATTTTTTTGTGAGCCAGATGCTTCTTGGCATGCAGGCGGGTGTCGGAGCTGTGATTGCGTCGGTGACGTATGAGATGGGAGCCGGCGTTGTAAAAGAGAAGGATAAGCTGTCGCTGGTGATTCTCGTCGGAGCGTTTGCGGCGGCGTGTTTCTTCAGTGTAAATGTGATCTATATTGTTCTGGTCTGCGGTGCCATCGGTGCGGTGCGGACGATTCTGGCGAAACGGAGGGGTGAGAAATGATTTATCTTCAGTTATTTTTAAGCTTTTTCCAGATCGGTCTGTTCAGCTTCGGCGGAGGCTACGCCGCCATGCCGCTGATCCAGGGCCAGGTGGTGCAGGGGCATGGATGGCTTTCGATGTCGGAGTTTACGGATCTCATCACCATTTCCCAGATGACACCGGGGCCGATCGCGGTCAATTCGGCGACGTTTGTCGGCAGTAAAATTGCGGGCGTACCGGGGGCGCTGGTGGCGACGTTTGGGTGTATTCTGCCGTCGTGTATTCTGGTCACGCTGCTTGCAAAACTCTATTTAAAATACCGGGAAATGGCAATGCTCCAGGGAATCCTCCACTCCCTCCGCCCGGCCGTCGTGGCGATGATCGGGTCTGCGGGAATTTCGATCCTCATCACCGCCTTCTGGGGCAGCGAGGGCGACACCGTGATCCGGCTGGCGCAGACGAACTGGAGTCTTGTGGTGATTTTTATCATCTGTCTTGTCCTGCTACAGAAAGGAAAAAAGAACCCGATCTTTGTGATGGTACTGGCCGGGGTGCTGAAAGTGGCGGTGGCGCTGGTGGAGAAATTTGCGGCGTGAGTGCGAATGGAGGAGAAAGTATGAATTATGAAATCAGGGGATTTCTGCACTGGGGATTCAATTTTTATCACTCCCAGTTATCCCGCTATCCGATCAATCCATACCTGACGACTTCCGCAGATCATGCGTTCCCATCCGGCGACGGATTTATCGTATATCCGGGAAAAGGCACCGTCTATCCGTCCATCCACGGCGAGATCATGTACGAGGCAGTCCAGGATCTTGGGATTTGTGAGGCGCTGGAGGCAAAAATCGGGAGAGAGGCTGTGACGGCGCTGATCGATGAAAAAGCAGGCACGCCGCTGAACTTTGAGCAGTATCCGAAGACCGATGCGTTCCTCGAAGAACTCCGCGCAGAATTGCTGGAACGCCTGAAAAATGGCTGAGCATCCATATATAAAATTTCTGTGAAATAAAAAGATTAAATTGACAAGCGCTCCAAAGAAAGCTAAGATAGATGGAAAATAGAGAACGGACAGGAAAAAGAGATGAAAGAATTAGATTTAAGCGGAATTGGAGAGCGCATCAGCCGCATCCGCAAGGAGCGCGGCCTGACATTAAAAGATATGGTGGCCTACACCGGCTTTTCCGCGGGCTACCTGAGCAACCTCGAAACAGGAAAGACAAGCCCGACGCTGGAAAACCTGAGAATGATCACCGGCGTGCTCGAGATTGACCTGCTTGAGCTGCTGACCTCGGAAAAGACGCGGCGCGATGTGATCCGCGCGGACGAGATCAAAGTGAACCGGCATGACGACGAGAACATGGAGGTCGGCATCATCGAATTCGGCTACGATGCGCAGATGTACGAGCTGATCCGCATCGAGCCGGGCGAGTGTGCAAAGAAAGAATGCTATAAACACGTCCATTCGGAGGTATGTACCGTCCTTGAGGGCGAGCTGACCGTTCAGCTGAATGAAAAGATTTACCACCTGAACCGGTACGATTCCATCTACATCCCGGCAAACTCGCCGCACTGTATGTGGAACGAGAGCAGTGAGCCGACCTTAAGCTACTGGATTTACCGGAAAAAATAAACGGGAAATCGGGTACGAGTTGGAAAAAGCGTACAAGTGAAGAAAAAAGAGAATATTGAGAAAAAGTACCAAAAACGCAGAAAATGGAAAAATTTCTTTCTGCGTTTTCTTTTTTAAAAAAAGCAGGAAAAAGGAACAAAAAACGTCGGAAAAGGCGCAAAAAGGGGGATTTCAGGGCAGATTTTAAAGAGAAAACGGCAAAAAAAGAAAGGACAGCAAAAGATGGAAAAAAAATCGAAACACCATGTTTTTGTGAAAAATAGACAAAAAAGGAAGAATACAGAAAAATGAGATTGACATATTTTACAACACAGAATATAATGAGTTCAAGAAATTCATTTTGGTGAAAAATAATTCGCTAAAATGAAAATGAGAAAGTTGCAAAGAAAGAGCAGCAAGAGAGGCACGTATGAAACAGACGATCAGTTACAGAAACGACAGGCGGTTCCTGGGGCATCCGCTTGGGCTAGGCACAATTTCCGGCATGACGCTGTGCCAGGGCTTCGCTAACTACGGTATGAGCTCCATCCTGATTTACTTCCTGTATGCGACAGCCGCCGAGGGCGGACTTGGATTTTCTAAGGCGAACGCTGCACAGTTCATTTCCCTGTACAGCACACTCTCCTTCCTCTGCGGAATTCTCGGAAGCTATCTGGCCGACCGGCTGATGGGAATCCGGAAGGCGATCCGCATCGGTTACTTCATCAAAACACTCGGCTATGCGCTGCTTGCCATTCCGGGCGGCGGCGTTCCGATGTATCTCGGCAGTCAGTTCTTACTGCTGATGTCTGCCGTATCCATGGGAAGCAGTCTCGACGCGCTGACCGGAAAGCTGTATGAGAAAGGCGATGACCGCCGCGACGGTGGTTACTCCATTC
>CAVLAW010000261.1:1896-3411 GCA_963661155.1 Tidjanibacter massiliensis | reverse complement strand
ATCCGTAACTGGTGGGGATCTGGCGTTGTAATTCCGGGAAGAGGCTTTGTTATGAACAATGCGATGGCAGATTTCAGTGCCAAGGCAGGCGTCCGCACCACACAGGGTCTCGCATACGGAATGGCAAATGCGATCCGTCCAGGAAAGACTCCGTTATCCAGTATGTCCCCGACTATCGTCATGAAGGACGGAAAGCCGGTATTATCCGTTGGCGCAGCAGGTGGTCCGCGTATCATCACAAGTACCCTGCAGCTCATCATCAACAACCTGGATTACGGCATGATGATGGATTCTGCGGTAAAACATCCGCATATGTGCTGCCTGACATTAAATCAGGGTCTCGAGCTCGAGGAAGGTTTCTCACCGGATACCATTAAGCTCCTGGCAGCGAAGGGACATATCATAAAGAACACCACAGATTTTGGCGAACTTCTCGTTATGCCGAACGGCATCCGGAATATCGACGGCACCTTCTTCCCAGGCGGAACAAGCCGTGTTGACGGCGGCGGCGGTGCACTCACAGCATCCGGAACCATGGCGATCGATGGCCTGTGCTTTATCGATGAGAAGCTGACAAAGTAGAGCAGCTGGTCAAAGTGAACACAGGGCCTAAAAAACCAGAATAAAAAATACCGGCAGGTCGGGAATTGATCCTCACCTGCCGGTATAATTTTAGGCTGTTGTGCCGGGAAAGTTTTACCGCTCTTAAAATAGAAGCTGGCAGATCGATTCAGACGGCATACAGGGTAGTATAGTCAGCTGGCACAGAGGCCGCAATCATTATTTTTGCGCAGCAGCCTCCTCGATCAGTTTGACTGTCTCATCCGTACTCATAACCGTACAGTAAATAACGTTCATGATCTTAAGCTCAGCCTCGTGAAGCTCCGGTGTCGCTGCGGCACAGGAATCTTCCGGGCAGATCACGCGGAATCCCTGGTCAGCGAGAACGCGGATCGTGGAGGCAACACACTGATCGGTGACAACGCCGGTTACGATCACGGTGTCGATCCCCATGTTGTGAAGGATCTGCGTATAGTTTGTTCCGAGGCTGACGCTGTCGGTGGTCTTGTTTACAACGATCTCATCCTGTAATGGCGTGAGCTCGTCCACCATCTGTGCGCTCTCGTCGCCCACATACACATAGATATCGTTCCAGCCGACGGTGCTCTGGACTCGGGAACGGTCGGAACCGTTTTTCTTGAGACTTGCGATCCGTCCGTAAGTCACTTCCACACCATTTTTCCGGCAGCAGTCCAGGAGACGTTTATTATTCGGAATTACAACTTTCTCCACATGATCGAAGAACCATTCCCATTCATCCCATTCTCCGGCTTCCCGGCACTGGACCGCGTCATAGCCGTCCTTTGCGATAAAGTGCTTCTGCATATCGACGATCAGCAGGGCTGTTTTTGTGAGATCCAGATGGATATCTGGCACTTCTTTCATGTTGCGGTAATAAAAAGAGAGAAATTTCTCATTTGTTTTCATCGGCCAACATCTCCTGTCCATTTTTTT
>CAVLAW010000261.1:0-1886 GCA_963661155.1 Tidjanibacter massiliensis | reverse complement strand
TTTTTTGATAAAAAAATTATAGCAGAAAGAAAAAAGAGGGGCAATAGAAACTGTTCGGAAATAAATGTGGGATTCTGTGCGATTATAGAAAAAACACAAGAAATTCGTAAAAAGAGTAAAAAACGAATGTGTAATTTTGTGTATTCCGCTAATATACAACGAAATGAATTTTGTGATAAATTAATATATAAACGAGAAAAAGTGCGTAAAGTCTGAGAAAAAGAGAGGAGAGTGCCTATGATGAAAACTGAAACAGCTGAACACACAGGAACATTTTTCACAAAACAGCCATTTTGGGATGTCACACGAAAACGCACAGACACTTTCCTTCAGATCGAAAATGAGAAAGTCCGAATTCTCAGGTATGGCATGAACGAGGGCGCAGATGATTTGGACTGTATTCCGGGCGTGGGTCAGGTAGGGATTACATTTTCTGTTCAGGAAAAAGAAGCGAAGGCATATTTATACGGTGTGCTTCCGGAAAAGAAAGTTCTGCCGCAGTATGGGATTAGGGAGAATGCTCAGGTACAGTTTTCGCCGGGAAGCTTTTCGAAAGTGACGGGAGTCTCGGCCTCGGATATCCCCGCTGAGGGACTCCCGCTGGAGGATGTATTTCCCTGGTCGATTCCGTTTATCGAGGAAATAAACTCCGTGGACAGCAGTGAGGAACATCTTGCGGCGATCATGGAATTCCTGAAGGAGTGCGTAAGAAAGAAGAGCGCGCTAAAGGAAGTCGATAAAGATCTGGCCCGCTCTGTTGTAAATTATCTGATGAAGCACAGACAGATCGTCAGGATGAAGGAACTGGAAAATGAGTATGGATTCTGTGCAAGGACGATTCAAAAAGCAGTGGTGGGCAATGTGGGAGTTACGCCGAAACAGCTGAATCTCCAGATCTGTCTGCAAAACGCGATCCAGACTATCGCGGAAGACCCGGAACTTTCCCTTACGGACCTCACCTATCAGATGCAGTTTTATGACCAGTCCCATTTTGGAAGTGTATTCCGCCGGATGACCGGTTTCTGTCCGGGGCAGTACCAGAAATGGCAGCAATCGGAAAAAGGAGGCGGAAAGCGTGCTGTATGACAGACGGGAAAAAATCATTGCGGTTCTGAACCGTGACGGTATGGTAAAGGCAAATGAGCTGGTGGAACAGTACGGCGTATCAATGGAGACGATCCGCCGGGATCTGGAGTATCTTGAAAAGCGGGGGCTTGTGGACCGGGTATACGGCGGCGCGGTCTTAAGGAAAAAGCGCGGCGTGGAACCGAAGATCGAGAAACGCCAGCTGGAACACTATGAAGAGAAGAAGGCGATCGGCCAGAGAGCCGTGGATCTTGTGGAGGACGGCGAGGTGATCGCTATCGACCTCGGAACGACAACGAGGGAACTGGCGCGCGCCCTTGTGGGAAAGAAACGGTGTCTCACGGTGATCACAAATTCGATTCCCATCGCATTGGATCTCTCTACAGATGAAAATATCCGCGTGATCATGGTCGGCGGTGAGGTGCGGAGGAATGAACTTTCTGTTTCCGGAAACATCGCAGATGAAAATATGCGGTATTTTCAGACAGACAAAATTTTTCTCGGGGTCGGCGGCATGACGGAGAAGTTTGGAATCACAGATTATCATGTGGAGGAGACGCCGTTCCGCCGGATCGGGGTCAGCCGTACCCAGAAGGTCATTGCGCTTGCGGACCATAGTAAATTCGGCGTTACAGCGATGAATCAGGTGTGCGACCTGGATCAGATCGACGTGCTCGTGACGGACCGGCAGACGGATAAAAACCTGATCGGAAGACTCCGCACAAAAGGAATGAAAGTGTATCTTGCATAAAATAACGAAATTGCGATTATGTGCGATTGTATCATAATCGCAATTTTTA
>CAVLAW010000260.1:0-3445 GCA_963661155.1 Tidjanibacter massiliensis | reverse complement strand
GGAATGTGAAAATGGGAGAATGGAATGACAATATTTTGTTTTTAGGCGGTTTCATATTGGCGGGGGCAGCAGCAATCGGCGGAGTTATCACTTATTTGATATCGAAGATTCGATGGGCATCCTTAAATCATCAGCTGGATATGGAATATGGAAAGAGAAATCTTTCGAAGCATGCGAAAAAACGATAGAAAAAACTAAAAGAAGTACGATATTTCAGCACGATCAAAGTTAAAAAACAGGGGATAAGAGTATGCCAGAAATGATAGCTTCCACGTATGAAGTAATAGAAAAAATTGGTTCCGGTGGCGGCGGAAATGTCTTTTTAGCGTATCATGTACGTCTGGGAAAAAATGTTGTCCTAAAGGCAGATAAGCGGAAGATCACAACGAAGCCGGAGCTTTTACGCCGGGAAGTAGATATATTAAAGGAATTAAATCATCCGTATATTCCGAGAGTGTACGACTTTTTTGCAGAAGGAGATACGGTTTATACGGTTATGGATTATATCGAGGGAGAAAGCCTCGATCGCCCGTTAAAAAGGGGAGAGCGGTTTCCACAGTCGCAGGTTATCACATGGGCGTGTGAGCTTCTGGAAGCGTTGTCATATCTTCACAGTCCGACCCACGGTGAACCGCCGCGCGGATTTGTACACAGTGATATCAAACCGGCGAACCTGATGAGGACCAGAGACGGACATATCTGCCTGATTGATTTTAACATTGCACTGGCTCTGGGCGAAGAAAATGTCATTGGCTGCAGCGCGGGATATGCGTCGCCGGAGCATTATGGACTTGATTATTCATCCAAAAGCGCGTTGGGGTTTGTGTCAGATAGCCATATAAGAGAAAATGAGCCGAAGGATGAGATGGCAACGGTGCTTATGGCAGATGACAGGGCAGATTTAACTTTAACCGTTGCAGAGCCAAATCGGACAGAGACATTTTATAAAGAAGAAAGTGCTTCGAGCCAGTACAAAAAGGTGGTTCCCGATGTCCGCTCCGATATTTACAGTGCGGGGGCAACTCTATACCATCTTTTAAGTGGAAAAAGACCAGCGAAAGACGCACTGGCGGTGGAACCGCTTCTGGAAGAAAATATAAGTCCACTGGTCTGCCGGATCATAGAAAAAGCGATGAATCCCAATCCGGATCTACGGTATCAGACGGCGGATGAGATGCTGGACGATTTCAGGACACTTCGCAGCCGGGATCCACGTGTGAGGAAGCAGAAACGACTTGACCTGACAATGGCAGCCGCTTTTGCAATTTTATTTGCAGCGGGTGTATCGACATCTTTTGTGGGATTAAAGCGGATGAAAACAGCGGAGGAATGGCTGAAACTGACAGAGTATTCGAAAGCTGCACTTTCAGAGGGAGATGTGCAGAAAGCTGTTTCATATGCGCTGGAGGCGCTGCCGGATCGGAAAGGACTCCTGGTGCCGGAGTATGAGGCAGAAACAGAAAAGGCGCTGGCAGATGCACTGGGTGTCTATGATTTGGCGGACGGCTATAAGGCGGAACGGGGCATTACATTGCCCTCCGAGCCGCTTGCCCTGGCAGAGTCGCCGGACGGGACATATGGGGCGGCAATTTATGCGTGGAAACTGGCTGTTTTTGACATGGCGACGGGAGAAATGCGGGCAGAACTTCCGGTCGAAGAATCTGCGTTGTCGGAGGTATATTTTTTGGATACAGATCGTCTCGTTTATGCGGGAGCAGAAGGAGTCAGCGTCTATGATATATCTGCCGGGAAAAATCTGTGGACCGGGGAGAAGGCGACGGCATTATCGGTATCCGGGGATGAAAAATGGATTGCGGCTGTCTACAAGACGGAACCGTATGCAGTTATTTACGATGCACAGACGGGAGCGGTGCGCGAACGGGTTGATTTTGCCGGGCACAGCCAGCAGGTAACGGTCAATGATCGTTTTGTAAATCCCCATGACAACCTGTTTTGTCTAAACGAAGATGGAACTCTTCTGGGAGTCAGCTTCCAGGATGGTTCCCTAGAAACGATGAATCTGGAACATCCGGACGATACGCTGGTTCTATATGAGGCAGGAAGCGGATACAGTCACTTTGAAGGCGGATTTTATCAGAAATATTTTGCCTTTTCTGCATCCGGAAACCAGGGATCGCAGTTTGCGGTCATTGATACAGAAGCAGAAATACAGACAGGTGGATTCGATTCCCAGAGTCCGTTTGGCGTTTATACGGATGAAGATGGAATCTGCGTACAGACGGAAAATCTTTTGGTTCAAATCGACCCGGAAACGGGAGAACAGAAACCGCTTGTAACACTGACCGATTCGATTGATGGATTTACCAGAGACGGGGAGAGAACTCTGATAACAGCGGGAAATCAGATACAGTTCTATGACCGGAGCGCCAGCCTTGTGACTTCCTTTGAGAAAGAGACAGGGAACGAGTTGCTTCAGATGGCAGGAGGAAAGGCACTCATTGGAAACAGTGATTCGCCGTCCCTGCGGGTCATTGGATATGAAGATCATAAGGAACAGGAGATATTTTCTTACGATCCGTCGGTCAAACACGATGAAGCGCGGCTCAGCGCAGATGAAAATACGATCATGTTGTTTCAATACGATCGGTTTAATCTGTATGACAGAGCTGGAAATCAGGTTGCAGAGGTCGCGATTCCCGACGCGGATCAGGTATATGATCAACAGTACCGGAGAGAAGATGGAAAATCGTGGCTGGAAGTGATCTATAACGATGGCAAAATTCGGGAATATAGTGCCGCAGATGGCACCTGTATTTCAGAAAAACAGGGAGAAATACCGGATTTAACTCTGATGGAAACCTTTGAAACCAGTCACTACCGAATCGAATCGCCGCTTCATGGCACACCGGTGGCGTATGATAAGAAATCGGGAAAACAGGTCAGGAAACTGACAGAGGATGCGTATCTTACTTATATAACAGAAACGAGTGATTACATCGTGGCACAGTATGTGACAGTGGATGGAACACGTTACGGAGAAGTGTTAAATCAACAGTGTGAGCCGGTTGCGGAACTTCCGTGGCTGTGCGATGTAGTGGACGATACGCTGATATTTGATTATCCATCTGGTAATATGCGGGAAAGCCGCATTTACAATATCAATGAGCTGAAAGAAATAGCTCATGGAGAGTGATGAAAATCACAAAGGTACATAATTCGAATGAGGAGGATGAGTGTGTGAGAAAAGGAAAGAAAAAGCTGGCGCAGATGATGGCAGCCGTCCTGACGGCGACGACATTGCTCCAGACTCCGGTCAGTGCATTCGCAGATCCGGTTGTGGAAGAGCGGGTGGAAAAAGAAACTTCGGAAGCGGATTCTGAAACCACACAGGAGACGGAGGACGAGAAAGAGGCAGAAAAACCCGAGACCAAAAAAAAAGAAAAAACAGAAGATTTCAAGGAGGATGCAGGCGAAGATTCTGACC
>CAVLAW010000259.1:0-3445 GCA_963661155.1 Tidjanibacter massiliensis | reverse complement strand
CAAGGAAAAGCGGTTTCGTTCTGCGGTTGTATTAGCTTTTTGTTTGTGTTAGAATGATAGGAAGAAAAAGAGGAGAATAATGCATATGATCATAGAAACAAATTCTGCAGCGGAGACGCTCTCCCTCGGCGAAAAGCTGGGAAAAGCGGCGAAGCCGGGACAGATTTATACGTTAAATGGAGACCTTGGCGTCGGAAAAACCGTTCTGACACAGGGGGTTGCAAAGGGCCTTGGCATTACAGAAGCGGTCAACAGCCCGACTTTTACGATTATTCAGGAGTACACCGAAGGCCGTCTGCCGTTCTATCATTTTGATGTGTACCGGATCGGCGATATCGAGGAGATGGAAGAAATCGGATACGACGATTACTTTTTCGGTGAGGGCGTCTGCCTGATTGAGTGGGCGGAGCTTATTGAGGAGCTGATTCCGGAGAGCGCGATCTCGATTACAATTGAGAAAGACCTCGAGAAAGGCTTTGATTATCGGAAAATTACCGTGGAGCCGATGGAGGCGTAAGGCTTCCGATTTTTAGTAAGACGAAAGGATTAGAACAGAAATCAATTATGAAGATACTTGCACTGGACAGCTCAGGCCTTGTGGCTTCGGTGGCTGTCGTTGAAAATGAGACACTGCTTGCGGAGTATACCGTAAATTACAAAAAAACACATTCCCAGACCCTGCTGCCGATGCTGGATGAGATCTCTAAAATGACGGAGCTGGATCTCTCCACGATCGACGCGATCGCAGTTGCCGGCGGCCCGGGATCTTTTACGGGACTTCGGATCGGATCGGCTACGGCGAAGGGACTTGGACTGGCGCTCGACAAACCGCTGATTTCCATTCCGACGACGGCGGCGATTGCGTACAATATCTGGGACACCGACAAATTTGTCTGCCCGATCATGGATGCGAGAAGAAATCAGGTGTATGTGGGACTTTACTGCTACACCGACCATCATCTCGATACCATCTGGGAGCAGGATGCGATGAGCATTGAGGCGCTGGCGGAAGGATTGAACTGCCTCGATCACGAGGTCATTTTCCTCGGGGACGGCGTTGCAGTTTACCGCGAAAAATTGGAGGAGCTGCTGACGATTCCGTTTTCGTTTGCACCGGCGCATGTGAACCGCCAGAGAGCCGCGGCAGTCGGAGCGCTGGCTGAGGTTTATTACAGAGAAGGAAAAATCCAGACGGCGGAGGAGCACGAGCCGGAATACTTAAGAAAATCCCAGGCAGAACGAGAGAGAGCCGAGCGGGAATCTGTGAAGCACGCGGATGTGCTGAAAAAACAGGAGAACGGAGAGAAGAGCGAATGATCACAATCCGTGAAATGCAGATCGATGATCTGGAGCAGGTGATGCCGATTGAGGAGGCGAACTTTTCGATTCCCTGGACGGAGACGGGATTTTTTACGTTTCTGATCCGCGACGATGCGCTGTTTCTCGTTGCGGAGGAGGACGGCGAAGTTTTAGGATATCTCGGAATTCTGATTTCGTTTGATGAGAGTGAGATTACGAATGTCTGCGTGGCGGAAAAGGCGCGAAGACGCGGCATCGGGCGTGCGCTGATGGAAGAGCTGTTCCGTCGGATGAAGGAGAGAAAGGTGCGCGTGATTCATCTGGATGTGCGCGTGAGCAATACACCGGCGCGGAATCTGTATGAGAGTCTCGGTTTTGTGCAGGACGGCCTGCGGAAGGGGTACTACGATCTCCCGAAGGAGGACGCGGTGCTGATGAGCCGGACGGATGAGTCGGTTCCGAAGCGGTAGAAAGAAGCAAGCATAAAATACGCATTTTGCGTGCGGGACTTTCCTTTCATTCCCAGTAGGAATGGCGGGAAAGGTGTGTTACAATCGACAGGACACAGGAGAAAAGAGTTTTTCAATGTTTTTTGGAAACACGGGAGGGCGAAAAATGCGTAAATACAACAAAAATACGAATGAGCTGGAAGCGGCGGTGTGCAACTGCTGCGGAAAAAGCATGAAAATACAGAACGGAATGCTGATGGAGGGGATCTGCTCGGTCGACACGACGTGGGGGTACTTTTCCGGGAAGGATCTGGAGAAGCACGCGTTTGATCTGTGCGAGGAATGCTACGACAAGATGATATCGTCGTTTGCGGTTCCGCCGGAAATTTCGGAGGACACGGAAGTCTAGGGCAGTTCGGCATTTTTGTTCCCGATGGAAAGGGGAAGAGGGCAATGCGAAGAGAGTTTACGATTCAGTCGAAGGTGGATGGGCTGGTTCTTGACGGGCTTGCAGTGGAGCCGGAGGAGGGCGTGAAGCGGACAGCGCTTCTGCAGCTCAGCCATGGAATGAGTGAGTACAAGGAGCGGTATCTGCCGTTTATGGAGTTTATGGCGGAGCACGGTGTGGTGTGTGTGCTTCATGATCACCGCGGGCACGGGAAGAGTGTGAAGTCGAAGGAGGATCTCGGATTTATGTACGGTGCCGGGGGAGGGGGGCTTGTGGAGGATCTGTTTCTGGTCACGAAGTGGGCGAAGAAGGAGTATCCGGATCTGCCGTTTGTTCTGATGGGGCACAGTATGGGATCTCTGGTTGTGCGGGCTTATGCGAAGGAGCATGATAAGGAGCTGGATGCGCTGATTGTGTGTGGATCGCCGAGCAAGAATTATCTGCGGCCGCTGGGTGCGGCGGTTGGCCGCGCGGAGGCGGCGGTGCTGGGGCATGATCACCGGAGTAATCTGCTGGAGGCGATGTCGTTTGGATCGTTTGCGGCGCGGTTTGCAGATGAGAAGAGCCGGTTTGCGTGGTGCTGTTCGGATCCGGAGGTGGTGCGCGAGTATGAGGAGGATCCGCTCTGTGGGTTTACGTTTTCGGATGATGCGTTTTTTGCGCTGAATGATCTTTTGAAGGAGACGTATGGGTTCCATGGATGGCATTGTACGAATCGGAAGTTGCCGGTGCTGTTCCTGTCGGGCGGGGACGATCCTTGTTATGTGAATGTGAGACGGTTTAAGAAATCGATTGAGCATATGAGACTGATGGGGTATCGGAATGTCAGAGGGAAGCTGTATCCGGGGATGCGGCATGAGATTCTGAATGAGAAAGAGAAGTATCGCGTGTATGCGGATGTGTGGAAGTGGCTGAAGAGAGAAAAAGTGGTGGAGGGGGAAAGCACACCCCCGCGGACCCCAGACGGCGTTCCGGCAGGGAGCGGCGGTGGAAAACAGGGGTGAGTTCTTACAAAAAAGCGGTCGTCATTTGACGGGAACCGACGTTAGTCGTCAGGAAAGCTGATGCTTTCCCGACTCGGAACGTCTTGAAATCCGGTGTTGAGCACCGGATTTCATCCCATCAAATCGCGGCTGTTTTTTTGAACCTTCATCCCCTGTTTTCCAATGCCGCTCCCTTGCCGGAACGCCGTCTGGGGCCTGCGGGGGTGTGCTTTCCCCATTTACGGAGTGGAGGACAGGAGGAAGGG
>CAVLAW010000258.1:0-3467 GCA_963661155.1 Tidjanibacter massiliensis | reverse complement strand
TTCTTTTCCTCCGGTGTCAACTCTGATGCCATGTCACGTTAAAATTTAAATTTCTTCTGTGGTTTCCTCCATGCCGTCCACCATTTTTTTCAGACGTTCTGCCGCCACAAGGGCCGCGTCGTCGTCTCTTGCCACGCAGAGAATCGTATCGTCTCCGCCGATGCAGCCGACGATCTCATTCCAGTTCATCTCATCGAAAGCTGCCGCTGCCGCCATCGCCATTCCGGAAACGGTCTTGATCACCAGAATGTTTTTGGCGAGATCCACGGAAATAAACGCATCTTTTAAAACGCGCGCATAACGGCTTCCCACCTCGGATGGTGCATTCTGCAGCACTGCATAGCGGCTTCCGCCGTTCTCCTTTGGAACCTTCGTCAGTTTGAGCTGGCGGATATCTCTCGAAATCGTCGCCTGTGTCACGGCAAAACCGCTCTCCTCCAGCTTCTTCGCCAGTTCCTCCTGTGTCTCAATGTCGTATTGGTTAATTAATTTGATAATCTGTGCATGTCTCGCGATTTTCATTTTTCAAGCATCCTTCCCCAGTAACTATTTCTTAAATGTTTGCCATTTTTTTTCTCAATGTCTCCAGAAAACTGATGTTGCTGATCTTCACAATCAGAGTATCCCGTTTGGCCTTCTTGATGACGATCCGGTCGCCGGTCTTCATCGGGACGCGGGTGTCTCCGTCAAAATAAGCCATTCCCTGCTCGATGCCGCCGTCCCTCGATGGTCCAAGCTCCACCTCGATCACATCCTCCGACGGGAAGACAATGCTTCTCGTGTTCAGCGTATGCGGGGCAAGCGGCGTCATCAGCATCAGGCTTGCCGACGGTGAGATGATCGGACCGCCCGCAGAGAGGCTGTAGCCGGTTGAGCCGGTCGGCGTTGCAATGATAATGCCGTCTGCGCTGTAGGAATTTAAGAATTCCCCGTTGACGTAATTGTCAAACCGCACGACGCGCAGGTTTCCCTCGCGGGTAATCGTGATGTCGTTGAGCGCCGCATCTTCTGCGATCAGCTTTCCATCCCGGTAAATTCCGCCGGAGAGCATCATACGGTGCTCAATCGTGTATTCATCCGCCATCAGATGATCCAGCGCCGGATACAGCGTGTCGCGGTCGATTTCCGCAAGATACCCGAGTGTGCCGAGATTGATGCCGAGCAGCGGGATCTGCAGTTCTACCACATCGCCTGCCGCCTGCAGAAGCGTTCCGTCTCCGCCGAGCACCAGAATGCCGTCGATATCCGCTGGAACCTTTGCCGGGTCTGTATAATGATATTGTTCCCCTTTTTCACTGTTATCGCAGAGAAGACACGTTTTTCCACGCTCCTCCAGATATTGCCTGATCTGGTCTGTCACGGTAAGATCCGGGTCTTTTGCTCTGTTTGTGATCAGGTAAAATCGCTCCATATCGTGCTCCTTTTATTTATCCAGTGTATCGTGCGCACTCTTTACTACGGCGTCCACATCGACATTGTTTTCTTCCTCTGTCACACCCTCCGGCAGGCGGACCAGATGAACCAGGTATTCGATATTTCCCTCCGGTCCCTTGATCGGGGAGAACTCCAGATGGCGGACACCAAAGGAAATGCTCTTCGCATACGAAATAACCATCTCGATGACTTCTTTATGGACGGCCGGGTCGCGGACAACGCCTTTTTTGCCGACTTTTTCGCGTCCCGCCTCAAACTGCGGTTTGATGAGAGCTGCGATTTCGCCGTTCTCTTCCATCAGATTGCGGACTGGAAGCAACACTTTGGTAAGGGAAATAAAAGATACGTCGATTGATACGAAGGACGGTCTCTCCTCGATATCTTCCGGCACGACGTAGCGGATGTTCGTGCGCTCCATGCAGACAACGCGCGGATCATTCCGCAGCTTCCAGTCGAGCTGGCCGTGGCCGACATCGACGGAATAAACCTTGACAGCACCGTTCTGCAGCATACAGTCCGTAAATCCGCCGGTGGATGCTCCGACATCCATGCAGACCTTTCCGGTAAGCGTAAGGTCAAAGTTTTTCATCGCTTTCTCTAATTTCAGGCCGCCGCGGCTCACATACGGCAGCGGTTTTCCTTTCAGGACAATTCCAACTTCCTCCGGGAACATGGAACCGGCTTTGTCTTCCCGCTCATTGTCCACCAGAACTTCTCCTGCCATAATCATGGCTTTCGCTTTTTCACGCGACGCGGCAAGGCCCCGTTCTACCAGTAATACGTCTAATCGTTTCTTCATCGTTCTTCCTGCTCCCGTTTTCTGTAGTATGTTTCAATTCTTTCGCAGATATCTTCCGGCGTAAAGCCGACCTGTTTCATCTGGTACGATACGCTTCCATGCGGAATAAAGCGGTCCGGAAGCGCAATAATCTCCACGCCGAACGGAAGCTCTTCTTCCTCCGCAAAGGCGAGCACTCTCTCGCCGAAGCCGCCGTCCTCCACGTTCTCT
This sequence comes from Tidjanibacter massiliensis, assembly GCA_963661155.1. GTDB lineage: Bacteria > Bacillota > Clostridia > Lachnospirales > Lachnospiraceae > Fusicatenibacter > Fusicatenibacter massiliensis_A. The sequence continues at coordinate 1,024 of CAVLAW010000258.1, read as the reverse complement.
TCCATGGTCACGACAAGGTCATAGTCTTTTGCAAGGCTGCGAAGAAGTTCCTCGTCGATCGGTTTGACGAATCGTGCGTTGATCAGCGCTGCGTCAACGCCCATCCGCTCTTTTAACTGCTCCCGCACGCTTTCCGCCATCTTTACCATGCTTCCCACAGCAAAAAGGGCGATCTGGCTTCCCTCGTAAATCACTTCGGATTTTCCAAGGCAGACCGGCGCACGGAACTCTTTTAATCCGGTGTATGCTTCGCCTCTCGGGTAGCGCACGGCGACCGGTCCGTCGTAATCAACCGCAAATTTGATCATATCCGACAGCTCCCAGAGGTTCTTCGGCGCCAGAATCGTCATGTTCGGCATCGATCCAAGATACGAGAGGTCGAAAATACCGTGGTGTGTCTCCCCGTCGTAGCCTACAAGACCGGCGCGGTCAATCGCAAAGACGACGTGGAGGTTCTGCATACAGACATCATGCATGATCTGGTCGTAGGCCCGCTGCAGGAACGAAGAGTAAATCGCAACAACAGGCGTAATGCCGCCGAGTGAAAGTGCCGCTGCAAATGTCACCGCATGCTCTTCGGCAATTCCCACATCAAAGCATCGATCCGGGAACATATTCGAGAAACGCTTTAAGCCCACACCGGTCATCATTGCCGCTGTGACGGCTGCTACGTCCGGCTTTCTGTCGCCCATTTTCCGCATAACCGTAGAAAACACGTCGGTGTACGTCGGATTTGACTTCCCGACTGGCAGTCCCGTTTTCACATCGAATGGACCAGCGCCGTGGAATCTCGCCGGATGGCGCAGGGCAGGCTCATAGCCGCGGCCCTTCTGTGTTAAAACATGCACCAGGATCGGCCCTTCAAACCGTTTTGCCTCCTGGAATGTCTTGATGAGCTGCGGAATGTTGTGTCCGTCCACCGGTCCTAAATACGTGATGCCCATATCCTCAAACAGCATGCCCGGAATGATGATCTGTTTGATGCTGCTTTTCGTTTTGCGCATCGCATCCACCATGCCAGGTC
>CAVLAW010000257.1:0-3485 GCA_963661155.1 Tidjanibacter massiliensis | reverse complement strand
ATCGGAAGAAACGACGATGCAGACGTCATCCGTATCAACAGCCAGTCCGGAAAGGGCGGTGTCGGCTATATTCTGGAGACAAAATACGGCCTGAATCTGCCGGCGAAGATGCGCGAGGCGATGAGTTACACCGCAAAATCCGTTTCCGACCATCTGCACAAAGAGCTGCGTCCGGACGAGATCTTCGAACTGTTCAAAGATACGTTTGAGAACGTAACGACACCGTACAACATCAACGGCGTTCACTTCAAACAGCTCGACGAGGGCAGAATTGAAGCACAGGTTACTTCCAACTACGAGGGCGGCGAGTATGCAACTGCGTATGCAGAAGGAAACGGCCGTCTGAATGCGGTTAGCAACGCGCTGAAACAGCAGTACAACCTGCAGTATGATCTGGTCAGCTACACCGAGCATGCATTAGAGCAGAGCTCCAAATCTCGCGCAATTGCCTATGTCGGTATCAAGAAACCGGACGGAACCCTTTCCTGGGGCGCAGGCGTAGACCCGGATATCATCCGCGCTTCCATCGATGCGCTGGTAACTGCAATCAATAACCGATAAGAAAAGAGAGAGCATATGCTGTTTAAAAACAAAATCGAATATACCAAAGGACTGTTTGTGGAGATTTACCGCACCGAGATGAAAAAACTGCTTCTGGTGCTGCGGATCATCACCGGAATTGCCGTTGTGGCTGCGATCGGTTTTATGATCTACGGCGCGGCTGCCCGCAGATTTATCATGCCGGGCGACATTTTCAATCTTGTCGTCTCCGTCCTGATGGCACTGCTGTGTACGTTTCTGCCGAATCTGATGGCGCGTTCGCAGATGAAAAGATGCAAAAAGAGAGGCCTTCTCGGAGAACGTACCCTTCGTTTTACGGAGCATGTGCTCACGATGACACATGAAAAAGAAGGCAGAAGCAGCGATATTCCGCTGGAAGAGCTGACAAAGGTGACGGAGTTTGAACACTTTATCCGTATTACCATCGGCGGAAGAAGCACTTTCCTTGACAAGGCACGCTTTGAGATCGGAGACGCGGCATCATTTGTGACCTGGGCGGAAAATACGATTGCAGAGAATGCGGGAAAAGAGGAAGCGGCGCTTGCACTCGAAGAGACAGAGGGCGAGGCTCCTGCCCTGGAAGAATGTACAGGGAACGCTGCGGAGTCTTCTGAAAAAGAGAACAACGAAAACTAAAAATATTTTGGCAAATGATGAAAAAATGGCTGTGCATTTTCGTGCACAGTCATTTTTTGTATATTTTTGTTGTTTTTTCATATCCCATCCATTATAATAAGAGGAAGCGTACAGGTGAAACTAATCTGAAACGTATCCGGCATAGAATAAAATAGAACAAAAAGGTTCTGCCGGGAGTCAAAGTGAAGGAGAGAAAGAGCATGGAAGTATTATACAAGAGTACCAGAGGCAATGGAGACACCGTAACTGCATCCCAGGCAATCTTAAAGGGTCTGTCCGACGACGGCGGATTATTTGTACCGACCTCCATTCCAGCGCTGGATGTTCCCATGGAAAAACTTGCGGCTATGAGCTATCAGGAAGTGGCCTACGAGGTAATGAGCCGTTTTCTTACCGACTTTACCGAAGATGAACTGAAAAACTGTATTGCAAACGCATACGATGAGAAATTCGACACAGAAGAAATCGCACCGCTGACAAAAGCAGATGGTGCTTACTATCTGGAGCTGTTCCACGGCGCAACGATCGCGTTCAAGGACATGGCGCTTTCCATTCTGCCACATCTGATGACGACCGCCGCAAAGAAAAACGGCGTGAAAAATGAGATCGTCATCCTGACTGCTACATCAGGAGACACCGGAAAAGCAGCAATGGCAGGCTTTGCAGATGTGCCGGGCACCAGAATTATTGTATTTTACCCGAAAAACGGCGTAAGCCCGATTCAGGAAAAACAGATGGTAACCCAGAAAGGCAAAAACACCCACGTGGTAGCGATCCACGGAAACTTCGATGACGCACAGACCGGCGTGAAGAAGATGTTCAACGACAAAGAGCTGGCAAAAGAACTCGCAGAGAAAGGATTCCAGTTCAGCTCTGCAAACTCAATCAACATCGGAAGACTCGTTCCGCAGGTCGTTTACTACGTATATGCCTACGCAAACCTGGTGAAAAACGGAGAGATCGCAGACGGAGAAACGATCAATGTGACGGTTCCGACCGGAAACTTTGGAAATATCCTCGCTGCATTCTATGCAAAACAGATGGGACTGCCGATCGCAAAACTGATCTGTGCATCCAATGAAAACAAAGTTCTGTTTGACTTCTTCCGCACCGGTGTTTACGACAGAAACAGAGAATTTATCCTGACGACATCTCCGTCCATGGATATTCTGATTTCCAGCAACCTGGAGCGCCTGATCTACCGCATCGCCGGAAACAGCGAAACGGCAGACCGCGAGCTGATGCAGGATCTTGCAAAAGACGGAAAATATGAGATCACCGATGAGATGAAGAAAGAACTGGCAGATTTCTACGGAAATTACGCATCCGAGCAGGAGACATCCGACGCCATTGCGAAACTGTACAGTGATACCGGCTATGTCATCGATACCCATACTGCAGTTGCAGCGGCTGTTTACGGAAAATACCGCAAGGAGACCGGTGATGAGACGAAGACCGTCATCGCATCCACCGCAAGCCCGTACAAATTTACAAGCAGCGTTCTTGCAGCCATTGCACCGGAATACGATGCACTTCCGGTGTTAGAGCAGGTAGACAAGCTGTCCGCGCTTGCAAACACCGAGATTCCGCGTGCGATCGAGGAGATCCGTACGGCACCAGTGCTTCATACAACAGAGTGCGATGTGGATCAGATGCCGGAGACCGTTCGGGCGTTTCTGAAATAGGAAAAGGGCAGGAGCAGAATTTTTTGCCTGCTGAAATTTTAGAAGGAAAAAACAGGCAAAGCATCTTTCGCTTTGCCTGTTTTGATAGGGAGAGAAAATCATAAAAAATGAGAAATAAAGTAATCAGGGGAGTACTGGCGGCAGCCTGCGTGACAACCGTCGTCGGTACAACGACCGTATTTGGAGCAAGCACAGAGCAGAGTCTGGTGAATGAGGCATCTGCGGTAACACAGGAAGCAGCAGAAGAAACAGAAGAGATATCGGATGCGGAGACGACAGAAGAAACTGCACCGGAGCCGGATGCAGATGAAGCGGCAGAGCCGAATCAGACACTAGAAGATACGGAACCGGAGGAGTTGCCGGAAGCACAAAGCGGGGAGACAAGTGAGACGACCGCTTCTGTACAGGCGGGAAATTATTATCCATGGGTAGTGGAAAACGGCATCTGGTATTATAAAGATCCAAATGGAACGATTGTGAAAGGAGCATGGCGGGAATACGATAAAAATCTTTATTATCTGAATTCCGACGGAAAAATGGCAGTGGGCTGGAAAAAGCTCAACGGAGCCTGGTATTATTTCCAGAGTTGGGGCGGTGTTTACC
>CAVLAW010000256.1:0-3488 GCA_963661155.1 Tidjanibacter massiliensis | reverse complement strand
GCGTCGGATTTCCGACCTTTTGACACTGGTATTCTATGAATTAAAGGCTGTTCTCTTTTACGTAGTTCAGCAGTTCATCTACAGTTGTGAATGCCATACCGGTTACGGTATCTGCGCATCCGTAATAGATGGTGATTCTTCCGGTTGCTGCATCGCTTAAGGTTGCGCACGGGAATACAACGTTCGGAACATCACCCATGCACTCGTACTGGGTGATCGGTGCCATGATGTAGTCTTTGGTTCTGTATTTTACTTTCCACGGCTCGTCGATATCAAGCAGGGCGCATCCCATACGGTATACGTAGCCGTTGCAGGTGGTGATAACACCGTGGTAGATCAGCAGCCATCCCTCATCGGTCTCGATCGGAACCGGGCCTGCACCGATCTTGGTGCACTGCCATGCGGACTCGTCGCCGCGAACCGGGCTCATCATATGACGATGTCTTCCCCAGAACTCCATATCTTTACTCTGGCTGACGAAGATATCACCGAACGGTGTATGGCCGTTGTCGCTCGGACGGCTCATCATCATATAGTAGCCGTTGATCTTTCTCGGGAACAGCACACCGTTTCTGTTGAACGGAAGGAATGCATTCTCAAGCTGGATGAATTTCTTGAAATCATAGGTATAAGCAACACCGATGGTCGGGCCGTGGTAGCCGTTGCACCAGGTTACATAGTATTTGTCATCAATTTTGCAGACACGCGGGTCATAGCGGTATTCTCTTGTCAGGATCTCCTCGTCAGCGCCCTCGAATTTGATCGGTTCGTCCTCGATCTCCCAGTGGATACCGTCTTTACTTCTTCCAACGAAGATATCCATGCTGATGGAACGGCTGTCGCAGCGGAATACTCCTACGTATCCATCCTCGAATGGTACAACTGCGCTGTTGAAAATACTGTTGGAACGTTTCTGCTCGTAACGGCCGATGATCGGGTTCTGATCATAGCGCCATACCGGCATGTGCTCTCCTGCTGGTTTCTCCTGCCAAGGCATGTTCGGCAAGTCGTTTCCGATGATTTTACTCATTTTTGTTTTCCTCCTGTGAAAATGTTTATTTTTTGTTTTTCTTTCTTTGTCACGGAATACGGACATTTTTTCATTCTCTGTCTATCTTCGCCCTTTTCCGTTCAAAAGTCAAGTGTTTTCGTTCACTTTTATGTAAATTTTTGTTTCTTTTGTTACTTTTAATCGTTCATTTCATCAATTTTTGTGTTCATTTCCGTTGTTTTAAGAACACTTTTACTTTTTGTACGCTTTTCTTCCCCGCAGGATATCCGCATACCAGAACACGATCTCTGCGATGTGATGCAGGTCTCCCTCTTTGCTGATGCTTCTCCAGGATGCTTTGTACTTCATAAACCAAGACTCCAGGCGTCCGGCAAGTGCTGCGCAGTCTGCCTCGTCCTTTTCTTTTCCCTGATCAATATCGCAGAGTCTTGCGCCAACCTCGTTCCAGATGTCGATCGCATCCATCGTCAGCTCCAGAACCGGAACCATCGGACGGCAGGATTCTTCCAGCGCACCGGCTGTCTTTTTCAGTTCTTTTTTCAGTGCGGTAAGTGTTTCATGTGCTGCCGCGCGTTTCGCTTCGTCCTTGATTCTTGCTTCAAACCGGGCATTTCTGTTGTTCGGATGGTCGAGCACTTTCTCCTCATAAACGACATTGGCATCCCACCAGTCGAAGATTGAGCAGTCTGCTGTTTTCGCCATATAGGAAACGAACTTTCCGCTCCGGTCGCCGTAGGCCAGGCGGGAGATCTGCTCGTTCAGCTCCTCAAAGCTGTCGGTGTCCTCGCCCCATGAGAAAACGGCTCCGTAGATCAGTCCAGGTATTGAGAAATCCGGCTGATTGATGTGGCCGCAGTCGCCCCAGTCAGTGTTCAGAACACCCTCTGCATTGTATTTTCTCGCGTAGCCGCACATCCGTGTGATGTTTTTGTAGCTGCTTTCCACCAGATTCATCCACTGGTTCCAGCCGCAGACACCCGGACAGAGATACTGTCTTGCGCCTGCTTCTGCCATCACCTTTGCCTCATGCTCGCGCTGCTCGGCTGCATAGCCCCAGGTCAGGCATACGGTTTCTTCCGGCAGCTCCTGGATCAGTTCCGGCTGTGCGCAGATGATATCGCCCCAGAACATCGGCTTTTTGCCTTTTGCTACAAGAAACTCACAGAGTTCTTTCACATAGTCGATGTACAGACGGTGAACGCCTTTCTCATCTGCCAGCGGTTTGGACTTTCCTTTTCCAAGGTCGAAGGTCTCGTCTGCGCAGATGTTGAATTTATCCGTCGTAAAGAGGATCATGTACTCCTCGATCATTCCCTTGATCAGCTCAATTGCTTTGCCGCCGGAAACATCCACGGTGTGGTGTTGCATCCGGTTCCAGAAGGAAAACGGCTCTTTCCAGCTGTCCGAGAGCTCGCAGAGATCACCATAGGTCTTTGTGGAAAGCAACGTGCAGAGATGGCCGAACGTTGCGATCGACGGAACGAGTTCGATGTGAAGCTTTGCGCAGTACGCATCCAGCTCGCGGATCTCCTCTGCGGTGAGCGGTGTCTCGTCGCGCCACATCTCCGAAATTCCCGCGAACAGATAGGTATGCTCCACATAGAGCTGAAGCTGGTTCAGCTTGTAGTATGCCATGCGGTCTGCCACTTCTTTTAAATAAGAAAGAGTCAGCACGCGGCCTCTCGTCTCGTCGAGATAATAGCCTCTCACCGGCAGATCCGGCTCATCCTCGATCTGTATGGCCGGAAGCAGTGCGCCATACTCATGCATCATCTGGCGCAGCGTCTGTACGCCGTAGAGAACACCGGCTCCGTCGCCGCCTTTGATCGTGATTTTCTCTTCTGTCACCTGCAGCTCATACTGCTGGCTCTTCATCGTCTCATCGAGTTCCAGAACGACTGCGTTGTCCTCTTTTCTATTTGGAGCACGGTACACGATATCGTACGCCATACCGGTCTCTTTGCGGATTCCCTGCTGCAGCACCTTCGCATACGTGTCTCCGTTTCCCAGCAGTCTACCGTCCAGCACGATTCTGCCGTCATAGCAGAATGCATATTCCCCTGTCAGGAGTTTTACCTCTTTTGGTTTTGGTAAAAATTCCATCTTCCTTCTCCTTTTATTCTTCGTTTTTCTTTGTAAACCTGGAAGTCCTTTTGAACGTTAAGTAACATTTTAAACATTGCTTCTGTTTTCTCTCTCATCCTACCATATTTTCTTCGCAGATTCCACAATAAATTTCAATTTTTCCCAAAGTTTTTCAAAGTTTTCTCCTGTTTTACGCAGAATATGTAAAGTAACTTTTTCTTTTCCAGTGATATCTGCCCGCTTCTGCATCGCACCTTTTGTTTTCGTTTTCACGTGCTGTTTGGCGCGGGACGGCTTCATCTCCGAATTTCCGCACAAAAAACTGATTTTTACAGGTTTTTCCACCGGAAATTTCATGGTTCCGGTGGATTTTTCTTGCATTCTTACGGGC
>CAVLAW010000255.1:0-3551 GCA_963661155.1 Tidjanibacter massiliensis | reverse complement strand
GCCTTCTGATAGAACGAAATCACATGACCGAGTCGGAGGCCTATCGCTACATGCAGAAATGCAGCATGGACAGCGGCACCAATCTGGTCGAAACGGCGCAGATGGTGCTGACACTTTTGACCGAGTAAAGAAAAGGAGCAAACAACAATGTTCAAAATCAATGACAATTATCTGAAATTGCCGGGAAGCTATCTGTTTTCCACCATCGCAAAAAAAGTTGCAGCTTACACCGAGGCAAATCCGGACGCGAAAATTATTCGTCTTGGAATCGGCGACGTAACCCAGCCGATCGCACCGGCGATCATTGAAAAGCTGCACGGAGCAGTCGAGGAGATGGGACACGCAGAGACTTTCCACGGATATGCACCGGATCTTGGATATGCTTTCCTTCGCGATATCATCGCAAAAAATGATTACCAGGACAGAGGATGCGATATCTCCTCCGATGAAATTTTTGTATCTGACGGCGCAAAATGCGACTGCAGCAACATTCAGGAGATCTTCAGCCTGGACAACAAGATCGCTGTATGCGACCCGGTTTACCCGGTATATGTAGATTCCAACGTTATGGCCGGTCGTGCCGGAGATTATGACGCTGCAACCGAGCGTTTCACCAACGTCATTTACATGCCGTGCACCGCAGAGAACAACTTTACCCCGGATCTCCCGAAAGAGACCCCGGATCTGATTTACCTGTGCTTCCCGAACAACCCGACCGGCGCTATGGTTTCAAAAGCCGAGCTGCAGAAATGGGTTGATTATGCGAACAAAGTAGGCGCGATCATCCTGTATGATGCTGCATACGAGGCATATATCTCCGAGAAAGATATCCCGCATTCCATCTATGAGTGCGAGGGAGCAAGAACGTGTGCAATCGAGATGCGCAGCTTCTCTAAGAACGCAGGATTTACCGGTATGCGTCTTGGATTTACCGTTATCCCGAAAGACATCAAATCCGGCGATGTAACCCTGCACAGCCTGTGGGCACGCCGTCACGGAACAAAATACAACGGAGCTCCGTACATCATCCAGAGAGCCGGCGAGGCTGTTTACTCTCCGGAAGGAAAAGCACAGTTAAAAGAACAGGTTGCTTACTACATGAAGAACGCAAAAGTTATCTACGACGGCTTAAAGGGCGCAGGATACACGGTATCCGGCGGTGTCAACGCTCCGTATATCTGGCTGAAAACACCGGGAAATATGACTTCCTGGGAGTTCTTCGATCATCTGCTGGCTGACGCAAACGTAGTCGGAACACCGGGATCAGGCTTTGGCCCGAGCGGAGAAGGCTACTTCCGTCTGACTGCATTCGGAACGTATGAAAATACCGTAGAGGCAGTAGAAAGAATCAAAAAACTGTAACAATTCAGAGCCATGCGAAATGGAAGAAAAAATGCGAATCATGCTTGCATGAATGAGCAGTTTTTTCTGAAATTTCATATGGCGAGAAGCCACATCGAGATGCAGCGCAGCGGAATCGAGATGGGGCTCTGAATTGTGGACGTCTTATTTAAAACACCGCCGTAACGGAATTTCTGCGCACTTTTATGAGTACGAGAAAAAATAATCTGTTATGGATAAAATTCACGAAAATTGCATTTAAATTAATGCAAAATCCGTAAAAATTAGGTGTTTACAAACATGAAGCCATTGTGCTATAATGCACAATATCAAAAGGCAGTGAAGGAAACTCCGTATGCGGAATCTGACAGGAAGCCGATGTCACCGACTGAGAGCATCAGCATGGAGGAAACATACAATGGGGAACATTCCGGAGCCGGTCTGCTGAACACGAGATCAGAACATGAAATCAAGTAGGCAGATCCGTGATACGCGTTAAGTATAAATGAGTGGGCGTTTTTTCTCCGGAGAACCGGATGAGAAAACGCAATGCGGGTGGTACCGCGGGAACATAAAATATCCCGTCCCGGAACAGTAGTTAAAAAACTGTTCCGGGACTTTTTTTATTCAGAAAAAAGCATTCCGGGGCAGGCGAGAACGAGAGGAGAAAAAAGACATGGAATTTATGACAGGCGTAAAGAAAAAAGAAGACATCTCCGTAAAAACTCTGCTGGAGACACCGGAAGGCACAGAAGTAAAACTGGAAGGAGCCGTACACATTATCCGTGACATGGGCGAGGTTGCCTTTGTCATTCTCCGCAAGAGCGAAGGACTGGTACAGTGCGTGTACGAAGAAGGAAGCGTTGATTTCCCGCTGAAGGATCTGAAAGAGGAATCCGCAGTTGCCGTAACCGGAACGGTCAAAAAAGAAGACCGCGCACCGGGCGGAGTGGAGGTCAGACTGCAGACCATCACCGTTCTTTCCGAGCCGACCGAGCCAATGCCGCTCGCTGTCAACAAATGGAAAATGAACACCTCCCTGGAGGCCATGCTGAACATGCGGCCGATCGCTCTTAGAAACGTCAGAGAGCGTGCAAAGTTCCGTATCCAGGAAGGCGTGGTACGGGCGTTCCGAGATTTCCTGCATTCCCAGGGATTCACCGAGATTCATACCCCGAAGATCGGTGCAAAGGGCGCTGAGGGCGGCGCAAACATCTTCAAGCTGGAATACTTCCACCGCCCGGCAGTCCTTGCACAGAGCCCGCAGTTCTACAAACAGATGCTGGTCGGCGTGTTTGACCGTGTCTTTGAAGTCGGACCGGTTTTCCGTGCGGAGAAACACAACACGAAACGCCATCTGAACGAGTACACCAGTCTCGACTTTGAGATGGGCTATATCGAAGATTACACCGACATCATGGCAATGGAAACGGGATTTTTACAGTACATGGTGGAACTCCTCAAAAAGGATTATGCAAAAGAGCTCGAGATCCTGAATGTACAGCTTCCGAAGACCGAGGAAATTCCGGCAGTTCCGTTCACCAAAGCAAAAGAACTGGTATCGGAGAAATACAACAGAAAGATCCGCAATCCGTTCGACCTTGAGCCGGAAGAGGAGCTTCTGATCGGTCAGTATTTCAAAGAGGAGTACGGTGCAGACTTTGTCTTCGTCACCGAGTATCCGTCGAAAAAGAGACCGTTTTACGCGATGGACGATCCGGAAGATACAAGATACACGAAGAGTTTTGATCTGCTGTTCCACGGTCTTGAGATCACGACCGGCGGCCAGCGTATCCATGATTACAAGATGCTCTCCGAAAAGATCGCCGCCCGCGGCATGACAGAAGAGGGCATGGAGCAGTATTTAAGTGCTTTCAAACACGGTATGCCGCCGCACGGAGGACTGGGTATCGGCCTCGAGCGTCTGACGATGAAACTGATCGGCGAGGACAACGTCCGCGAGACAACCCTGTTCCCGAGAGATCTTACGAGACTGGAGCCGTAAGCAGCTTCTGCAAATACGGAAATGAGAAAAAAGGAGAACGAGCGAAATGGCAAATCTGATTTCAGATGAGACGATGGAATACGTCGGCATTCTGGCAAAGCTGGAATTAAAGGATGAGGAAAAAGAATCCGCACGGCAGGATATGCAGAAGATGCTGGATTATGTAGATAAATTAAACGAACTTGACACAAGCAAGGTAGAACCG
>CAVLAW010000254.1:0-3570 GCA_963661155.1 Tidjanibacter massiliensis | reverse complement strand
CATCATGGGCGAGGAGATCAGACTGCAGGGCAAGATCAAAATGGTTGATCTTGCAAACAGCATCGTAGAGCTGGACTGCGAGTAAAAGCGGTTTTAAGAACCCGGGTTCTGTGACGCGGAACAAACAGAACCAGAAGAACCGGGACTTAGAATAGGAATACATTATAAAAAAGCGGAGGTAAATTGAATCATGAAACTTTCAGAAGAGATGAAAAACAAGACCCTTCTGTCTTTTGAGCTGTTCCCGCCAAAGACAGAGAAGGGACTGCAGAATCTGCCGGGTACCATCGAACACCTGATGAAGTATAACCCGTCTTACATTTCCTGTACATACGGAGCAGGAGGCGGCAACGTCGGAGCCAACAGAGAAGTATGTCAGATGATCAAAAATGCCGGAACAACACCGGTTACCCATTTCACCGTAATTAAAAATACAAAAGAAGGAATCAAAGAGCAGTTAGATCAGTATTTAGCTGACGGCGTAGACCATATGCTGGCACTGCGCGGCGATATTCCGCTTGGCGAGACTACAACCTGCGGCGATTTCAATTACGCTACAGACCTTGTAAAATTCGTACGTGACACCTACGGCGACAAATTCGAAATCGCTGTTGCAGGTTCACCGGAAGGCCACATCTCCTGCAGAAGTCTGGAGGCTGATATCGCAGTTCTGAAACAGAAACAGGACAACGGTGCAGACTACATCATGACTCAGCTCTGCTGGGATATGGAGCAGTTCAAATACTGGCTTGATGCCATCCGCAAAGCAGGAATCACGATGCCGGTAGATGTTGGAGTAATGCCGATCCTCGATCAGGCAGCGACCATCAACATGGCACTTTCCAGAAACGGCTGCGTCATGGACAGAGAGCTTTCCAGAATGATCTCCAGACACTGGCTGTTCCCGAACCCGTTTGCAGCAAAAGATGCAGAAGGAAAACCGATCGACGTATTCTACGACAAGAAAGTTGCAGAGTTCAAAGAAGAGGGTATCGAGTATACCGTAAAACAGATCGACACTTACCGTGCACTTGGTGTCAACGGAATCCATCTGTATGCACTGAATAAATGGAAAGACGTATCTGAAATCATTGACAGATCCGGCCTTTGCACACTGATCTAAATCACTTGAATTTGGGAGGCATCCGATTTTTATGGCACACGTAATAGCTGTCGCCGGAAAAGGCGGCGTTGGAAAAACAACATTATGCGGCTTGCTGATCCAGTATCTCTGCGAGACAGGAAAAGGTCCTGTTCTGGCAGTTGATGCGGACGCAAACTCAAATCTGAATGAAGTGCTCGGCGTAGAAGTTGAGGCTACGTTAGGAGATATCCGGGAGGAAATCGCCCGTGCGGAAATGGCGAAAAAGAGTCCGATTCCGGCAGGAATGAGCAAAGCAGATTATGCAGAATTCAAATTTGCAGGAGCTCTGACTGAGGAAGACGATTTCGACCTTCTCGTCATGGGAAGAACACAGGGAAAAGGCTGCTACTGTTTCGTCAATGGACTGCTGCAGAACCAGCTCGCAAAACTGTATCCGAATTATCCTTTCATGGTCGTAGACAACGAGGCCGGCATGGAGCATATCAGCCGCGGCATTCTTCCGGGTATGGATACAGCTATTCTGGTCAGTGACTGTTCGAGAAGAGGAGTACAGGCCGCAGCCAGAATTGCGGAGCTGATCAAAGAATGCGAGATGAAACCGAAGCAGGTTGGACTGATCGTCAACCGCGCACCGAACGGGGTATTAAACGAAGGAACCCGTGAGGAAATTGAAAAACAGGGACTGAACCTTTTGGGGGTTGTTCCTCATGATGATCTGGTGTATGAGTACGACTGCGACGGAAAGCCGACCGTACGCCTGCCCGAGGATTCTCCAGTGAGAGCGGCACTGAAGAAGATTGTAGAAAATCTCGGTTTATAAACAAACATACCCCCCGCCCGTGCTCGCTGCAGGCGGAGGGTCTTTTTGCAGATAAAATATCCCCCATGGGAGGATGTTTTATAAATACACAATAAAACAACAAAATATACAATCTTGAGGAGGACAAGATGAGCGAATTCAAATTAACAAGCGTAGAAGAATTCGAACAGGCTACCAATGAGCTTCTGGAAAACGGAGCCAAAGTTGGTGCTGATGCGTGGCAGTTCCGTGTAAAGAACCAGACCCCGCACTGTAAATTCGGAGAGCAGGGAACCTGCTGCCGTATCTGTTCTATGGGACCTTGCCGTATTACCCCGAAAGCATCCAGAGGTATCTGCGGATGTGACGTACACGGTATTGTAGGACGTAACTTCCTGCGTTTCACAGCAGGCGGTTCTGCAACTCATTCCGATCACGGCCGTGAAATCTGCCACACCCTGCATGAGGCAGATCCAAACGGAAGCTACCATGTAAAAGATCCTGAAAAACTGATCCGCCTGGCAAAAGAGTGGGGCGTAGAGTACGAAGGAAAAGATATCTACGATCTGGCACACGAAATGTCCGAGCTGGCTCTGATGGAGTATGGTAAACCGTTCGGTACACAGAGATTCCTGAAACGTGCTCCGCAGCACACACAGGACATCTGGGAGAAAGAAGAGATTGCACCGCGTGCGATTGACCGTGAGGTTGCCTGTTCCATGCATATGACCCACATGGGATGTTCATCCCTTCCGGAGGCTCTGGTTCGTCAGTCCCTTCGTGCAGGTCTTTCCGATGGATGGGGCGGTTCCATGATGGGAACTGAGTTCTCTGACGTGCTGTTTGGAACTCCGAAACCAGTTGACACCGAGGCAAACCTTGGCGTTATGAAAGAGGATGAAGTAAACATCATCGTTCACGGCCACGATCCGTCACTTTCCGAGATGATCTGCGAATATGCAGACGATCCGGAGATGATTGCATATGCAAAAGAAATGGGAGCAAAAGGAATCAACGTAGCAGGTGTCTGCTGTACTTCCAACGAAGTAGCAATGCGCCGCGGCGTTCCGATGGCTGGTAACTTCCTGCAGCAGGAAAACGTGGTACTGACCGGTGCCTGCGAGGCCATCGTTGTTGACGTACAGTGTATCTTCCCGGCTCTTGGACCTTTAAGCAAATGCTTCCATACCAAATTCGTTACCACAAGCCCGATCGCACAGATGCCGGATTCCGAGTACATCCGCTTCAATGCGAAGACAGCAGGTGAGAACGCAAAAGCCATCGTAAAAATGGCAGTAGAAAACTTCAAGAACCGTAAACCGGAACTGGTACATATCCCGCATATGAAACAGAAAGCAACCGTTGGATACTCTGTTGAGTCCATCATCAAAACACTGGACAAAGTAACCAACTCCCAGGTTGACAAGACCGGAACTCTGATGCCGCTGTGGCAGTGCGTGGCATCCGGTGTTATCCGAGGTGCAGTCGCTATGGTAGGCTGCAACAACCCGAAGGTTCGCCCGGACACCGCTCACATCGAGCTGATGAAGAAACTGATCGCACACGACGTTATTATCGTTGCATCCGGATGCTCCGCACAGGCAGCAGCAAGAGCAGGTCTGATGGACAAACGTGCCAAAGATCTCTGCGGTGCAGGTCTGAAACG
>CAVLAW010000253.1:2235-3576 GCA_963661155.1 Tidjanibacter massiliensis | reverse complement strand
GCATCGTCGTCACGTTCGGGACGATCTCACCCTTTCGTCTGCGGTCGATATATTCGATTGACAGCTCTGACATTTCATGGATCGGCTGGTGGATCGTCGTGATCGCAGGTGTTGTGAGCCCGGCGATCACCGTATCGTCAAAGCCGACGACTTTGATATCCTCCGGCACGCGCTTTCCCATTACATGGAGGCGCTGGAGAACCTGTGCGGCAATGAGGTCGCTGCTCGCAAAGATGCCGTCCGTCTCCGGATGCTCTAAAAGTCCCTTTTCGATGTAGGATTCATAGTGCATGGAGCCATAGCTTAACCGGTCACTCAGGAGCACTTCCCCTTCAATGCCCCGCTCGCGGCAGACACACAGGAAACCGTCCGCACGCCGGTCCGCCGGCATATCTCTTCCGACGATTCCGCCGAAATGGAGCAGATGACGGCAGCCGCAGTCCGCAAGACGGGATGCGGCAAGAGCGCCTCCCTGCTCGTTATCACACTGGATCGTAATGGCCTCCGTGTTTTCCTCCCGCTCAAAATTGACGATCGGAATCTTCAGATCATGGAATTTTTCAATCTGTACATCGCGGCTCGCCATCACAACGCCGGTCACGCGGTTCGAGATGAACATATCGAGATATTCCGTCTCTTTTTCCGGCTGATCTTTGGAATTACAGAGCAGAATCTTGTAGCCCCGCTTTGCCGCTGCGCTCTCAAGTGCACTGATCATCTTGCTGAAAAACGGATGTGAAATGTGCGGAACAATCACGCCGATCGTATTGGAATGCGCCTTCGCCAGGGAACGCGCCAGCTCGTTTGGCTGGTAATTCATCTCCTGCATCGCCTGCGTTACTTTTTTTCTTGTCTCTTCGCTGATGTAGCCGCGGTTGTTGATCACACGGGAAACTGTCGTCGCCGTGACACCGGCGCGCGCCGCGATATCCTTGATTGTCGCCATGTTTTTCTCCCTTGCTGTTCTTGAACTGTTTTGCTTTCGCTCATTATAGCACAAAAAAACGGCTTTCGGTGATTTTTTTTAAAAAAGAGACCTGCAGTCGCTGATTTCGATGTTCTGGTAGAAAAATGCAAGGATCTCCTCATACGTTTTTCCCTGTTCCGCGAGATGCTGCGCGCCGTTCTGTGACATGCCGACACCGTGGCCGTAGCCGCCGCCGTAAAACGTAAACGCGGCAACCGTGTCTCCCTCTGTTTCCGGAACCACGGTAAAGCAGGCGCTCGGCAGCAGCTCCATCTCGCGGCTTATCGTTCCGTCGTTTTTTTGAATCGGATAGCCCTTCGCCGAGAAGAATTTGCGGATTTCATATTCTCCTTCCACTCCCACACTGCCCTTAC
>CAVLAW010000253.1:0-2225 GCA_963661155.1 Tidjanibacter massiliensis | reverse complement strand
TGCCTCCGCCGCACCGCCTTCCGACCGACGGAGCACTTCGATGCTTCTTATTTCTCCGATCTTCTGCTCCCCGTCCCGCTCCTCAAGCACCATCGCCGGGAGTGTCACCTGCCAGCGATACCAGCCGTCCTCCGCCTCGAGACTCGTGCTGTCTCTTTTTGTAATAAACGCTGCAAACGCCTCCTCTGTCTCCGGTTCCTGTTGTTCTTCTCCTACTGTCACGCTTTTCAGATAATCTGCCGTCTCTGCCGCGTTCCATACCTCATCCGTACTCGTTCTTCCGCACGAAGTCGAAAAGAAATACGCCTGAATTGGCTCACCGCCGCACGTGATGATCTTTCCTTTTGTCTCCGCCACCGCCGCATCTGTCTCCGGCTGTGCCTCCAGATTGTGATAAACCTGACTTTCCACACTGTCGTCCACATCCGCGTGGTATTCTTTCCATGTATTCTCGCAGATCCGGGCGCACGCATATGTCCGCGCACAGACTGCCTGCGCTTTTAATGCTTCTTTTTCGTAGGAGGACGGCATCTCACTCGGCACCACGTAACGAAGATACGTTTCGAGATCGAGTTCATTCACAATGTAAATCCCCTCCTCTCTCCGGTAAATCGAAAAGCACCCCGGATAAACCGTCTCGTCCTCCGGCTCCCCCGTCAGGGAAACCGCCGTTCCCGCCGTTTCATCCTCCGGCACCACACGCAGGGCTTCCCCACCGATATCCTGCGTCACGCAGACCGTCTCCTGCGGAGAAGCTATGTAGGCGCCGTCGTTCAACGAAAGGCTTCCGTTTCCGCGCAGGGATATCTGCTCCTGCGTGTAACCCCGTTTTCCGCAGTCTGTCAGCAGAACGCGGATCCGTATCGGTTCCGCCGATGTTTCTTTTCTCTCCTCTCCCTGATTTTTCAGAAAAACCGCATTTTCCTGCTCCATTTTTTCCATCGTCTCCTTTGCGGAATCGTTTGTTTTTTCTGTTTTCACGCTGCTCTCCGTCACTTTTTGCGGGGCATCCAGACGGCGTTTGACCGCAAACAGAAGCAGCAGAAGAAGAATTCCAAGACTTAACAGGATCAGTTCCGATGAATCATTTTTTCTTTTCATACTCCATTCTATGCACGCCGCTTTTTGTCCGATTCCCATTCTTTTTCCAATTTTCCCTTGACAAATACCAGCCTATGGTATATATTACAGTTGTGTGTAAATTTCATATCAACATCCAGAGTGCATCAAGAGAAAATCCGTCTTTTGGTGAGAGAGGGAATTCAGGTGAGAATCCTGGGCGATCCGGTCACTGTAATCAGGGAGCGAAACATAACAATCCATTGTATGTCCGCACATATGAGAAGGAATGTGGAACGATGATCTGTAAGTCAGGAAACCTGCTCTGTATGCATAGGGTTGATGCTTCCGATGAAAGCTTCCATTCAAAGACTATTATGGGATATGGAATGTCTGAGAATTTTCGATTAGATTTTCAGAAACCTTCGAGCGAGATTTATGCATTGCATTAAACGGCCGGGTAAACCGTTTCAGATTCTGGTTTCGCCTGTTCTTAGTCAGGCACCATCCTCCGCTTAAAGGTGTCTGCTATTCCGCTTGCAGGTTGATACAGATGGCGAAGCGGTTACCCACCTCTGAAAAAAGAATAGGATACGATTGCTAGGATTCTGTTGGATTCAAAACAGGATCTTTTTCTTTTGTCAGAATCGTTCCATGCAGACTTTCCCATAAAAAATCCCCCTCTGCACTCCTGTTATTGACAGGCAGATGCAGACGGGGATTTTTTATTTCACGCTTTTCAAAAACGTCTTAGAAAATGAATTTATATACGGTTGTAGTATCGTATGTATCGCCGGCTTCGAGGATCGGTTTTTCCTCGCCTTCCTGATTGATCGCATTCGGTACATATTGGGATTCCAGGCAGAAGCCGTTACGTTTGTCGTAGGCAACACCATTCTTTCCGACAACCGGTTCGATGAAGTTTCCGGCGTAGAACTGCACACACGGAAGGTCTGTGAAGGCTTCCATCGTGATGCCGCTCTCTTTGCAGGATGCAGTTGCCATCAGCTCAATGCTTCCCTCAACGGCCTTGTCCAGGATAAAGTTGTGGTCGTAACCACCGGTTAATTTGAGCTGCTCAAAGTCTGCCTCGATCTCTGCTCCGATTGCTTTCTCGCTTGTGAAATCCATCGGAGTTCCTTTTACAGATGCATGCTCTCCGGTCG
>CAVLAW010000252.1:0-3585 GCA_963661155.1 Tidjanibacter massiliensis | reverse complement strand
TTTCAGTGCCTCCTCTGCAATCTCCTTAATCCTCTCCTCGTCCAGATCTTCTTTTCCTCGCGAAGCTGCTGTATATTCCTGCACAGCGCGCATCAGCTCTTTCTCCCGAGAAAGCACCATGCCGTTCTGTGCAGATGATGAGCCAGCATTCAGGAACGAGTGCTCAGCATTCCACTGTACGCATTCCTCGCGCATTTCTTTCAACAGTTTTTTTCTGTGCTGATAGTCTTTAAATTCTTTATATTCTCCCCGATTGTTAACCGGAGAAAAAAAACTTTACATCATTACGACTATACGCACGATAACCCGTAAGACTGCTGCAGTAGATATCGATGCAGTCCTTGAGACAGCTGACCTGAGTTTTTTCTATCTCGTCATCTATTCCCCATTGTTTCAGCTGCAGCAGAAAATTTTCAGCGATTTGATCTTCAGTTTCGTTTGCCGCCTCCGTAATTCTATTCAATTTTTCCAGATAAAACGTCAAACTGTTTCTAGACTCATGTGCCTTATGGCGAAGCTTATTAAGCACATGCTCTAATGTCTTCGATGGCAACGAAGGTCCCGGAATATTATTATCTCGATAATAGTTTTGTCGATATTCCTTTGCAGTCTTCATTCTGTTTTCTAATCTTTTTTCTTTGCTCATATACGCATGATATTTCAGCATCGACTACTTATATAGCATGAACGAGTGTGAAAAAAGAGTAGAATGATCTGCCAACAGCTCTTCAACAGTATCTATACGATTGATTTCACCGATATTCTTTAATATGAAGCAGGTCTGCACGCCGAGTTTTCCATAATTTTCTTATCTGCGACTTGAAACCATACCGCATTTCGAAAGGAAGTCATATCTGGAATTTTGTATTTCCCTGCTTTTCGCAGCCGAAACGGGGTTCCATCGTTCTTCGTCATCGGCGTTATCATTCGATTGAGAAAAATGTTTTCCCTTGGGAATGAGGATGATAAAGTCCTTCTTTCTCACATAATACGGCCATGAAGGTCTCTTGTTCATATCTGCCATATGTTCATATTTAGTTTCACTCATGCTTATGCTCTCCTTGTACCAGATATATTCCATTCCGTCTCACATTTCAAAATCCAGCGTTTTTCGTCCATTTTGTCTGTTTAAATCTTATAATTATCACCTATTCATGAAAAGGACACCATAATGAAATGTGTTTCTCCGTGTGCTAGGATAGGAGCATAAACTACCGATGAGGTGATAAAAACCTATGAAAAAATCAAATATTCTCCGTTCCGCCGTCGCGGCAGGACAGGCCAAGCAGGTCATCCCGCTTGGCAAGGTGAACTTTTCGAAAAAGCGCCGTGCGAAGAAATTCAAGCAGCGCATCAAAAAGTACACCAAGCGCATCAAGTCCGACGATCATCTGCAGTGGGCAGACGAATGCACGACTGTTCCGTACGGCATCACTGTTCCTGGCTTTGCCTTCTGGGGCAGCTCCAAGGCGACCGTCGTCAACGGTTACACCTACCGTCATCGCCTGCTGTACCTGCACCGTCCCGACGACTGCCGTCTGTATGCCATCCCGATGTCCATGGTAGAACGCAAGTTCACGCTGCCGGACATTGAGCTGGCAGACAGCGAACTGGAGGCCTACAAGTACATCGCCAACCACATCTCAAAGGCGAAGGGCGAAACCACTACCGAGGTGAACCATCCGGCCAAGACATCGATTAAGGACAACCGTAACGATTGGAAGAAGGAATCCCTCGATCCGAGCAGCTTCAGCGATATGCTGAAGGCGAACACCGAGTGGCTCACCCCCATCCTCATCGCCGCGCTCGATACGCAGCTCCGCAGTTTTTCCGGCTGTGACGGCATTCCGGTCTTCTGTTACAATTTTACTCTTAAAAAGGTAAACCTGCAAGCAGATTCCAATTTCATCCGTGTGCTGACGGCGATGAATTTCACCGTGCAGGACGGCGCATGCAGCGCTGCTCCCCGTGAGATCAGCGTGCAGAACAACGGCGACATTGAAGACTGGAACGGCTGCCACGATCGTCTGGTCGTTCTCCGTACTGCGAAGGGCGGCGGTCTCGCTCCGATCTTTGAAAACCTCGATACATATGACCGCTCCCATGCGTACAAGGGCGTTCTTCCGCCCCGGCTTTCGACGGTTCCGATCATCCGCAGCAAGACGTTCTTCGACCGCTCCGATTCAGTGAACTGCAAGCTGCCGGAGGTCATCCCTACGCTAACCGACGCCCAGCTGAGTTGGCTCCGCACCGCGTTTTCGCGTGTGCTGACCAAGGAGAATGCTGCTGATGCAAGCAAGTGCTGGTACGATCAAATGCACGACCAGTGCGGCTTTCTTCGTAATCCGTTCGAGGAATGGCGCGATGTACTTCTCAGAGTTTTTCTCGATTCTGTATTCCCCAAGCAGGGTCAAGCCAGAGAAACCGCGCAAACCGGCTTTCAAACCGCACAAAAACGGCAGAAAGAAGCAGAGGAAGAACGCGAGAAAATTCTCCAGAATGCGCTTGATCTGGTAGCCGACCAGAGCAGCTACGAGAATAAAATCATCGATAAGCCTGCGACAGCGGATGAGGCCAAGAAACGACTCAAGACCGATCCAGACGCTGTTGCATTCCGTCATTCTCCTACCGTGAAAGAATATGCAGGACAACATTTTATCGTTTTTACAGAACAGTCTCTTCTCCGTTTTCTGGAGCGCGTGGGCATGACCGAGGAATTGTACAGTGTCTTTAAAGCTCGTGCGGTGAAGATGGCCGATATGATCAGCGATCGTCACTCTGTGAAGTTTAAGGACGGGACCGTATACGGCTTCTGGTTTCCAGATCAAAAGTTCTAAGGTTTGCGGGTTTTTAGGTTTTCGATAATTTTAAAGGAGGTCAATATAATGACTATTAATACTAAGGAATTCCGTGAGAAAGGCATGAAAAAGCTGGGGATTGCAAACCTGCATCCTCAGCAGGAGGCTCCGATAGAGGCAATCCTTGACAGCAAGGATGTCATCGTTCTGATGCCGACATCCGGCGGAAAGTCGCTGCTGTATCAGCTTCCGGCGGTGATGGAGCCCGGCCATCTGACGCTCGTCATCTCGCCGCTCAAGGCGCTCCAGTTCGACCAGGTGGATGCGCTCCTCAGCAAGGGCATCCGTGCCGCTGTGCTGAACAGCGACCTGTCCGCGGCCGAGCACCGCGGTGTGCTGGAGGACATGACCAAACACGGCGGTCTGCTCTACCTTGCGCCTGAGCAGCTCCGCAGCCCGACGGTTGCCGAAGCGCTCCAGAGCTGTCCCATCCTCACCCGTATCGCTGTGGATGAGGCGCACATCCTGCCGCAGGCTAAGGACGATTTCCGCAAGGCCTACGGCAAGATTGGTCGCTTCATCGCCTCTCTCCCTCGTCATCCGCAGGTCATTGCGCTGACGGCTACCGCCACCCGTAAGGACGTCGCACGCATCCGCAAGTCGCTGGACATCGACAACGCGGTTCTGTTCCGCACGCCCATGCGCCGCGACAACCTCCGCCTGTACATCAAGCGCATCGAAAGCGGCGGCAAGACGCGCAAGGGCAGACAGTCGATCGAGCACACGC
>CAVLAW010000251.1:0-3622 GCA_963661155.1 Tidjanibacter massiliensis | reverse complement strand
CTCTAATTTTGCCGTATTCTGCTTTCCGTAAACCACCGGAAGCTCCGGCAGCGGATCCTGTTCCCGGTCTATGTAGATGCTGCAGGAAGAAAATCCGTACTGGAACAGCGATGCTGCGTCCGCGAACCGCACCTTGTAGTCCGGCGCGCCCATCACAACGGCGAGCATCGTCAGATCATTTTTCTTCGCCACGGCCGAGACACAGTATTTTGCCTTCGAGGTGCTGCCCGTTTTCAGCCCCACACAGCCCTCGTAGCCGCGGATCAGCTTATTCGTATTTGTCAGGGTAAACGGTTTGCTTCCCTTCTGCGTCACATGGGTGATTTCTTCCATCCAGATCGAGGAATAGTTCAGAATCTGTGGAAAACGCTCAATCAGCTCCCGCGACATCTTTGCCACATCCGCCGCCGTCGTGTAGTGGCCGTCGGAGTCCGTCAGGCCGCAGCTGTCCTCAAATCGCGTGTCGTTCATGCCGAGCACTTTCGCCTTCTGGTTCATCCGGTTTACAAATTCGCTTTCCGTCCCGGCAATGTGCTCTGCCATCGCCACAGATGCATCGTTTCCGGATGCCACAACGATACATTTAATCATTGTCTCGACCGTCTGTTTTTCGCCCTCCTCCAGATAGACCTGCGAACCGCCCATACTCCGCGCATGCGCACTCGTCGTCACCTCATCTTCGAGATGGATCGTCCCTTTCTCGAGTTCTTCAAAAATCAGCATCAGTGTCATGATCTTGGTAATGCTCGCCGGACTCCGCTGTTCCTCGGCATTTTTCTCATACAGAACCGTTCCGGTCTGTGCCTCCATCAAAAGAACAGACGGCGAAGCCAGCCCAAGATCCGTTGTTGCTTCCGGTGCTGTCTCCTCCGTCTCTTCTGTTTTCTGTTCCGTTGTCTCTTCCCGCGGACTGCCGGAAGATTCCCCGTTCTGCTCTGCTGCCGCCCGCATGGGTACTGCAAGAAGCGCAAGAACGATCAGCAGGCTCCAGACGATATTTCGTGTCCTTCTTTTCATATTCCCCCGAAACATCTGCTTTTTCTTCTCTACAGGCTATGCAGATGGCCGCAGAACTATGCCGTCTCTGCCCGTTTACAGCAGCGGAGCCAGGAATTTCAGCGCGCCGCGGAGTGCACGGACTGCAAAATTCTTCTTTCTGCAGTAATCCATGTTGATCTGCTCGCACTGCTCGAACGTCTGAAGTGCATCTTCTTTTACCTGGGCGACTGCACTGCTGTCGTACATCCAGACACCACATTCAAAATGCAGATACATACTCCGGTAATCCATGTTGATCGTTCCGACGGTTGCAATCTCATCGTCACAGACGAAGCTCTTGGAATGAATAAAGCCCGGCGTGTACTGGTAAATCTGAACGCCGGATTCCAGCAGAAGCTCGTAATTTGCCTGCGTCAGAATATAGACAATCTTTTTATCCGGAATACCTGGTGTCACAATCCGCACATCAACGCCGCGTTTTGCCGCCATGCAAAGAGCCGTCAGCGTCTCGTTGTCCGGGATCAGATACGGGGTAAAAATATAGAGATATTTTTTCGCGTGTGAGATGATGTTCAGATACACATGCTCTCCCACCGTCTCTCCATCCAGAGGAGAATCGCCGTACGGCTGTACAAATCCATCCTGCGGGAAAGCTTCCTCGTGATAGATTTCCGGCCGGTACGCTTCAAAATTGTAGTTGACGCCGGTGATCGTGCTCCACATCTGCAGGAACATGACCGTAAAGCTCCAGACCGCCTCTCCATGCAGACAAATCGCGGAATCTTTCCAGTGGCCGAAACGCTCCTTACGGTTGATATACTCGTCCGCCAGGTTGATGCCGCCTGTGAACGCTGTATGACCGTCAATGACCGTAATTTTCCGGTGGTCACGGTTGTTCAGAATGACATTCAGCACCGGGCGGAACTGGTTGAACGCCGCACATTTGATGCCCATCTGCTGCAGTGATTTATAATACTGGTACGGCAGCGTCGTCACACAGCCGAAATCATCGTAGATCAGACGCACTTCCACACCGGCCGCCGCTTTTTCCTTCAGAATTTCAAGCACGGTATCCCACAGATATCCCTCACTGATGATGAAATATTCCATGAAAATGTAGTGCTCTGCTTTTTTCAGCTCCTCAATGAAATGCTTAAACCATACGTCACCGAGCGGATAGTATTCCGTCTGCGTATTCTCATAAACCGGATAATGCGCGTAATTCGTCAGATACGAGGACTGGCCGGCCGCCAGAATATTTTCTTCCTCGAGTTTTTCCCGCGTCTCTTCCTCCTCGCTGAGGATTCCTCCCTGGGAGAGCAGCACGGTATCGTAATGTGTACGGAATTTTCTGGCGACACTGGAATGGCCGAGAATGGCATACAGGCAGATACCCGTCACCGGCAGCGCCAGGATACAGACCGCCCACATCAGTTTGTAGCCAGGATTCATTTTCGGATTGTTAATAATGGAAAGGACTGCTATCAGCGAGAAAATCGTGACTGCATAATTGATATAAACGGACTTTTCATTGAGCCGTGCCAGAATTCCCGCCAGCCAGCCAAATTCCAGAAGAAGCGCAACGCCGATAATCACCATACGGCTGGTAAGCAGCTTCAGAATCTTTTTTACGATACGAAACAGCTTATTTGCTATTTTGTACAGAATTCTCATTTGTCACCGCCTTGCTGTTTTACCAAAACCTGCGACTTACAGTTACAATGGGGCTATAGCAAACCCCGAAAATTTTGCATTATTTTGTGGGATCGCTATAAGTATAAAAATCCCCGGCAAAACGGATCGCCGGGGATTTTTTGCACATTAATTATACTTACGTTTTCTGGCAGCTTCGGATTTCTTTTTACGACGAACACTCGGTTTCTCGTAATGTTCTCTTTTACGAATCTCCTGCTGAATACCAGCCTTTGCGCAACTTCTCTTGAATCTGCGTAAAGCGCTGTCCAGAGTCTCGTTTTCTTTTACGATAACGTTTGACATAAGATCACACCTAACCTCCCTCCAGCTGTAAATTGTGCATAATACAACTGTTTGGGTATATTTTACTGCACTAGATAGATTATACCAGATTTTTTTGAAACGTCAACAGTTTTTTCTAACTTTTTTATTTTATTTCAGCTGACCTTCTACAACGCCGTAAACAGCTGCAACAGCTTCGTCTACCTTGTCCGGGTTCTTACCACCGGCCTGGGCCATGTTCGGTCTGCCGCCGCCGCCACCGCCAACAATCTGGGCGATCGCCTTGATCAGATTACCTGCATGTGCTCCGGCTTTCATAGCGCCGTCTGTGGCTGTAGCCATCAGGTTGACCTTGCCGCCATTTACGGAAGCCAGTACGACAACACCCTCGCCAAGCTTTTCTTTCAGCTGGTCACCGAGGTCTCTGAGGCCGTTCATGTCAACGCCCTTCAACGCTGTTGCCAGTACCTTTACGCCCTTGATCTCTTTTACCTGGCTCATAACATCGCCAAGGGAGCTCTGAGCCATCTTGCTCTTTAAGGACTCGTTCTCACTCTGCAGCGTTTTGACTTCCTCCTGCAGATGGGCGATCTTGTCCAGAATATCGGCTGTATTGCTCTTTAATGCTGCAGCGATGGCTTTCTGC
>CAVLAW010000250.1:0-3668 GCA_963661155.1 Tidjanibacter massiliensis | reverse complement strand
CCGGGCGGATAACGAAGACGGCGCCTTCCTCCTCCCACTTTTCGATGCATTCAAGCACCTGGTTATAATGTTTGGCGCGGTTCACGAGTGCGCGGACCAGATTCGGGTACTTGCGGAAAGCTGCCACATACAGCTCCCATCCTCTCGTTCCCTCTTTTTTCCGGTAACCAAAGTTCCGTGTCAGGATAATCACATTTTTCCGATGGCCCGTTTTTAAAGAATGGATGATCGGAATCGAATCGGCAACGCCGCCGTCGACGTACTGTTTTCCGTCGATCTCCACCATCGGGCAGGCGATCGGCATACTCGACGAGGCACGGCCGATGGCAAGCAGACGATCTTTATTTTCCCGGTCGTCCAGATATTCTGCGCGTCCTGTCTCACAGTTCGTCACGACGAGTTCGCACGTCTGCGGCGATGCAAAATACGTATCAAAATCAAACGGGAAAATTTCGTACGGATAGCGTTCAAACACCATATCCATGTCGAGAAGCGCTTTTTTCTCGACAATTGTCTTAATATTTTTGTTGACGTAGCGGTTTTTCTCATCCGTGACGATCATACAGTCCCGCGTTCTGCCGATCTGGCGCGATACATAGTCCAGCGCATTGCAGGCTCCGGCGGAAACACCGATGACATGCGGAATATAATACTCCTGCTCCATCAGGAAGTCCAGCGCACCCGCTGTAAAGACACCGCGGTTGGCTCCTCCCTCCAGTATGACTGCTCCGGATTTTGTTATGCTGTAATTTTTTGTCTCATTCATTCTCCTGCACCCTCCTGTTTTTCTCTAACTCTATACATAACTGGTTCCCCTGAACCATCTATTACACAGCGCAACGCCGGAGCAGATCGGAAAATCCCGACGCGCTCCGGCCTTTTTGCTTTTCTATCTGTTTTCCAGCGGAATGTAATCCACTTCGTCTTTGACACTCTTGTATGCCGGGCGGATGATCTTGTCGGTGTTGATCAGCTCCTCCATCCGGTGTGCACTCCAGCCGACGATACGCGCGCAGGCGAACATCGGAGTGTAGAGTTCCAGCGGAAGATCCAGCATGCTGTAAACGAAGCCGCTGTAGAAGTCCACGTTTGCAGATACACCTTTGTAGATATGGCGCTCCTCGCCGATGATCTTCGGAGCAAGCTCCTCCACCATCGCATACAGCCGGTAATCTTTCTCTCGGTGCTTTTCTTTGGCAAGCTGCTCAACGAATGTCTTGAAGATACGCGCACGCGGGTCGGAAATCGAGTAAACCGCATGGCCCATACCATAGATCAGACCTTTCTGGTCAAACGCTTCTTTGTGCAACAGTTTTCTTAAGTAGTTGGAAACTTCTTCCTCATCGCCCCAGTCTTCGACGTTGGCTTTCATATCGTCGAACATCCGCACAACTTTGATGTTGGCACCGCCGTGCTTCGGTCCCTTTAAGGAGCCGAGCGCCGCTGCGATTGCGGAGTACGTGTCGGTTCCGGAAGAAGAGACAACGTGTGTCGTAAAGGTCGAGTTATTACCGCCGCCGTGCTCCATGTGGAGAACGAGAGCCAGATCGAGGATCTTTGCCTCCAGCGGGGTGTACTTCTGATCCGGGCGAAGCATCAGCAGAATGTTTTCTGCGGTCGAGAGCTTCTTCGACGGATTGTGGATATATAAGCTTTTACCCTTGATGTAATGGTTATAGGCCTGATAACCGTAAACGGAAAGCATCGGAAAGACCGAAATCAGGTTAATGCACTGGCGCAGCACGTTCGGAAGAGAGGTATCATCCGCATGGTTGTCGTACGCGTACAGAGTCAGAACGCTTCGGGACAGCGTGTTCATCATGTCTTTCGTCGGCGCTTTCATGACGACATCGCGCACAAAGTTTTTCGGCAAGGACTGCTGCTGTTTCAGAATCGTCTTGAAATGATCGAGTTGCTGCTCATTCGGCAGATTTCCAAATAAGAGCAGGTAAGCGACTTCCTCGAATCCCATACGGTTTTCACTCAAAAAGCCCTGTGTCAGTTTTTCCACGTTGATGCCGCGGTAATACAGCCGGCCATCACACGGTGTCTTTACGCCATTGATGACATCGGAAGACACAACGTTTGAAATCTGTGTCAGTCCTGCAAGGACACCCACGCCGTTGACGTCGCGCAGTCCACGTTTTACATCGTACTTCCCATACAGAGAAACATCCATTTTGGAATTATCCAGACAGATGTTTGTCAGTTCCTCTATTTCCGGTGTTACTTTCATGCTAAAAGCCATATGCATTCCCCTTTCTTTCTCTCTTTTACTCACTTTCGCCTATTATATCATCAAAGCAAGGGGTTCGTATACTGAAATTTTTATAAACATTCGGAAAATTTTCGTAAGATACCGCGTGACAGATATCATTATTCTTTGACTCTGCATGCCTCGAAAGCTTCGTCCAGGGCATCCAGAAAGTCTCCCATCACATAATACAATGTCTCAAACCGCAGGTAATCGAGCACGTTTTCATCCCACATAAACTTCAGCACCGGCGGAAATTCTTCGTCGGATTCCCAGAACTGGAAGACGAGCGGTAGAAACGGAAAGACGTCAAAAATAAAAGCGGCGTCTCCCGGGGAATACGGTTTTCCGCCAAGGGAAACGCATGCTTTTTTCAGTCTTTCGATGTGGCCGTCATATTTTTTTGCACGGCTGTCGTGGATGCCGGAGGCAATTGTGCGGCCTTTGATCGTGCCGCGCAGCGAATTGGTACGCGCATAGCGACCCGAGAGCGCAATCTCCTTCTTTCCGCAGCAGAGAAGATCGTAAATCGTCAGTGTTTCATTAAAACCGCCCTGCTGCACATGGAGAAAGTGATCCTTCGATCCTTCCACAACGCCGGTGTGGCGGTTTACTCTCCACTCTTTGAAGAGATACGGAACATAGAAATAGTCTGCATCAAATGCAAAACCGTACTTCCCTTCGATCTCTTTCTGATCGTATGTCAGAAAGCGTTCCTTGGCCTGGTCACGCATCTTGATATAGTTCGACACTTCCATTTTTCTGCGCCTCCGCTATTTGTCCAGCATCTTTTTCAGCTCGTCCATAAAGGTGTTGACATCCTTGAATTCACGGTAGATCGACGCAAAGCGGACGTAGGCAACCTGATCAAGGTCTTTTAAGTAATGCATGACCTTCTCTCCGATCACGGAGCTTGGAATCTCGCGCTCCTCGCCGTTGAACAGTTCAGTCTCAACCTTGTTTACCATCTCGTTGATTTTCTCGGCGGATACCGGCCGTTTGTGGCAGGCACGCAGGATGCCGGTCTCGATTTTCGAGCGGTCGTATTGCTCGCGGTTCTGGTCTTTTTTGATGACGATCAACGGGATCGTCTCTACTTTCTCGTATGTCGTAAAGCGTCGGCCGCAGACATCGCACATGCGTCGGCGGCGGATCGCGTTGCTGTCTTCAATCGGGCGGGAATCCACAACCCGGGTATTATCCTGATTACAAAATGGACATCTCATATCTTTCGTCCTCGTTTCTAAAAATAAGTCATTCTGATGTAAGTATTTCGGAAAGCATTTCTACCTTTTACAGTATACGCATTTTCCCGTGAAATTCAAGTCGGCGGCGGTAACATTTTTTCTTCTTTTCACGCATATATTTTTCCAGAAACGCCCCCAAAAGGAGCATCGCATGCGCGTCGTAGACC
>CAVLAW010000249.1:0-3671 GCA_963661155.1 Tidjanibacter massiliensis | reverse complement strand
TCCTTTTGCGAAGCAAAACTTTAAATGAGGGCTGCGAATGTTACAGTTCGCAGGGTATCTGTGAACTGTAACAACTGATCCAGGAAATCATAAAGGAGAAAACAGAAAATGGCATTAAAGAAGAAACCGGTTACCGGAATGAAAGATATTTTACCGAAAGAAATGGCAATCCGTGACTACGTGATCCGTCTGATCAAAGAGACTTACGGAACCTTCGGCTTTACCTCCATGGAGACTCCATGCGTGGAGCACATCGAGAACCTGAACAGCAAACAGGGCGGCGAGAACGAGAAACTGATCTTCAAGATCTTAAAACGCGGTGAGAAACTGAAACTGGAAACCGCAGAGAAAGAAAACGACCTCGTAGACAGCGGCCTGCGTTACGACCTGACCGTTCCGCTCTGCCGTTACTATTCCAACAACGCAAACGAGCTGCCGTCCCCGTTCAAAGCCCTTCAGATGGGAAATGTATGGCGTGCAGACCGTCCGCAGAGAGGAAGATACCGTCAGTTCATGCAGTGCGATATCGACATCCTCGGCGAGCCGACCAACCTTGCAGAGATCGAGCTGATCCTTGCAACCACCACACTGCTTGGAAAACTTGACTTCAAGAACTTCACGATCCGTATCAACGATCGCCGCATCTTAAAAGCAATGGCAGCATACAGCGGATTCCCGGAGGAGTCCTACGACACCGTATTTATCATCCTCGACAAGATGGATAAGATCGGACTTGACGGCGTTGCAAAAGAGCTTGAGGAAGCAGGCTTCGCAAAAGAATCCGTAGAGAAATATCTGAAAATGTTTGAAGAAATCACCCCGGATACCGCAGGCGTAGAATACTGTCGCGAGAAACTCGAGGGATTCCTGGATAAAGAGTATGCAGACGGACTGAAAACCATCATCGACAGCGTTAATGCAGTCAAAACCGCAGAGTTCAAGATCGCCTTTGACCCGACTCTGGTACGCGGTATGTCCTACTATACCGGACCGATCTTCGAGATTGCCATGGATGAGTACGGCGGATCGGTCGGAGGCGGCGGACGCTACGACGAGATGATCGGAAAATTCACCGGAAACCAGACCTGCGCATGCGGTTTCTCCATCGGATTCGAGCGTATCGTTATGCTTCTTCTGGAGAGAGATTACCAGATCCCGGGCGCTCAGAAGAAAAAAGCATACCTGATCGAGAAAAACATGCCGGCAGAAGGAATGCAGAAGATCATTCAGCAGGCAACAAAAGAGAGAAGCGAAGGTACTGCAATCAACATCGCCGTGATGAAGAAAAACAAGAAATTCCAGAAAGAGCAGCTTGCCAGCGAAGGATACACCGAGATCGAAGAATTTTTTGTTGACAAAATGTAAGGAATATCCAATAATAGTAATCGCATGAAAAAACGATGTGCTGCGGATGCGAGTCCTTTGCGTCCGCAGTTCCAAATAGGAGGAACAAGAAAATGGCTGAATCCATGAAAGGCCTGAAGAGAACCTGCCGCTGTGCGGAAGTCACAAAAGCAGATATCGGAAAAAAAGTAACCCTGATGGGCTGGGTACAGAAGAGCCGCAACAAAGGCGGAATTATTTTCGTCGATCTGCGTGACAGAAGCGGTATTATGCAGATTATCTTTGAGAACGGCCCGATCAGTGAGGAAGGTTTTGAAAAAGCAGCAAAACTGCGCAGCGAGTTCGTTATCGCCGTAGAAGGTGAAGTAATGGCCCGCTCCGGTGCTGTCAATGAAAATCTGGCAACGGGAGAGATCGAGGTAAAGGCTGAGTCCTTACGTATTCTTTCTGAGGCAGAAACCCCGCCGTTCCCGATCGAGGAGGATTCCAAGACGAGAGAAGAGCTTCGTCTGAAATACCGTTACCTGGATCTGCGCCGCCCGGACATCCAGAGAAACCTGATCATGAGAAGCAAAGTGGCTATGCTCACCCGTGAGTTCATGTCCAAAGAAGGCTTCCTTGAGATTGAAACCCCGATGCTGACCAAATCCACACCGGAAGGCGCCAGAGACTACCTGGTACCGAGCCGTGTTCATCCGGGCAGCTTCTACGCACTGCCGCAGTCTCCGCAGCTGTTCAAACAGCTTCTGATGTGCTCCGGCTATGACCGTTATATCCAGATCGTAAAATGCTTCCGTGACGAGGACCTGCGTGCTGACCGTCAGCCGGAGTTCACTCAGATCGATATGGAGCTTGCTTTCGTTGATGTAGATGATGTTATCGATGTCAATGAGAGACTGCTGGCCCACCTGTTCAAAGAGGTGCTCGGCGTTGAGGTACAGCTCCCGATCCAGAGAATGACCTGGAAAGAGGCAATGAACCGTTTCGGTTCCGACAAACCGGATCTGCGTTTTGGCATGGAGCTGGTTGACGTTTCCGAGACTGTAAAAGATACCGAGTTCGTTGTGTTCAAGGGCGCACTCGAAAACAGCGGTTCTGTCCGCGGTATCAACGCAAAAGGACAGGGCGCAATGCCGAGAAAGAAAATTGACAAGCTCGTTGAGTTTGCTAAAGGATACGGTGCAAAAGGCCTTGCTTACATTGCAATCCATGAGGACGGCAGCTATAAATCTTCCTTCTCCAAATTTATGACCGAGGAGCAGATGGATGCCCTCATCAAAGCTATGGACGGACAGGCAGGAGACCTTCTTCTGTTCGCAGCAGACCGCAACAAGATTGTATGGAACGTTCTTGGCGCACTTCGTCTGGAACTGGCAGAGCAGATGGGACTGCTTGACAAGAACGAGTACCGTTTCGTATGGATTACCGAGTTCCCGCTTCTGGAGTGGTCCGACGAGGAGAACCGTTTCACCGCAATGCATCATCCGTTCACCATGCCGATGGACGAGGATCTGCCGCTTCTGGATACCGATCCGGGCGCAGTTCGTGCAAAAGCATACGATATCGTCCTGAACGGTACCGAGATCGGCGGAGGAAGCGTTCGTATTCACCAGAACGACGTACAGGAGAAGATGTTCGAGATGCTTGGCTTCACAAAAGCACAGGCACATGAGCGTTTCGGATTCCTTCTGGATGCCTTCAAATACGGAGTTCCGCCTCACGCCGGACTGGCTTACGGACTGGACCGTCTCGTTATGCTGATGGCGAAAGAGGACAGCATCCGCGACGTCATCGCATTCCCGAAGGTAAAAGATGCTTCCTGTCTGATGACCGAGGCTCCGTCACCGGTTGACGCAGCACAGCTCGAAGAGCTGGGCCTTGAGGTTGAGCCACAGGCTGAGGAAGAGACAACAGAAGAGTAAAGATTAGATGAATTTACAGGACAGACAATTTCGTGAAAACATGGAGTTGTCTGTTCTTCTTTTATTTTTAAAGGCTTCATTCTGGTCAGAGTAAAGAAAAACTTAAGAAATTCTTCCGCGTCTTGCACGTTGTTTTGCTGGAGAAAAGTGCTAGAATGAGTCTTGTAAGAAAGCGATACGAAATATCCACAGAAAGTGGAACACATAGAGAAAAAGACAAGGAGGAATCACTATGTTAGTTATGTTTGCAATGCTGGCAACCTGTTTTGGTCTGCTCTGCGGAATTGGAATTTTGTTTGGAATCGTTGGACTGCTGCTGAAATTCGGAGGAAAAGTCCTCGGCGCATGCGCGACGATTCTTCTCCCGATCGGCATCATCTGGCTTGGCTTCAAGATCGTGTTTGC
>CAVLAW010000248.1:0-3691 GCA_963661155.1 Tidjanibacter massiliensis | reverse complement strand
AAACGGAGCGGCGTGGTAAAAAGTGTAAAGAACAAGAAACAAAGAGGCGGCATAACCTGAAATAGAGAGGAAGATGCCGCCTTTTACTGTTAGGAGGACAAAATCTATGTGTGGAATTGTTGGATATATTGGAACTCACCAGGCCGCTCCGGTACTGCTGGACGGATTGTCAAAGCTGGAATACCGCGGATACGATTCAGCCGGAATTGCTGTCTACGACGGAAAGGAAATCCAGATGCAGAAAGCTATGGGCCGTCTGAAAGTACTGGAAGAAATGACACAGGACGGAGCTACCCTTCCGGGTACCGTGGGAATCGGCCATACAAGATGGGCAACCCATGGAGCACCTTCCGATCTGAATGCGCATCCGCATTTTAATAAAGACCACTCGATCGTCGTGGTACACAATGGAATCATTGAGAACTATCTGAAATTAAAGAAAAAACTGATGTCCAAAGAATATGAGTTTCTTTCCGAGACGGATACCGAGGTTATTGCTCATATGCTGGATTACTATTACAACGGCGATCCGCTGGCAACGATCACAAAGGTTATGCACCGCATGGAGGGATCTTATGCACTTGGCATCCTGTTCCGCGATCACCCGGATGAAGTGTATGCGGTCCGCAAAGACAGCCCGCTGATCGTAGGCACCAGCAAGGACGGCAACCTGATCGCATCTGACGTTCCGGCCGTACTGAAATATACGAGAGACGTCTATTTTCTGGAAAATGAGGAGATCGTCAAGCTGACCCGCGACGGCCTTCATTTCTACAACATCGACGAGGAGGAGCTGGAAAAAGAGGCGACCCACATCGAATGGGATATGAATGCGGCAGAGAAAGGCGGCTACGAGCACTTCATGCTGAAAGAGATGCACGAGCAGCCGAAAGCTGTAAAAGATACCCTGACCCCGCGTATCAAGGACGGCGATGTGGTCATCGAAGAACTCGGCATGACAGATGAAGAGATCCGCGCGATCAGCAAGATCTTCATCGTTGCCTGCGGTTCTGCATATCACACTGGTGTGACAGCAAAATACGTCTTTGAAAAACTGGCAAGAATTCCGGTGGAAGTTGATCTGGCAAGTGAATTCCGTTACCGTGATCCGATTCTCCAGGAGAATACACTGGTCATCATCGTCAGCCAGTCAGGCGAGACTGCAGATACGCTGGCAGCGCTGCGTCTGGCAAAAGAGAAAGGCGTCCGCACACTGGGCATCGTAAATGTTGTCGGAAGCTCGATTGCACGGGAGGCAGATAATGTCATGTACACCTGGGCCGGCCCGGAGATCGCTGTTGCGACGACGAAAGCGTACAGTACACAGCTTATTGCACACTATCTTCTGGCAATGAAATTTGCAAAAGTACTCGGTACGATCGATGAAGAATCCTTTGGTAAGATGATCCAGAGCCTCGAGCGTCTGCCGGAGCAGATTTCCCTGCTCCTGTCCCACAAGGAGAATGTACAGCGCTTCGCCAACCGTTACCTTGCCGCTGAGCATGTCTTCTTCATCGGAAGAGGTATCGACTATGCAATCTCAATGGAGGGCTCCCTGAAATTAAAAGAGATTTCCTATATCCATTCCGAGGCGTACGCAGCAGGCGAACTGAAACACGGCACGATTTCCCTGATTGAGGACGGCCGCCTTGTAGTCGCTGTGCTGACCCAGCCGGAGCTTTACAAAAAGACGATCAGCAACATTCAGGAGGTCAAAACCCGTGGTGCATTTGTCATGGCCGTGACGACCATCGGAAATACAGAAGTAGAGAAAGTGGCAGACTACGTGGTTTACCTGCCGGAGACGAATCCGGTATTCGCAAACTCGCTGGCGATCATTCCGCTGCAGCTGTTCGGCTACTACGTATCCATCGGCAGAGGTCTTGATGTGGATAAACCGAGAAATCTGGCGAAATCTGTTACCGTAGAGTAAGCGGCGTGACAAAATTCCTCTTTTTTCAAAATTATCACAGTTTCAACACAATTCTACCGTACAATAGGGGATAAAGAAATAAGAAAGCAAGAAAAGCATTGCAGATTACCCTGTGGTGCATGAGATAGAAAAGAGAAAGAGGGACCAGCCATGAGTGAAGAGTTCAAGAAAGAGGAAATGAATCCGGGTACAGCCGGAACCGAAACGAATACAGAAGAAACAAAAGCAGAGAGCACAGCAGAAGTTACAGAAGAGAAAACTTCTGCGGAGCAGAGTGCAGAACCAGGCACAGAAGCACCGAAAGCACAGGAAGAGAAAAAAGCAACGACATACAGTTGGGTAAATCCGAAGATCAGCGGCAAAACCGGTGAGGAGAA
Source organism: Tidjanibacter massiliensis (assembly GCA_963661155.1). Lineage (GTDB taxonomy): Bacteria > Bacillota > Clostridia > Lachnospirales > Lachnospiraceae > Fusicatenibacter > Fusicatenibacter massiliensis_A. The sequence continues at coordinate 1,381 of CAVLAW010000248.1, read as the reverse complement.
CAACAGCGCATCTTACACCGGAAGATCGGAGCAGAACGAGAGCGCAGCAGAAAACAGAACAGAGAAAACAGTTTCCACACAGAAGGAGCATTACCAGTATCAGTCACAGGCACAGAGCCGTGCATCTCAGGAGGCACCGAAGTTCTCCGCTGTACCGCAGCCGCAGGATCACAAAAAGAAAGCCAAAAAACCGATGTCAACCGCAAAGAAATGGGGCATGACACTTGCCATGGCAGCTTGCTTCGGACTCGTAGCGGGCGGTGTCTTCATCGGAACGGCGGCAGTCGGAACGAAAGTTATCAGCACGACTGCGAAGACAGAAGAAGTTACAATTCCAACGACAACCACGACGACAGGCACAGACAGTAGCGATACATCCTCTGCTTCCAGCAGCACGGCGACTGGAACTATGTCAGTGAAAGACGTTGCAACGAGCGCTATGCCGTCTCTGGTAGCCATTTCAACGACGACGGTAGAAGAGGTCCAGACCTTCTTCGGAACCACGAGCCAGGAAGTACCGGCGAGCGGAACCGGCGTTATTGTCGGACAGAATGATGATGAGCTTCTGATCGCGACAAATAACCACGTTATCAGCGGTGCAACCTCTCTTTCCGTCAGCTTCATCGACGATGAGACTGTAGAAGGCCAGATCAAAGGTACCGATGCAGACAACGACCTTGCCGTTGTTGCTGTAAAACTTTCGGATATCAAAGATGAGACAAAGAGCCAGATCAAAATTGCCGTTATGGGTGATTCTGACAGTCTGGATGTCGGCGATCAGGTTGTTGCCATCGGAAACGCACTGGGAACCGGCCAATCTCTGACCAGCGGCTACGTAAGTGCCAAAGACCGTACGATTTCCAGCCAGGATGAGTCAACCGGCGAGACAATTACTTCTGAAGGACTGATCCAGACCGATGCAGCCATTAACCCTGGAAACAGCGGTGGCGCCCTCTTAAATATGAACGGTGAGCTGATCGGCATCAACGAAGCAAAATACAGCTCCACACAGGTCGAGGGCATGGGCTTTGCAATTCCGATTTCCAAGGCAGAACCGATCCTGCAGAACCTGATGAACCTGACCACCAGATATAAAGTAAGCGATGATCAGGCAGCATACATTGGTATCAACATGGCCGACGTCAGCGCTGATATTTCCCAGAACTACGGCATCCCGACCGGCGTATGCATTATGAGCGTTGTAGACGGCAGCCCGGCAGCAGATGCAGGATTCAAGAAAGGCGATGTCATCACCGCATTTGACGGAAGAAGCATTTCGAATGCAAAAGGATTAAAAGAGACACTGACCTACTATGCATCCGGCGAGACCGTAGATGTTACCGTACAGCGTGCAGACAACGGTGAGTACAAAGAAGTAACC
>CAVLAW010000247.1:0-3729 GCA_963661155.1 Tidjanibacter massiliensis | reverse complement strand
CTTTACACCTGCTGTGTTTTTTGCAGCCTCTTCCATTTTGTTTGCACAGTTTGCGCAGTCAACATCGATCTTATACGTTTTCTTCATCGCTTTTGATCTCCTTTTTCTTTTTCACTGTTCATATGAACATTTATTCATATGTTTGTTTTTATTATAGCACCAGTGATGCGATTGTCAATGGGAAACTGAAAAAAATTCAAAAAAATCTGCCCATCGGATGTTTGATATTCCGACAGGCAGATTCACCTGCTCCTTCTTTTTGGGAAAGGAACTTTATGTTCTGTTATTTACTGTTTTTCCGAACCACAATCTGTCCGAACCGTGCACATCCATCCAGAACCTCTATTTTCAGGATTCCCTCGCCTGTAACAATGCCAAATGTGAACTGTTCGAGTGTGTTCGGTGCTGTTTCATATGCAAAATATGGATGAACATCCAAAGTTACTTTCTCTGCTGCTGGAGGCATTACCCCTTCAAAAAGAGTCTCTCCCTGGATTGTCGCCCGGATCTTCACCTCTTCTTCTGCACAGTAAGTGACAGAAACCGTATAGGTTTCTTTTTCCCGGATGGTATAAGAAGCATACTCTCCCGCTCCCATCTGAAGCTGTACATGATCCCGTGGATGCTTGATAGGCCCAAGTCCTGCAAAGCCGGCCGGTTCCGGATGATAGTCCTTCTCATAAACCATCTCAAACCGGTCATACAGTCGATATCCTACGGCATTCGGAAGATCGCAGAGGCCACGGTGTGAATCCGCCGGCAGTGCATTATAACCGATCACCGGAATCTCAAAATCACCCTCACGCAGCAGATACGGATGATACTGCGTGTTTTCCTTGCATTTCTCTACTGCCAGGCATTCCAGATAGCTTTCCCAGATTGCCTGCGCATGCTCGTAGGACGGTTTTGCAGCCCCATGAATCGCATAATCGGTAATCAGATGCCATTCGTCCGGAACATTAAAATTCAGAATAGAAGCACATCCTGCTCCCTCTACCGTTTTCCAGCACCACAGATTATAACCGGCGTGGTACTCGGCAAGAATTTCGTACATCGTTGTCTGCCATGCATGCTCATTTCTGCCGCCTGTCTCACCCATCCACAGGCAGATCCTTTGCTCCCGGCACGTCCGAAGAACGCTGGCGAGCGAAGCCACCTCCGGAACGACCATCTCATACGCATGAAGACTGATTCCCCAGTTATGATATCCCGGATCAAATTCATGATCAAAGAAATTCTGATTTTCCGTGTCAAGATTTCCTTTCTTTTCGAAAAAACGCAGAACTTTTTTCGAAAATCGCTTGACAAACCGAAAAATGAGACTATGATGCAAGTTGTTCCAAAGAAAAAAATGGTAATGAACGGAGCGTAATCATGCTTAAATGACAAGCAAAAGAACCGCCAGAAGAAATAATGGACATATCAAGTCTCTATCTCTTCTGGCGGTTCTTTCTATCCCATAGAGTAACAGGATCACTTACCGCTGATCCGGATATTTGATCAGATCATACAGCATCCCATACTCACCAAACTGCCGTGTCCCGTCCAGTTCCATGCCGAGGTGGATATACTGCGAAAAATTTTACTCCGTATAATACTGTGCCTGCGCATTCCAGAGCTCGTAATACTTGCCGTTTGTATCGGCAATGAGTTCGTCGTGGGTGCCCTGCTGGATCACAGCGCCTTCGTGGAATACGGCGATCTCGTCACAGAATTTACAGGAGGACAGACGGTGTGAGATGTAGACAGCTGTCTTGTCGCCCGCAATTTTATCGAATTTTTCATAAATTTCCGCCTCGGCAATCGGGTCGAGAGCGGCGGTCGGTTCGTCGAGGATGATGAACGGTGCATCCTTGTAGAGTGCACGGGCAATCGCGATCTTCTGTGCTTCGCCGCCGGAAACATCCACGCCGTCCTCGGACAGATTTTTGTAGATCATGGTATCCAGTCCCTTGCCCATCGATGCCAGGCGGTCGCCGAATCCTGCATCGATCAGCGCTTTTTTCGCCCGCTCCCTGTCATACGTCATGCTGCCCGCCACGTTATTGCCGAGCGGCTGGCAGATGAGCTGGAAGTCCTGAAAAACTACAGAGAAAATATTCCGGTAATCGTCGTATCTGTACTTGCGAATATCGATCCCGTTCAGAAGAATCTGACCTTCCTGCGGATCGTACAGGCGGCACAGCAGCTTAATGAAGGTGGTCTTTCCGCTGCCGTTTTCTCCCACAATAGCAAGGCGTCTGCCGATCTTGAACTTCATATTCACATGGCGCAGAGACCAGACTTCTGATCCCGGGTAACGGAACGACACATCCCGGAACTCCACTTCGTAGCGCCGGTCTGAACGTTTCTCGGTCGTCAGGCTTCCTTGGTACATCGCATTCGGAATGTCCAGAAACGCAAACGTTTTTTCCAGATACGGCGTATTCGTTTTCAGGATGCCGATCATATCCGTGAGTGCAAACACATTGGTGACCATCGCGGTAGCAGCACCTACATACTGGGTAATGCTGCCCACATCAAAAGCACCGCCCAGCGCCTTTAAGCAGGTGAACAGATAGATCATTCCCGTGGTAAGAGTCGTAATCCCCACACCAAGACTGGCATACATGCCCATTTCCCCACGGGCCAGTCTGCCAAGAGCACCTTGCACGCCAAACGTGGAGCAGTCTTTCCAGTAGGCGCTGATCAGCCGCTGCTGGTCATTCATGCGGATGTCGATACTCCGCTTCGTATCCCTCCCGATAAATCCGAAATGGCCAAAAAGCCGGTTCCCCAGGGTTGCTTCCTCCGCACAGTCGCTCCAGCACTGCGTGGCCTTTGCGCTGACCCGGCCGGCAAGAATACTGACCAGCAGAATTCCGGCCGCCAGAATAAGCACAAACAGAGGATGGTTCAGCACGGTCAGCCATCCGACGTTCTCCGGTACCGGGGACAGAAACAGGGTGACAGTCAGTGTGATGCCGCCAAGCAGACCCATCACGCTGGTTACTGCACCGGAATACACGTTTTCCACCCGCATCAGCCCCCAGCCGGACCAGTTTTCATTCTGTCGGATCTGGTCCCGGAGGTCATGGTTTTCCTGCTTATCCAGCTCCGCATAATCTAAATCGAACATCTTATGGATGAACAGAATTTCTTTCCGCCCATAGAGGTCATTGAGCAGAGACTGATAGCGCCGGAAAAGCACTGCCTTTGCAATTGCGCCAAGTCCCGTACATAAAACACCGGCGAAAACCCACCGCCACAGAATCTCAGCGCGGCGCAGGGTTGCAAGCTCCGTCAGAATTCTTGCAGAAAAGAACACGGTTACATACGGCAGAAGGGCATCAAAGATGCAGTACAGTGTCAGGACATAAAAAAAGGATGGTGTTACCCGATGGAGTTCACGGACGGCACGCAGGTGCATCGCGGCCGCATGCAACATTGTTACTTTTTCTTTCATCTTTTAGAACTCCTTTCCTTCCTGATAGTAGCGGCTCTGCACCTCAAAGAGCTCTGCGTATGCACCGCCCAGCGCCAGCAGGCTTTCATGCGTGCCCTCCTCTTTGATCCCGCCATCCGCGACAAAAATAATGCGGTCACAGAACCGGGTAGATGCCAGACGGTGGGAAATAAAAAGAGATGTTTTTCCCGCCGTCATCGCACTGTATTTCTCATAAATATCGTTTTCTGCAATCGGATCCAGTGCGGCGGTCGGCTCGTCCAGCAACAGGATCGGCCCGTCCT
>CAVLAW010000246.1:0-3765 GCA_963661155.1 Tidjanibacter massiliensis | reverse complement strand
TCCACGCTCACTTCGTAGCAGTCCTGACAGATCGACGGGCCGATCGCTGTGATCACATCTTTCGCCTCTGTTCCAAACCGTTCGTGCATGGCATCGATGGTTGCCTGTCCCATTTTGTGGACGGTTCCGCGCCAGCCGGAATGGGAAAGCCCGATCGCACGGTGCACCGGATCAACGAAGTAGAGCGGCACGCAGTCCGCATAGAACGTCGCAAGCACAACGCCTGGCTCATCTGTGATCATGCCGTCGATGTCGTGAAAATCGCGGTCTCTTGTCACACCGCTGCCACAGTCTGCTTTTGTCACGTAACGGACATTCGTCGTGTGGGTCTGGTCGGATGTGACGATGTTTTCCACCGCGAATCCCGCCGCCTCGCAGAACCGCCGGTAATTCTCCCGCACATTCGCCGGGTCGTCACCGCGTGAATAACTGAGGTTCATGCTGAAAAGATGGTCACGGCTTACTCCGCCGAGCCGTGTGGAAAATGCATGGCGGATGCCCTCAATTTTTTCCAGAGCCGGCCAGGTCAGATAAACTACGCCGTTTTCCGCCTCATTGACATGCATCGTTTCTTTCTCGTTTTGTTTCCATTGAATTGGTATCATAAAAACTCCCTTCTCACCATCCGCGGCCCTGATAGTAAAACGCGTTTGTATAGACGCGGATCTCTGCCGGTGTCTCTGCCACAACATCGAAGCGGCAGGGCACGTCCCCGGAGATTTTGTGGAGCATGCGGTAATAATCTGCTGTTTTTGAAATTTTCTTCTGTTTTTTCCCGTCCACGGCGCTCGCCGGGTCTCCGGCGATGCGGCCGGTACGGTATTTTACCTCGATGAAAACGTAAGTATCCCCCTGTTTTGCGATCAGGTCAATCTCGCCGAAGCGGCACCGGAAATTCCGTTCCAGAATCTGATACCCCAGACTCTCCAGATATTCCGCCGCGCGGCTCTCCTGTTTTGTTCCTACTTCCCGCTGATTCAAAAATTCTCCTTTTCTGATGCTGTGTTTTTACACGAAATGTCCGATAAACGACTGCCGGTGGATCGGCGACGGGCCGATTTTCTTTAAGGCTGCGATATGTTCCGCCGAACCATACCCTTTGTTCGACGCAAATCCATATCCCGGAATCACCTTGTCATACTCTTCCATCAGCCGGTCCCTCGTCACCTTGGCCACGATACTTGCCGCTGCGATCGAAACGCTCTTGGCATCTCCCTTGATGATCGGCACCTGACGGATATCCACCTGCGGGATTTTGACCGCATCGTTTAAAAGCACATCCGGCTTCACGGCAAGCTTGCTGATTGCCTCGCGCATCGCCTCATACGTTGCCTGTAAAATATTGATCTCGTCGATCCGCGCTGGGGACGCATAGCCGATGCCAACCGCCACTGCCTCACGCATGATTACATCGTACAGCTCATCGCGTTTCTTCGCTGTAAGCTGCTTGGAATCGTTCAGATACAGGATTTTACTGTCGCGCGGTAAAATGACCGCTCCTGCGACCACAGGGCCCGCCAGAGGGCCTCTTCCTACCTCATCGATGCCGCAGATCCAGCCGAGATCCTCGTATTTGTGCTCGTAGATCTTCATGGCTTCCGTGCGCTCCCGCTCTTTTGCCAGTGCCTCTTCCTGTTTCTGGTATTTTCGAATCAGATTCTGTACGCCAGCGCGGGAATCCTCCCTATATTCCAGATAAAGGGCGGGCAGCTCCGTCTCCGAAGCTGCCGCAAAAATTTCCCGTATGGCGGATATCGATTGTTTTTTTTCTGTCATCGTTCTTCTCCGCATTTTTATTTTCTTAAATCCACTTATTCCGGTTTTTCCAGCGTGATTCTGCCGAGCTTTCCGCTCCGGAAATCATCCATCAGCATGCGGGCCGCTTTCTCGTAATCGAGCTCGCTTCCCTTTTTCAGGCAGCCGCGCACCCGCGCAATTTCGCCTAAAATTTCCACGCGGTCTGTCACGCCTTCAAAGCCGAACCGCTTCTCGAGTATTCCCGGATACTCTGCCGTCAGATAATCGATGACGGACAGTGCCAGTTCCTCCACGTTCAGAATCTCATCGTTGATGGAACCGATCATCGCAAGGTGAAGTCCCACCTGCTGGTCCTCAAATTTCGGCCACAGGATACCAGGTGTGTCCAGCAGTTCGAGCTGTTTGCTCAGGCGGATCCACTGTTTTCCCTTGGTGACGCCCGGCTTGTTTCCGGTTTTTGCACAGGCTCTGCCCGCATACGCATTGATAAACGTCGACTTTCCGACATTCGGAATACCGACAACCATCGCGCGGACCGGACGGTTTAAGATGCCGCGCTTGCGGTCACGCTCAATTTTCTCCTTACAGGCTTCCTGTACGGCGCTGTTGATCGCTTTCATGCCTGCGCCGGAACGGGAATTCACCTTTACAACAGAGTATCCTTTTTCTTTAAAATACTCCATCCAGGCATCGTTGGCGCGCTCGTCGGCAAGGTCCGACTTGTTCAGCAGGATCAGCCGCGCTTTGTTCTTTCCAAGTTCATCTATATCCGGGTTGCGGCTCGCCGCAGGAACCCTCGCATCGACCAGCCCAATCATCAGGTCGATCAGTTTTAAATCCTCCTGCATCTGTCTGCGCGCCTTCGTCATATGACCCGGGTACCACTGATAATTCATCTATCTTCTCCTTCTATGGTGCTGTGTTTACACGAAACCGATTTTCTTCCACGGTGAAATCGTAAACCAGAGCTTTCCGACAATCCGGTCAGAATCCACAAGTCCCATGCCGTTGTGGCGGCTGTCCTCGCTGTTGTTCCGGTTGTCGCCGAGCACAAAATACTGCCCCTTCCCGACTGTGATCGGCTCCGAGGCAAGCCCTGCGTTCGTGATCGCCGGAAATTCGCCCTTCTCGTTGTAGACCTCCCCGTTGATAAGGATCTGTCCATCCCTGATCTGTACCGTCTCGCCTGGCACTGCAATCACACGCTTGATGTGGATGCTCGCCTTCTTGTCCTCGCTCGTGCGGAATGCGATGATATCACCCCGCTTCGGGGAACTCAAACGGTACCAGGCAGAGTCCATCAGCACACGCTCACCCGGCACGAGAGTCGGCTCCATCGAACCCTCCTGCACCACGACGCTTCTGCAGAAAAACCAGGAAAATACCGCTGCCAGAAGAATGGCTGCGATGATTTCCAGAATCCAGACAAATCTGGCCCGGATCTTTTTCTTGTAGAAATATTCTTTTACATATCTGGTGTTCATACCCATAGTGTAATTCTCCGTAAGACAAAACCGGAGAAACACAATTGCTCATGTTCCTCCGGCCATCCTTTTAACGACTTATTATTTTACCAGCTCTTTAACTTTCGCTGCTTTACCAACACGGTCTCTTAAGTAATTCAGTTTCGCACGTCTTACTTTACCACGTCTGATCACTTCTACTTTCTCTACGTTCGGAGAGTGTACCGGCCATGTTTTCTCAACGCCTACGCCGTTAGAGCTCTTACGTACGGTGAAGGTTTCTTTGCTTCCGCCGCCCTGTCTTTTCAAGACAACGCCTTCGAATACCTGGATACGCTCGCGGTTACCCTCTTTGATTTTACCGTAAACTTTAACGGTATCACCAACGCGGAACTCCGGTGCTTCTGCTTTCAACTGTGCATCTTCGATTTTCTTAATAATGTCGTTCATTTCTTTATCTCCTTTTTTACCCTGGATGTTCTTAATGCCTTTCTGCAACAGCGGACCATCTCTTTACTCACAACAAGTTACATTATACTATAAT
>CAVLAW010000245.1:2539-3787 GCA_963661155.1 Tidjanibacter massiliensis | reverse complement strand
TCGGCTGCTTCGCATACTTTTTCACTTCTTTCGTAATCGCCTCAACCGCCTTCGGATCCTGACCAAACGCAATTCCGCCCTCCTTCACATTCGGGCAAGAAATATTAATCTCCAGCAGATCCACCGGCTCCGAAGATAGCCGCTCCACAACCTCACAATAATCCTCCGTCGTCTTCCCACAGACATTCACCACAATCTTCGTGTCAAACTGCTTCAAAAACGGAATATCCCTCTCACAGAACACATCAATGCCCGGATTCTGCAGCCCGATCGCATTCAGCATGCCGCCATAGACTTCCGCAATCCGAGGCGTCGGATTCCCCGGCCACGGCACATTCGCAACACCCTTCGTCACAACCGCGCCAAGCTCCTTCAGATCCACAAACTCACTGTACTCCGCGCCGGAGCCAAACGTACCAGAAGCCGTCATTACCGGATTTTTCAGTTCCACACCCGCCAGATTCACACTTGTCTTCATCGTTTTTATCCTCCTCGCGTCACTTACAGTTCAATTTCCGTACTCAAAAATACCGGACCGTCCTTGCAGATCCGCTTGTTATGCACATGAGAATGCCCGTCCACCTCAGTAGACTGGCAGACACACGCAAGACATGCGCCCACGCCGCACGCCATCTTCTCCTCCATCGAAATCCAGCATGGGATGCCTTTCTCCAGCCCGTACGCCTTAATCGCCCGCAGCATCGGAGCCGGACCACAGGCAAAAATCACATCCGCTTCCAGATGATCCTCGCGCACCGCATCCATGACATTGCCCTTCACACCGGCACTGCCGTCCTCCGTTGCAATATGAAGATCCCCGGCTGCCGCAAACTCCTCATTCAAAAACAGCTCGTCGCGGTAACCACAGCAGATGATCGTATCCGTTCCCAGATCCTTCACCGTCTGCAGCATCGGCGGAACACCAATACCGCCGCCCATCAGCATCACACGTTTTCCCTTACCTTCCTCGATCGGGAACCCATTTCCCAGCGGTCCTAACACATCAATTTCATCTCCCGCCTTCAGATGCGAAAACTCCTCCGTTCCGGCACCTGCCACACGGTATACAATCCGAAGCTTTCCGCCCTCGCGGTCGATTTCACACAGAGAAATCGGACGCGGCAGAAGACGGCTGCCGTCTTTCGAAAACAGAGAAACAAACTGGCCGGCCTTCGCCTCTTTCGCAATCACTTTCGTGGAAATCCACATGCTGTAAATCCCTTTCGCAATGCACTCCTGACTTACCAC
>CAVLAW010000245.1:0-2529 GCA_963661155.1 Tidjanibacter massiliensis | reverse complement strand
CGGTACAGCATTCCTTAATTTTCATAGCTGACTCTCCTTTTATTTTCCTGAATCGGAGAAAAGCCCAAACGCCTTCCTTGTAGACATACGTCCGCCGCAGACTTTTGAGCTTTCCCCTTTCTGATTTTATTTATTTTGCAGCAGCAAGCGCTCCGCTGATATCCTCAACCATATCTTTTACAGCTGCTCTCGAAGCATCCGCAAAGTTCGGAGCGCCAAACTCCGCATATTTCTCCTGTTTATAAGCAGCGATAATACCTCTCGAAGAGTTGACAATCGCACCGAGTCCATCCTCATTGAAGAAGTGAACCAGGTCTTTTCCTTTTCCGCCCTGTGCACCGTAGCCCGGTACCAGGATATAGGATTTCGGCATTACTTTACGCAGAACCCTTCCCATCTCCGGGTACGTAGCACCGACAACGGCTCCGACATAGCTGTAATCATCGCCCATGTGCTCCTCGCCCCATGCGGCAACCTGCTCGCCGACCCACTCATACAGCGGACGGCCGTCGATGATACGGTCCTGGAACTCGCCGCTGGACGGGTTCGAGGTTTTTACCAGAACGAAGATACCTTTCTTCTCCTCTTTGCAGACCTTGATGAACGGTTTCACACCGTCAGATCCCAGGTACGGATTGACTGTTGCAAAATCTTCATGGAATCCGGCGTAAGATTTGCTTCCTACCTGAACATGTCCGAGATGGCCGACAGCATAAGCCTCGGAAGTCGATCCGATATCGCCTCGTTTAATGTCACCAATAACAACGAGTCCTTTTTCTTGGCAGTAGGAAACGGTTTTCTCGTAAGCTGCCATTCCCGGAACACCGAACTGCTCATACATGGCAACCTGCGGTTTTACAGCCGGGATCAGGTCGTATGTTGCGTCAACGATTGCTTTGTTGAACTGCCAGATGGCTTCTGCAGCACCTTCCAGTGTCTCGCCGTACTCCTCAAATGCCTTTTTCTGTACGTGCTCCGGCACATAATTCAGCATCGGGTCCAGACCTACTACGATCGGTGCATTTGTTTTCTTGATGTTTGCAATCAGTTTATTAATCATCTGCTTACTCTCCCTCTTCTGTCTTTTCTATTAGAACAATTATTCTGCTTCGTATACAATTTTGCCGCCGCAGACGGTAGCCATGACTTTTCCTTTGACTTTCTTGCCGCCGAACGGAGTGTTTTTGCCCTTGGAAACGAAGTCCTTCGGGTCGATCACATACTCTGCCTCCGGGTCGATGACAACCACGTCAGCGTCCATGCCAGGTGCAAGCGATCCTTTTTTGTCCAGGTGCAGAATCTTCGCCGGATTGTAGCTCATCTTCTCCGCCATCTGCATCGGGGTGATAATCTCGGTGTCTACGAGTTCTGTAATCGTAAGCGCAACACTCGTCTCAAGTCCGACGATACCGAACGGTGCTTTCTTGAAGGATTCCTGTTTTTCAGTCAGCGCGTGCGGTGCATGGTCGGTGCTGATGACATCGAAAACATCATCTTTGAGTCCCTGGCGCAGTGCCTCGAGATCCTCTTTCGTACGGAGCGGCGGATTCATCTTGTAATTGGTGTCGCCCTTTACGATGTCGTCGCTGCAGATGGTAAAGTGATGTGGGCATACCTCGGCGGAAATCGAAACGCCGACTTTTCTCGCCTCGCGCACCATGTCCACGCTCTCTTTCGTCGAGCAGTGGCACAGATGAAGATGCGCGCCTGTCTCTGCGGCAAGCACGATATCTCTTGCTACGATCGTGTTCTCTACGGAATTGGTGATACCCGGCAGATGCCACGCCCTTGAGTTTGCATCCTCGTTCATGCAGCCGCCGTTCACAAGGTTCTTGTCCTCGCAGTGTGCAAGCACCGGAATATTTGCTTTCGCAGCGATCTCCATTGCTTCTTTATAGAGCAGTGCGTTCATAACGGATTTTCCGTCCTCGCTGATTGCCGGGATGCCGGCTTTTACCATGCCCTCGATGTCGGCGAGCTCCTCACCTTTCTGTCCCATTGTGATGGCACCTGCCTGAAGAACATTGATTGGGGAGAAACGGTCCGCTTTGATCGTTACATAGTTGACGCGGTCCGGGCTGTCGATGACCGGCTTGGTGTTCGGCATCGCTACCAGCGTTGTCACGCCTCCCTTTGCGGCTGCTTTCGAACCGCTTTCAATATCTTCTTTATATGTCTGCCCCGGGTCGCGGAGATGTACATGCATATCGATGATGCCCGGCATAACGTAGCAGCCTTTGGCATCTATTACCTGCGCATCTTTTACGCGGATTCCTTTTTCAACCCGTGTAATGACGCCGTTTTCGATCAGAACATCACTGATTTCGTCTTTTTGGGTGGCTGGGTCAATGACCTCGCCATTTTTGATTAAGATACTCATCTTACGTTCTCTGATCCTTTCTTTTTTCTGACCGGATTCCCGATCATTTATTCCTGTTACAGTTCTGCGAACTGTAACATTCGCAGCCCTCATTGAAAGTTTTGCTTCGCAAAAGGAGAGCTGCTCACACCTGAATCACTTTCTTACGC
>CAVLAW010000244.1:0-3805 GCA_963661155.1 Tidjanibacter massiliensis | reverse complement strand
GAACGGCAGAAAAGAGCGCATATCACGCTCTTTTCTGAAACCGCTACGCGGTTACGACTGCTTCGATTCTCTTTTTTACCATCTCGGCAATCTCGGTTGTCTTCATTCCCTGGTATTCCTCGTACGGGATCGGGTCGAGAAAATGGACTTCTACCGTTACGGGACGGATCGTATTGGAGTCAAATGGAACGAAACAGTTTTTCAAGGCTACCGGCACAATCGGGCATTTTGCTTTTACTGCAATCTTGAAGCTGCCGCTTTTAAACTCCAGTAACTGGTTCCCTTTTCTGCTCCTCGTTCCTTCCGGAAACAGAATGACATTTTTTTCGTCTTTTACGACTTCGGCCGCCTCATTGATCACCTGCATCGACTGCCGCAGATTCTCCCGGTCCATAAACAGTGCGTGGATGCACGTAAAAACCTGCTTTAAAAATGGAATATGCGCTACCTCTTTTTTCGCAACAACCGTAAATGTACGCGAACAGGCTCCTGCGATCGCCAGCACATCGTACAGGCCCTGGTGATTCGGGTACATCACAAAGCCGTCCTGCGCTGGAAGGTTTTCTGCTCCATACGATTCCACAATGACGTTTCCGCCTTTGTTCGCCCGCCGGACAATAAAGCGCAGCATTTTAAAGTGCTCCTCCAGACTGTACTTGTCCGGATGCGCGGCATGGTAACAGAGCCTGCACCACATCCACGGGACCAGAAGCAGATTCCGCAACACCATCAGTAAAATTCTCTTCACACTCTTCTCCCCTTTCCTGTTTTTTCTTCCAAACGGCAAAACGTGCCTGAGTTCTTCCCTCAGACACGTTTTCCGACGCTGTATTATTCGTTTGTCTACTCAGAAGCGTTTTCGGTCTCTTCCTCCGATGCAGGAGTCTCCTCTGCTGCTTCTTTTTCTCTTACTTTTGCAATGCTGGCAACCTTGATCTCGCCGTCCACATCCATCAGCTTGACGCCGGACGTGATGCGGCCCATCACGGAGATGCCGGAGCATGGGGTACGGATAATGATACCCTCTGTAGTGATCATCATGATCTCATTGTCCTCATTGACTGCCTTGGAACCGATCAGGTTTCCGGTCTTTTCGGTAATCTTATAGCATTTGACACCCTTGCCGCCGCGGAGCTGTACCGTGAACTCGGCCATCGGGGTGCGTTTGCCCATGCCGTTTTCGGATACGACAAGGAGATAGTCTCCCTGCGTGCAGATCTGCATGCCGACTACTTCATCGCCGTCCAGAAGGTTGATGCCTCGTACGCCCATGGAAACACGGCCTGTGGTGCGCACATCGGTCTCCTTGAAACGGATACACTGGCCAAATTTCGTTACCAGGATAATCTCTTTCTCGTTATCGGTTGTCTTAACCTCGATCAGCTCATCATCATCGCGGAGCGCAATGGCAGCAAGACCCGTTTTTCTGACGTTCTCGTACTCTTCGAGCGGCGTCTTCTTCACCAGTCCCTTCTTCGTTGCCATAAACAGATAATGGCCTTTCTCGTATTTGCGCATCGGAATGACAGCGGTAATCTTCTCTCCCGGCTGAAGCTGGAGAAGGTTGACGATCGCCGTTCCTCTTGCGGTCCGGGACGCCTCCGGGATCTCGTATGCCTTCAGACGGTAGACTCTTCCCGTATTCGTGAAGAACATCAGGTAATGATGGGTCGTCGTCATCAGAAGTTCCTCGATGTAGTCGTCCTCAATGGTCTGCATGCCCTTGATTCCCTTGCCGCCGCGGTTCTGGCTGCGGAAGTTGTCAACGGTCATACGTTTGATGTAGCCCAGTTTCGTCATGGTGATGACGGTGTTCTCGCGCGGAATCAGATCCTCCATGGAGAGATCGAACTCGTCGAAACCGATGGAGGTTCTTCTGTCGTCGCCGTATTTATCAGCCACGTTCAGAATCTCTGTGCGAATGACGCCGAGAAGCACCTTACGGTCTGCCAGAATAGCCTTTAACTGCTCGATGCGCGCCATCAGCTCTTTGTACTCGTTCTCCAGCTTCTCTCTTTCCAGACCGGTCAGTGCGCGCAGACGCATGTCTACGATTGCCTGGGCCTGGGCGTCGCTCAGCTCGAAGCGCTCCATCAAGTTCTTCTTTGCATCTGCCGCATTGGCGGATGCACGGATGATGTGGATCACTTCGTCGATATGGTCGAGCGCTTTTAAGAGTCCTTCCAGGATATGGCTTCTCTCCTGCGCTTTGTTCAGGTCGTATTTCGTTCTTCTCGTCACAACCTCTTCCTGATGCTGCAGATAGTAGGTCAGCATCTCCAGAAGGTTCATGACTTTCGGCTGATTGTTCACCAGTGCAAGCATAATGACACCGAAGGTATCCTGCATCTGGGTATGTTTGTATAACTGGTTTAAGATGACGTTTGCATTGGCATCGCGGCGCAGTTCGATACAGATGCGCATACCCTCCCGGTTGGAATGGTCTGCAATGCCGGTGATACCGTCAATTTTTTTATCACGGACAAGGGCGGCGATGTTTTCGATCAGGCGCGCCTTGTTTACCATGTACGGGATCTCGGTTACGATGATCTCGCTCTTTCCGTTCGGCAGGGTCTCGATGTTTGATACCGCCCGAACACGGATTTTGCCGCGGCCGGTCCGGTAAGCCTCGTCGATGCCACGGGTGCCGAGGATTTCTGCTCCCGTCGGGAAGTCAGGGCCTTTTACGATGCCGAGGATCTCCTCGATATCGGTCTCGCGGTCCTCCTCGATGATATTGTCAATAATTTTTACAATGGCACTTACCACCTCGCGCAGGTTGTGCGGCGGGATGTTCGTTGCCATACCAACGGCGATACCGGAAGTACCGTTGACCAGAAGGTTCGGGTAACGGGCCGGCATAACAACAGGCTCTTTTTCGGTTTCATCAAAGTTCGGGGCAAAGTCTACGGTATCCTTGTTGATATCCGCCAGCATCTCCATCGAGATTTTGCTTAAACGTGCCTCGGTGTATCGCATGGCCGCAGCGCCGTCGCCGTCCACGGAACCGAAGTTTCCATGGCCGTCAACCATCGGATAGCGGGTTGCCCAGTCCTGCGCCATATTGACGAGGGCTCCGTAGATGGAGCTGTCGCCGTGCGGGTGATATTTACCCATCGTATCACCGACGATACGCGCGCACTTACGGTGCGGCTTATCCGGTGTATTGTTCAGCTCGCTCATCGAGTACAGAATACGTCTCTGTACCGGCTTTAAGCCGTCGCGGACGTCCGGAAGTGCACGGGAGGCAATTACGCTCATCGCGTAGTTGATATAGGACTCCTCCATCGTGTCTTTCAGATCGACCTCGTGAATTTTATCAAAAACATTATCTTCCATCTTTTCCTCCACTTAATTCCGTCTGAGATGCTTAGATATCCAGGTTATTTGCGTATTTCGCTCTCTCTTCGATAAAGTCACGGCGCGGCTCTACTTTGTCGCCCATGAGCGTATTGAAGGTCAGATCAATTTCAGAAGAATACTCTTCGTCGTACACAACGCGGCGCAGAACACGGCGTTCCGGGTCCATGGTGGTCTCCCAGAGCTGGTCCGCATCCATCTCTCCAAGTCCTTTGTAACGCTGGATCTTATTGTCTCCGCGTCCAATCTCATTGAGGATCCGGTTCATCTCATCGTCGTCGTATGCATACCATACTTTTTTGTTCTTCTCGATCTTGAACAGCGGCGGCTGTGCCAGATATACGTGACCCTGTTTGATCAGCTCCGGCATGAAGCGGTACAGGAACGTCAGCATCAGGGTGTCAATGTGGGCACCGTCGACATCGGCATCGGTCATGATGATGAT
>CAVLAW010000243.1:2428-3866 GCA_963661155.1 Tidjanibacter massiliensis | reverse complement strand
CTTCTCGGCATCCGGCGATCTGGACAAACCATATATCTTTGAGCAGGAAGTTGTCGGCGGCGCTGTTCCGAAGAACTACTTCCCGGCTGTTGAAAAAGGTATTCAGGAAGCCGTACAGAAAGGCCCTCTGGCAGCTTACCCGGTAGTCGGTGTGAAAGCAGTCCTGTACGATGGATCCTACCATCCGGTAGACTCCTCTGAGATGGCATTCAAGACAGCAGCCATCCAGGCCTTCAAGAAAGGCTTTATGGAAGCATCGCCGGTTCTCCTTGAGCCAATCGTTTCGATGAAGATCACCGTAGACGACAAATACACCGGCGATATCATGGGCGACCTCAACAAACGCCGCGGCCGTGTCCTCGGCATGAACCCGGATCACAAGGGCCATACGATTATCGAAGCCGATGTTCCGGAACTTGAGATCTACGGATACGGCACAACGCTCCGTTCCATGACTGGCGGAAGCGGCGAATTCTCCTATGAATTTGCAAGATATGAGCAGGCTCCATCCGATATCCAGGCAAAAGAGATTGAGGCAAGAGCTTCGAAGGTTGAAAAAGCAGAAGAATAAAGCGGGAATCGCTTTCGAAATAGCTTCATAAAACAGAAGAAATCCGGTTTCAGAGGCAGAATTCGCCCGGAAACCGGATTTTTCTGCTGTTTTTGAAGAAAAACAGAGGATATAGGAAAAAATAAATTGTAAAAACAGGGAAAGAGTGATAGAATACAGCTATATGTTCAAATGCGCATGCTGTCGAATGCGTCAGCGTGGGAAAAAAGAACTTTGAACTTGAACATACAGGAGGTTACCCATGAGTAAACGATATGAGCCACAGAACATTGAGAAAAAGTGGCAGAAGATCTGGCAGGACGAAAAAGCCTTTGCCGCCACAGATGATTATACAAAACCGAAATATTACGCACTCGTTGAGTTCCCGTATCCGTCAGGACAGGGACTTCACGTAGGCCATCCGCGTCCGTACACCGCACTGGACATCGTTGCCAGAAAGCGCAGAATGCAGGGCTACAACGTTCTGTATCCGATGGGATGGGATGCATTTGGTCTTCCGACCGAGAACTATGCGATCAAAAACCACATCCATCCGAAAATCGTTACCAAAAACAACGTACATCACTTCAAAGATCAGCTTCAGTCCCTTGGATATTCCTTCGACTGGGACAGAGAGATCAACACCACGGATCCGGAATATTATCACTGGACCCAGTGGATTTTCCTGAAACTCTTCAAAGCCGGACTGGCATACAAAAAAGAGATGCCGATCAACTGGTGTACTTCCTGTAAGGTAGGTCTTGCAAACGAGGAAGTTGTAAACGGCGTATGCGAGCGCTGCGGAAGCCCGGTTGTCCGTAAAGTAAAGAGCGAGTGGATGCTGAAAATTACCGAGTACGCAGACAAACTGATCGACGGCCTGGACGG
>CAVLAW010000243.1:0-2389 GCA_963661155.1 Tidjanibacter massiliensis | reverse complement strand
GCGTTGACTATATCGAACGTGTCAAGACTTCCCAGAAAAACTGGATCGGACGTTCCCACGGAGCAGAGGTAGACTTCTCCTTAAAAGACAAACCGGAAAAACTGACCATCTACACCACACGTCCGGATACCCTGTTTGGTGTTACGTACATGGTACTCTCCCCGGAGCATCCGTACATCGACCAGTACAAAGATGAGATCAAAAACTGGGATGAGGTCTGCGTATACCGTGAGATGGCAGCCAGAAAATCCGACTTCGAGCGTTCCGAGCTTGCAAAAGACAAGACCGGTGTCATGATCGACGGACTTTCCGCAGTCAACCCGGTAAACGGAAAAGAGATCCCGATCTGGATTTCCGATTACGTACTGATGAGCTACGGCACCGGCGCCATCATGGCTGTACCGGCACACGATGAGCGTGACTGGGAGTTCGCAAAGAAATTCAACATGCCGATCATCGAGGTTGTTGCAGGCGGCGACGTACAGAACGAAGTATACACCGACGTTGCAGAGGGAACTCTTGTCAACTCCGGTTTCTTAAATGGACTTTCTGTTGCAGAAGCAAAGAAGAAAATCCTTGAGTGGCTCGAAGAGAACCACGTCGGAAAAGCAAAAACAAACTACAAACTGCGTGACTGGGTATTTTCCCGTCAGCGTTACTGGGGCGAGCCGATTCCGATCGTACACTGCGACAAATGCGGTTACGTTCCAGTTCCGGAAGAATCCCTTCCGCTGGAGCTGCCGGATGTAGAGAGCTACATGCCGACCGATAACGGTGAGTCTCCGCTGGCTGCCATGACAGACTGGGTCAACACCACCTGCCCGTGCTGCGGCGGATCTGCAAAACGTGAGACCGATACCATGCCGCAGTGGGCTGGTTCTTCCTGGTATTACATCCGTTATACCGATCCGAAGAACAAAGAGGCTCTGGCAAGCAAAGAAGCCATGAAATACTGGCTGCCGGTTGACTGGTACAATGGAGGAATGGAGCACACCACCCTTCACCTGCTGTATTCCCGTTTCTGGCATAAATTCCTGTACGATCAGGGCGTTGTTCCATGCCCGGAACCGTATCAGAAACGTACTTCCCACGGAATGATCCTCGGCGAGAACGGCGAGAAGATGAGCAAATCCCGCGGAAACGTTGTCAACCCGGATGATATCGTAGCTGAGTTCGGTGCAGATACCCTGCGTACGTACGAGATGTTCATCGGTGCTTTCGATTTAAGTGCTTCCTGGTCTCAGGAGGGCGTAAAAGGATGCCGTCGTTTCCTCGAACGTGTATGGAAACTGCAGGACAGCCTGGTAGACGGAGATACTTACTCCAAAGAGCTGGAGTCCAAAATGCACCAGACCATCAAGAAAGTATCCAATGACTATGAGTCACTGAAATACAACACAGCAATTGCAGCCATGATGACCCTGGTCAACGAGTTCTACAAAGCCGGAAAGGTAACGAGAAAAGAGTTCGAAACCCTTCTGATCCTGCTGAACCCGGTTGCACCGCACATGACCGAGGAACTGTGGGCAGACCTTGGATATGAGGGACGTCTGTACCAGACCGCATGGCCGGAATTTGACGAGGAGAAGACCGTAGAAGCAGTAGCTGAGATCGCTGTTCAGATCAACGGCAAAATGCGCGGAACCATCAAAATCGCCAAAGATGCAGATAAAGATACCGCAATCGCCGCTGCAAAAGAGGCAGTTGCAGACAAGCTGACCGGAACCATCGTAAAAGAAATTTACGTACCGGGAAGAATTGTGAATATCGTTCAGAAATAAAAATGATTGTGTAGTTTAAGAAAGGAGGCTGATTCCCGGAAGGTGAGTCAGCCTCTTTCTGCATATTGCTGCATTTACACAGACTGCAAAGGAGGAAGATAAAATGGATCTTGAAGAAATCAGACAGGAAGCAAGAGACGTCGCCGAGGAACTGATCGAGACGGCGCAGATGAAGCCGGGACAGATTCTGGTTGTCGGCTGTTCTTCGAGTGAGATTCACAACAGCAAGCTCGGAACGGATTCGAGTCAGGAGATCGGACAGGCGGTGTTTGAGGCGCTGCATGCGTGCACAGAGGAACATAGACTGTATCTGGCGGCACAGTGCTGTGAGCATCTGAACCGCGCGGTTGTTCTGGAGCGTGCTGCGGCAGAGAAATACGGCTATGAGCCGGTCTGCGCGGTACCGTGGCTGCACGGCGGCGGATCGTTTGCGATGGCGGCGTATTACGGGCTGGAGGATGTTGTTACCGTAGAGCGCGTTCAGGCGCATGCCGGAATTGATATCGGTGATGTGCTGATCGGCATGCAGTTAAAAGCAGTGGCCGTACCGGTCCGCGTGGCACAGAAAACGATCGGAGAAGCACATGTTGTCTGCGCACGGACAAGAC